>CAZZPQ010000059.1:0-4627 GCA_964655595.1 uncultured bacterium
TTTCTCTAAACTTTGCACTTTGTTGCCAGGCGCGGCGCGTGCCAGCGTCCATGCCACTTGGGAGCTTGACCTGCTCAGCGTCCAGATACCTTATGAATCTGGATACGGCGCGCTCGAGCGCGCCCAGCATCTCGGCATCTGGCGTCACCCCAGGCTCCCAGTACCAAGTGTAAAGCTCGAGCGCTTTAGCCTTTAGCCGTGCATCAAAGCGCGCTACGAAGCTGTCTTTATACATAACGGGTAGCACATAATAGCCCCATTTTCGGTCGGGTGCTTTTTTATAGACCTCCCACAGATAATCAAAGCCAAAGATATGCCCTACAGCCTTACGGTCCCACATAAGCTGGTCTAGGGGTGCCAGAAAGCGCATCTCAGGTGAAATTTGCGGCTCCGCCAGCTCAAGGAACGCGGGCAAGGCATGAAAGGTGGTTCCAGCAACATCAATAGAGACAAGCTTGCCCTGCTTGACCAGGTCGAGAATCAGCTTTTTGCGTGTGATAGCAGGGATATCCATGCTCCAGACCTCAGCACTGGCATTGGGGCGCAGCAGACCGACTGCCTGATGCCGTAGTTTGATGAGCCACTCGAGGCTTTGCCTTTCCGTATAAGCTGGCATAGCCAGCAGCTCGGCGGGTAATACCCGCTCGGTCAAGTCATAGACATGATGCCCATTTTTGCGGCTGTGAGTCATCACTGCGCCAGTATGCCACAGCGCTCGCAGCACATTTTTGGTCAGTTTGGGACCGTACCAGGTGCCTTCCCAATCGCTAATATGCGGCTGATGATGAAACTCGCTGCTGCTTAAAGGGCCACGTGCGCGCAGTTCCGCTAGCACCAGCTGAATCGCTGCCTTGTGCGGTTTCAGGATACGCCCCTCCCACCAGCTGCTGTGCCAGCGGTGGTAAATGCGGCGCTTGGGCCAGTCCTGCGTGAGCACCAGCGACGCCTGCTTATCCCAGGCATCATAGACGACGCGTTCGCCATAAGCCAACTGCTCCCAGTCGTGAACGCGGTAGTCAGACACCCTGGCCTGCAGTACCAGATCATGATTGCGCCCCAGTGGGTTGAGTGGGTCAAACTGCACGCTGCCAAGCCGCTGCAAAACAGTATGTGCGTCTCCCTGGCGAAAGTGATACTGCGTCAGCAAGTGTGCAGCGTCCGCCTGGCTGAGTTTGGTGGTTTTCACCAGCTATCTCCGCCACCAGGCGGTGGCCAGATGCCAATGAGTTGCCTGAGCAGCACGATACGCCCCAGATGGTAGCTGTTATGGGCCATGAGGGACTCGAGTGTTGAGCGAACAGTGTACTTGCCATGAATGACTGCATCTAGGCTGCTTGTGTTCCTGGAGGCTTCCCTCGCGGCGTTGACGCCTTCTAAAAACCGCCGGACCAGCGTTCGCGCTTCCTGCAAATCATCGGGCGCTGATTTAAGTGGCCAACTCTCGGCTGCTGTTTTGGGAAGGTGCCGCACCTCCCCGCCCATCCAGGCCAGTAGCAAGTCTTGCCAGTACACAAGGTGCCACAGCTCTTCATAGATGCTGTGCGGGGCCAGGTCGGGGCGAACGCCTAGCTGCTTTAATTCAAGCCCCTGCAGGATGTTGCGAACCGGGGCAAAAGCGCCCTGACCGGTCAGGAGCTGTTCCAGAGCGCTCATGATAAAGGCTCAAAAAGCATCTGTACATCATCTGGGGTGAGCGCTACTGCTTTGCTCAGACTGCCCGAGAGGATACCCTCGGCCAGTGCTGCCTTGCGCTCCTGAAGTGCAAGAATTTTTTCTTCAATACTGCCACCGCTAATGAGTTTATAGACGAAAACTGGCTTGTCCTGCCCGATACGGTGCGCCCTATCAGTTGCCTGATTCTCGGCAGCCGGGTTCCACCAGGGGTCAAAGTGAATGACCACGTCTGCAGCCGTTAAGTTGAGCCCTACGCCACCTGCCTTTAAGGTAATAAGAAAGACCTGCGCTGCACCTTCCTGAAAAGCATGAATCTGCGCTTCGCGGTCTTTGGTCTGCCCGGTCAATTTGGCGTAGGGGACCTTGAGCTTATCCAGGCTGGCCTCCAGCAACTGCAAAAGCGTGGCAAACTGCGAGAAAATCAGTACCTTGCGTCCTTCGCTCAGCATTTCGGGGAGCGTATCCAGTAGCCACTCGAGCTTGGCCGAGGTCTTGACCTTTCTGGCACTTGGCACATTGACCAGCCGTGGGTCGCAGCAGACCTGCCGTAGTTTTAAGAGCGCATCTAAAACCATAATCTGACTGCGTGCCAGACCCTTATTGTCAATCTCCTGCCGGACGCGTTCGTGCATAGCGACGCGCAGCGTTTCGTAGAGGTCACGCTGAGCGTCCGAAAGTTCAATGGGCACAGTAATCTCGGTCTTTTCGGGTAGCTCTTTGGCCACCACCTGTTTACTCCGTCGCAGGATAAAAGGTTTGACGCGCCTTACCAACTGCTGCTGCCTCTGTGAATCACCTTGTTTCTCAATCGGTGTGCGGTACAGTTGACGAAAGCGTTCTGCAGAACCTAAAAACCCCGGCATCAGAAAGTAAAAGAGTGCCCAGAGTTCCCCCAGGTGATTTTCCAGAGGTGTTCCAGAGAGTGCCAGTCGGTGCTCGGCGCTGAGAGCTGCAACTGCCTTGAAGGCGTTGGTTTTTGGGTTTTTGATGTATTGCGCCTCATCTAGAATGACATAGTAGAAGTTTTGGGCTTTCAGTAGGTCAACGTCGCGGGCAATAAGTGGATAGGTAGTAATAACCAGGTCATAGTCTGCCAGAGAGTCAAAATGCGCTTTGCGCTCTTTGCCGTAAAGGAGTAGTACTCTGAGATTCGGAGTAAAGCGCTCGGCTTCCTTGAGCCAGTTGGGTGCGACACTGGTTGGACAGACCACCAGCGACGGCAAGGTTGCCCGCCTGGCAGTTTTTTCCAGTTGCAGGTGCGCCAGCGTTTGCAGCGTTTTGCCTAAGCCCATATCGTCTGCCAGGACTCCGGCCAGTCCATAGTCCCGCAAGAACTGGAGCCAGGAAAGCCCTTGCTGCTGATAGGGGCGCAGCGTTGCCTGTAAGCCAGGATCAGGAGCAACCTGCGCAATTCCTGCAAAATTGCGGAGCCGCTCGCCTAAAGCCCGTAATTCATCAGCCCCCAAACAGCGCAGCTCGAGCGCTTCTTCAAGCTCGAGAATGCGCGTAGCGTCCAGGAGGGGCAAGTGCAATTTGTCATCTGTAAGACCAGTCTTGAGATATAGCTCGACCAGCGTTGCCAGAATCACTTTGACCCGTGCTGCTGGTATCGCCAGCTGTTTTGCACCGTAAGGCACCAGAATCGTCTCATCATCGGGCAGTTTAGCCAGTGCCTCGCTGTTAAAAGCGCCAGGCAAGCGTGTTAACAATTCAAGCAGGAGTGGGATCAGCGAGACTTGTTCACCTTCAATGACAACACCCAACTCGAGCCCAAACCAGCCCTCATTGCTGGCTTCCAGCTCGCCGTACCAGCCCTCAGGTTCAACAATCTGATAGTTAAAGCTCTCATCAAAAATAATCTCCCAACCCAGTTCACGCAGCAGGGGCACTGCCTTTAGGACAAAGTTTTGCCAAGCTGCGGTCCAACGACTTCGCTGGGTAAACGGCACAAAGTGGTGGTGCATGGTTTTGGGCAGATAGGGGTAAGAGTGGCTAACGGTCACCAGGGCATAGGTTTCCATAACCTCCCGAGAGCTGCGCTCGGCCTTGGGTTCACGTGTCATGACGGATAGAACACCGTTGTGGTAATGGCTCGGCGTCGTTACTGTGTCGCTAGCAGGGAGCACCACCTCACCATAGCGGTACTCGAGGGCGGCAGTCTCAATTGGCTCGCTGGACCTGCCATACCAACTAGGTAGCATGATTGTTGAAAGGGTCAGGCGCGGCACAAGCTCTGGTGAGGAATGTTTGACCGTAAGAGGCTCTGGTTGAGGGAAAGTCTCAGACAAGTTTTTGAAGGCTTTTTTAAACTGGGGCAGTTCCGCTGCTGGCACCTGTGGACAATTCAGAAATAGCCGTACGTCTTCAGGCCTTGCTGTTGTCTCGAGCACCCCCATTTCCCCCCGCAGCGTATCCACGTACCAGGGGGGTGTCAACGGCAACACCGTTTCAGCCTCTGGTTGTACCTGCAGGGTCGTCAGTTGCACGCCATCAGGTTGAACCTGCCAGGCCAGTGTCGCCCTTCGGTTGTTCCCTAACACTAAGGCTGTTTTAAGCTGCTCCAGCCAAAAAAGTCGCCCTGTCGCAAGCAGGCGCCGCAGCAGATACTGGCTGATGTCAGTATTCATCAGGCGGATGCGCTTTAAGCTGTAACCATATCCACTACCGATCGTCAGCAGGCGGATGATGTCGTCATCTTGCCGTACATATTGCGCCCTGCCTGAGCCCAGCAGGTCACCGCTAAAGGGTGAGATATCATAGTAGCTGCCGTCTTTTTTGAGCTTTCCAGCGTAAATCTCGAGCCCAACCTCCCGTTTGTCGTTCTCCCAATATAGTGAGAGCATATATAACAAGCGGTGATTCGTCGAAAATCCTGATGCCAGCGTCGCGCCCCTGCGTGCCTGATTAACCCAGCTGTCAAGGGCTTTAGACATAGGTGTGGTGGAGGCAGTCG
>CAZZPQ010000059.1:4727-16708 GCA_964655595.1 uncultured bacterium
TGTGGCCCTTGAGCGCTTGGGCGGATTCACTTTTACCGAAGCTTTCGGTGCAGCACCCGAAACACGCGATTCAAACAGTTCGATAAGCACAGCTGCGACATGTTTGCAGTTGTAACCAACCGGGCAACTACAATAGCCTTCGAGGTCAACTACATCACCGTCGGGTAACAGGTCAATCTCCTGCACGTAGGTCTCTCGGTTCGAGCCACGAACTCTTGAAAGGATTACATCATCTTCTTCAGAATAAGAAATACTCAGGATCTTGCCATCACGCCGTATGCCATGTGCCCGTGAGAGCGTCGTTGCAGAAAACTCCCTGGTCAGGTCACTTAAGGTCAGCTTCGGTCGAACTGTCATGCTACCAGCATACGCAACAACAGGCTTTAAGGGTGCAAGCCAAAGAACTCGAGCCCCAAGGTTTCTTGCCAGCCCATGCTGATATTCAGCGCCTGAATAGCGTGACCCGCTGTACCCTTGACCAGGTTATCAATAGCGCTCATGACCACCACACGGCCTGTGTCATTATCGACTTCAAAACCAATGTCACAGTAATTGGTGCCGTCCAGAATCTTTGGGTCTGGCACGCGGTGAATGCCGCGCCGGGCAGTGACCAGCCGAATAAAGGGTTCATCAGCGTAGGTGTCGCGAAACGCCCCTAGCACGTCGCGGTCACTATAGCCATCTGGCAAAAATACATGCGCCGTCACCAGGATACCCCTCACCCGCTCTATGGCAGTTGCCGTCAGGTGAATGGGAAACCGCCCCGGTAGGGCCTGCTGAATCTCGGCCTGATGCCTGTGTCCAGTGGCGGCGTAGGTGCGCACCACTCCCATCCGTTCGGGGTGGTGCCCCGCTTCAGAGGGCTTATTACCTGCTGCTGACGAGCCAATTTTTCCCTCAACGATAATGTCACCACGTGCTGGCACCGCATGCTTCACAAGCGGATAAAGCGCTAGAATCGAAGCAGTCGCCAGACAGCCCGCTCCTGCAATGTGGGTAGCCGCCTTCAGCTTCTCGCGAAAGAGTTCAGGATTGCCATAAACAAACTTGCCAAGCAAATCCGGGCGCGGATGTGGTTCACCATAGTACTTTTGATACACTGCTGCGTCTGTCAGCCGAAAATCTGCTGCCAAGTCAATCATACGCGGCGCAAAACGGCTAAACTCATCAAAGCGCTCTGCCGAATGCTTATGCGGCAAGCCCAGAACCAGCAGGTCGCTCTCTTGCAGGTCCTTGAGGCTCGAGAACTTAAGTTTTGAGACGCTGCGCATATTTGGGTGCACAATAGGCACGGGCAAGCCCGCGTAGCGTTCACTGGTGACCTGTACCACATTCAGATGCGGATGGCCGAGGGCCAGCCGCAAAAATTCACCCCCAGCGTAGCCGGAGGCACCGACGATAGAGACGTTGAGTTTATCTCCCATAGTGACCCTTCTGAGACATAAAGTAATCATGGCATTTCGAGGGACATAAAGATGTCAGTTGCGGTATGCTTTGATCATGAGTGTGCGAACTACCGTGAGGCTTGACGTGCATTTAATGAACCGTGTTAAACGCTATGCGCTCGAGCACAATAAAACCCTGACTGCTGTTATCGAAGATGCACTTCGGGAGAAGTTGGCACGCAGGGCTGACCAAAAAAAGCAAGGTTTTGAACTTCGCACCTTTAACGTTGGTGGGCTTCAGCCTGGCGTTGATCTCGACGACAATTCTGGAACACGTGATATAACGGATGGTTTTAAGTGATCTTGTTCGATGTGAATGTGCTCATCTATGCTCAAGATCGGTCTGCTTTACATTAGCAAGCATATCACAACTGGCTAGAGAATATTCTTAACAGCGATGCTGCGTTTGGTCTATGTGATGTTGTCCTGAGCGGGTTTGGCAGGATTGTTACCCACCCTCGTATTCTCAATGCGCCTAGGCGTTCTGGGGAAGCGCTTGATATCATTAACGAACTCAGAAACCACCCCAACAGCCGCATTGTCGAAGCGGGCAAAAATCACTGGCGTATCTTCGAATACCTGTGTCGACATGTGAACGCTGCGGGTAACGCTGTACCGGACGTTTACATAGCTACTCTTGCCATTGAGTCAGGGAGCGAGCTTGTCACAGCAGATCGTGGCTTTGCACGCTTTTCTGGTCTTACTTGGCGGCATCCGCTAAAGCCATAAATCTAAATCATCACCACCTGCTCCGCCGCATAACGCACCACCAGCGCCGGAATATCAACTCCTGTGGTCGTCACCGAATTTCGAAACTCCATGGTGTGGTTGACCTCAACGACCAAAAGCCCGCGCTCGCTTTCAACCAGGTCAACGGCAACTACCCCACCACCTACTGCTCTGGCAGCACTTAGGGAAATTTCCACGATGTCATCTGTAAGAGGGCAGTTGCTGGCAGACGCACCACGGGCAGTATTGGTAATCCAGTGCTCGCTGCTTCGGTAAATGGCAGCAATGACCGAATCGCCAACGACAAAGACGCGGATGTCGCGGCCTGGTTTGCGCACAAACTCCTGAATGTAAAAGACCTTGTGCGCTGGCCCACCTAAAATCTCTTTATGCTCTAACACAGCTTCGACGGCGTCACGGTCGGAAAGTTTGCTGACCATCCGCCCCCAGGAGCCGATGACCGGTTTCATCACGATAGGATAGCCAAAGTCATCACAGAGTTTGAGAATCGCTTCCGTCTCAAAGGCGACTCCGGTGCGGGGTGTTGGCACGCTGTGTTTTGCCAGAGCCGCGTTCGTCGCCAGCTTATCGCCGCAGGTTTCAATCACGCCGGGGTTGTTAATACAGGTTACACCGTAAGCGGTGAAGATACGGGCAAGCTCGAGCCCGCGTGTCTGGGAGACGCAGCGCTCAATCACCACGTCATACTGCGCAAAGGGCTGCTCCCTGCTAAAGTCCACGGCAATATGCGGTGCGTAAAGCTGGTCAAAGGCAATCCCTTCACGTTCAAATGCCTCAAAGAGCATACGCTCTTCGGGGCGCAGGCGGTCGTAAACTACGGCGATGCGGGGGGTGGGTCGGCTTAAAGTCTGGGTCACATGTGCCTCCTGTAAGGGCGACCAGTCGGTCGCCCTTATATCATTCTCCCCAGTCCTCGTCTTCCATGGGCGCTTCTTCAAAGCGTAAAGGGTTAAGACCTACAACTTCTACTTCCACGCCGTCCTCAGTGACCAGAATCTCGCCCAGCTCGAGCGCGTCTGGGTCTGCTTCAACAATGCCAAAGGGGGTATCAATTTCCTGAATCATACTTTTCTCCTTTTCTAATCTTATACCAGTTCCGGATAATTCATTGGGTTTATCCCAATGATGTATTCCGCGCAGAGCGTTAGGAACCGAGGAACTGCTTTTTAAATCTATAATCAATTTATCGGGCTCCGTATTAAGCTAAATACGAACAGCTAATGGCTAATGACTTTCTCCTGGAAACCGCTGGTACTTTCGGTAATAATCAAGCAGACTCCCTTCTTCAAGTGCTGTAAGTAAAAAAGCGGGTGGTGGCGTCAGTGCAAACAGCTCATCTCCGCGCTGCAAGTGACCTTGCTCGAGGTCTAGTGTGACTAAATCCCCATCCTGCAGAGTGTCCACAACCTCGGCGGCAACAAACGGAATAATACCCAGATTCACCAGGTTGCGGTAAAAGATGCGTGCGTAGCTTTTGGCAACGCAGACTTTAAGCCCCAGTTTGCGCAGCGCCTCTGGTGCGTACTCACGGCTACTGCCCAGCCCGGTATTGCTACCACAAACCAGAATATCTCCCGGCTGAAAGTCCCGGGCAAACTCAGCGCGAAGGTGGTGAAAGGCGTACTTCTGAAACTTGTCTTCTCCCACCATAAAGGGCGCGTACTTGCCGGGCAGGATGTCATCGGTATTGATTGAATTGCCAAACTTCCAGACTCTGGCCTTCCTGGCCTCCCCCTTGATGGGGAAGGTACTATTCTCTGCAAAGTTCATGCTACTACCTCTGAGGCTTCTGGTGTGGTGATTACCCCAGCCACCGCGCTCGCTGCCGCCACACGCGGGCTGGCAAGGTAAATCTCCGCGTCAGCCGCTCCCATCCGTCCCCGGAAGTTGCGGTTGCTGGTCGATACGCAGACCTCACCGGGGGCGAGCACCCCCTGATGCCGCCCCATACAAGGACCACAGCCTGGTGTGCCTATGGTTGCGCCCGCTTGTAAAAGCGTCAGCAGCGTGCCGTCACGGGTGGCATCTTCTAATACTTGGGAAGAGGCCGGAATAATCAGCAACCTGACCCCCGCTGCTACTCGCTTTCCCCTTAGTACAGCAGCAGCTTCGTGCAGGTCATCCAGGCGCCCATTGGTGCAGGTTCCGATAAAGACCTGATCAACCTTTTTGCCCCTTACCGCAGTCGCATCTTTGACATTATCGACATAGAAGGGCGCAGCGATACGGGGGCTGAGTTGACTGAGGTCAATCGTAAGCTGCTTGTGATAGCTGGCTGTTTCGTCTGGATAGAGCCAGTCAGATACTTGATACAGCTCGAGGATTTCTCCTGAAGGTACGATCAGTCCACATTTTGCCCCGGCCTCAACTGTTAGGTTGGCAAGTGTCATACGCTGGCTGCGTGTCAGAGTTTCTGCCCCATCCGTAAGATGAATCTCGACACTCATGTAAGTAGCGCCATCGGCCGTTAGCAGACGAATCATTTCTAGCGCGGCATCTTTGGCGCTCACGCCGGGTGCAAGTTGCCCGCTTAGCGTCACTTTGATCGTCTCCGGCACGCGCAGCCAGGTCTTGCCCGACGCTGCTGCCAGCGCGATATCGGTCGCGCCCATACCTGTGCCAAAGCAGGCAACTGCGCCGTAGGTGGTCGAGTGTGAGTCTGAGCCGACTACGATTCCCCCTGGTTGCGCCAGGCCCTCCTCCATAAGTACCTGATGGCAAATGCCACGTCCCACGTCAAAGACGCGGCAACCATGCAGCTTGCCCCATTCGCGGATGTCCTTTTGCGCAGTAGCGACTTCGACATTGGCAGCAGGGGCCACATGGTCAATGACGATGCTCACACGCTCGGGATGCTGCGGCGTCGCGTCGAGCTGTGCCAGGCGCTTAAAAAAGCTTCCAGCGATTGAATCGACCACCATGACCTGATCAACAGGAACCACTACCAGCTCACCAGCGCTTACCCGCCGATTCGCTTTTACGCTGAGGATGCGCTCCGCCAGCGTTAATCCGTCAAGCCTCATACGGTAACTTTCTGATCGTCTTTTGCCTTTAGCAGATGATCGATTTGTTCTAAAGGTACGTCCTCATCATCGGCTAAGGCTTTAACCTGC
Source organism: uncultured bacterium (assembly GCA_964655595.1). GTDB lineage: Bacteria > Deinococcota > Deinococci > Deinococcales > Trueperaceae > CAZZPQ01. The sequence goes on from CAZZPQ010000059.1 coordinate 10,036, forward strand.
TGTGTCACCTGTTTGATGTCGTCTCGGCTTAGGGCAAGCCCCAGCTCCTTGGCCCGTTGGGCGATGGCGTTATGTCCGGTCAGCTTGCTGCCAATCTGCAAACGGCGACCGACGCCAAAGACCTCTGGCGGGATAATCTCATAAGAACCAGGGTTTATATAAATCGCTTTTAAGTGCATGCCTGCTTTGTGGTTATAGGCAAAAGGACCAGTCAGATAGTTATTAAAGGGGATATCAACACCGGTCATACGCGCAATCATGTGGTCTAGCTCGGGGAGAAGCTCGAGCCGGTACTTTTTCTGTAGCCGTGCCGGGTTCAGCGTAAACATGCGCGCGAGAAACCCACCCAGCGGCGTAATGCCGTTGCGCTCGCCAATCCCCAGAATGCTGGTGTCGATATGCGTCGCTCCGGCACGCACCGCTTCAAAAGCGTTGGCAATGGCACAGCCGCTGTCATTGTGCCCGTGAAACTCGATGTCGCAGTGCACCACCTGCCGCACGTCAGCGACCAGTTCCCGTACCTGGCTGGGCGTAGCGATGCCTACTGTATCTGCCAGTCCGACCCGGTTTACCCCAATCGCATCAGCGGCTGCGTAGATGCGCAAGAGGTCGCGCTTGTCACTGCGAAAGGTATCTTCGCTGGAAAAACGCACGTTTTTACCGTGGCTTTTGACAAACTGGATGACCTCGCGGCTCTCCTCGATAATTGCTTCTATGTCCTTGCCGTGGGAGTTGCTGCGGAGTTCATGTGAGGTGGCAAAGAGCAGATCGATTCCGTAAACACCACAGTCAACTGCGATGCGAGCGTCTTCCAGGTGGGCGCGGGTATGGGTAAGAATTTTGGCATTTAACCCAAGTCCGGCAATCGTCTCACAGGCTTTACGGCTTTCTGGTGAGGCAACTGGCGTCGTGACCTCGATGAATTCGACCCCAAAGGCGTCAAGCGCCTTGGCAATCTCAATTTTATCGGCGAGTTTAAAGTTGGCAAGCGCAAACTGCTCACCCTCACGCAGGCTTGAATCGATTATAGACCAGTCTTTGAGTGACACGGATGCTCCAGACAGTGCCGGTTTGGCACGCAGGTCATGGTAAGTGTTTGTGCCGGGCTTGTCAAGTGGCGCTTTATGCGTTCTGGACGATGTTTCTCTTGACTAACCAAGCTGATTCTGACCATTGGACTTCTCTTGATTGGTGAATTATGAAATTCCTTACATTTAAGCGATAGTATTGTGTTCTGGCTTGAGAATCATAAGTCTTAGTCGACCTGAATTGAAGTCTTGCCATAAAACCATAAGGCGAAGCGGCAAATCAATTTTTCTCTGTTGCTAGAGGCGTGCTGGTCCCCCAAGGGAGAATTAAAGGTCGAATGGTTTGCAACTAATAGAGGTAAAAACATGCTACACTCCGGACGTTGCCGATAAAGGACCCTAATACCTGATCATGGCGTCTTCTAAATCTACAGTAATGCAAAAACTAATGATGAAGTTACGTAGTGGTGGTTCAGAAGGTACTCTGCTGCGTGGCGCAGGGAGTTTAATACTGCTGAATCCCCTGGGCCTGCTTATTTCCTTTTTGGTTATGTCTATCATTCTTCCCAGAGTGATGACGGTAGAGAGCTATGGGATCTATAACGTTGCTATGGCCTGGTTACAGGTGTTTATCCTTGTGGCACTGGTGGGGCAAGATACTTCGCTGGTCAGGTTTATTCCGCAATACATTGTCAAAAAGCAATGGGGCGAGTTGCGCGGAGTTTTACTTCATGCAACATCCTTGTCCCAGGCAGTGAGTGCCGGACTAATAGCACTCCTTGCTGCCGTCATTTATTATCTTGCGCCCCAACTGGGTACAGAAAAAACCATAACATATTTTTTTGCCTTACCACTAATTGCTGTTATCGCGCTTACGACGTTGCGTGAGGCGAGTCTTCGCGCCTTTAAGCATGTTGCCCTGTCCTATATACCTGATAGCATCGTGCGCCCACTTATCCTGGGCTTAAGCGCTTTAATACTGTTTTGGTTTTCTGGTCAGCTGGTCTCTGCGTCGCAGCTAATGTTGCTCAGTTTTATCTCAATTCTGAGCGCCTTTGCCCTGGGTGGCTACTGGTTGTACCGGGCATTACCAGTTGTTGTCTATCAGGCGAAAGCTGTTTATCACACCACGACCTGGATCAAGGTGTCGTTGCCACTATTTTTTATCTCGGGTATGAATCTCATTCTGCGGCGTACTGATATCGTGATGCTTGATTTGTTTCAGGGTGAAACGTTAGCTGGTCTATACAGTGTTGCCTCGAGACTTGCTGATTTGGCATCCTTTGGTCTGGTAGCTGTCAATACCATTACTGCGCCGATGATATCTGAACTATACAATAAGGGGGAGCACAAGGAACTGCAAAACATCATTACGCTGGCTGCCAGGGGTATTTTTGTCATCACGGTGCTGGTCTCTTTAGTCATGATTGTGGCTGGCACCTTTCTCCTGGGTTTATCAGGCCAAGACTACACCGTAGCCTATATCCCGCTGCTTATTCTGCTGGCAGGGCAGGCAGTGAACGCACTTTCGGGTTCAGTTGGTTTTATCATGACGATGACGGGGCATCAAAATCAGGCAGCTGTCATTATCGCTTCAGGGGCACTGCTCAACATTCTGCTCAACATTATCCTCATTCCGGCCTATGGTATGAATGGAGCAGCTATTGCAACTGCGGTGACGACAGCCTTGTGGAATATTGCCATGTTAATCTACGTACTCGTGAAACTTAAACTGAATCCAACGGTAATCGGATGACCAAGGTCAATACCTTTATAGTTGGTGCACCTAAGTGTGGGACGACTGCCCTGTTTTCCTATTTGAGTAGCCATCCAGAAGTTAGCACACCAGCTGAAAAGCACAAGGAACCCCATTTTTTTGCCACGGACTTGCCAGGGTATCAGCTTTGTAAGGACCTTGAGTCCTATCATGAGCTATTTGCTGGTGCAACGGGCAGCCAACAGGTTTTGCTCGAGGGCTCTGTATTTTACCTATACTCTAATTGTGCCATTCAGAATGTCTGGAATTACAATCCCGATGCCAAGCTGATTGCCATGCTTCGTAACCCTGTTGAGATGGTTCATGCCATGCACGCACAACTGGTTTTCAGTCGTGACGAAGATGAGCTGGACTTTGCCAAAGCCTGGCAGCTTGTCGCTGAGCGTAAGGCAGGCAACTGCATCCCTAAATATAACCGTGCAGTAGAAGTGCTTTTCTATGATGAAATTGCTCGCTATGCTGAGCAACTGGGGCGCCTTCTCGCCATCGTACCTGAAGAGAAGTTCATGCTGATTTTTTATGACGATTTTAAAAAAGATACTGCTGGAGCTTTTAAAGCAGTACTGGATTTTCTTGAACTGGAACCTGTTGAAACAGATCTAAAACCCGTAAACATTAGTAAAAGACAGCGCTTCCAGTGGCTTGCCAATCTGACTGAGCGCCCTCCCGAGCCACTGCTAAATGCTTATCTGAGCCTTAAAAAGCGCTTGGGTTTAGAGGGTAAGGAACTGAATCTAAGAGCTCCAGTTATAAAAATGAATGTGGTTACAGCGCCACGTGAACCTCTGCCTGAGGAGGTTGAAAGCTGGATCATTGAGGCCTACCGTGATGATATTGAACGCCTGGCTACGCTGACCAGACGAAACCTGGATCACTGGCTCAAAGTCAGCTGAGCCCTTTGGGCAGATGCTCGGGCGCTGCCTTTGGTTGCCAATTGCCATCTGGGAGGTGTTCTGCCGTCTTTAAGCGCTCATAATCACAGTAAAGATAAAGCCAGACGGCTTCTGTGCCAGGTTGACTCCTCGCAATAACTCGCTTATATTCAGGGGGATTCAGGTGCACGCCCTCGAGTTCATCCAGAGCGTTTAAGGCGCGTGCTTCATCAGCAAAGCTCAAGCGCCAGCCATACACTCGGCTTTTTCCCGGCACCAGAGCGGGATAGTTTTCAGGCTCGAGGTGATACAGCTCAAAACCGTCCAGATAGGCTTCTTCCTGATAAGTGAGTCCAGCACCTTGGGCCACATGGTGATAGCGCAGGCCTGGTTTGAGTGTGCCATAGACAAACACCTTCATGTCAGGTTCCTAAGGTGACTACGCATAAGGGTACTTCGCTCACACCATCAACCTGCAAGAGGAGTGACAGTTCATCATCATAGAACTCGGCGCGGAAGGTAGCGACCAGATCCAGTGCCACGCTTGCCATCACTGCACACTGAGCAGCTGCGCCTGCTTCCAGATATAAGTAGCGGTAAGCGCGGGCTTTTACGCCATCCTCCAAACGTGAGGGAATACCTGTATAGGCCAGAATAGCGGCGCAGGCATCCACCTTGGTGTCTCCCATGAGCGCCGCCACCAAATCATCGCTTGGGTCACCGCGCTTTAGGTACTCGAGGCTGTGATCACGCGGATTGTAGTGATAAATGCCGGGGAACATGTCTTGCACCTGTCTGACCACCAGATAAGTCTCAACGCTGCTTTGACCCTCACTGCTGATGTGGGTGCGTTGGGCATTGTAGGTAAAGCCTGCGGTGCTCCACAGAATCTGCGAGAGTTCCCGCTGACAGATGCGCCCACCTTCGGGAATGTCTTGCCTTGAAGCTGCCAGGGTATCCCACAAATCGCGCCCGCCCTGTAAGTCTGGTACAGGTAAAATGGCAATCTCCAAGGGGTTGGCGTAGACTTTAAGTGACGGTACAAGCTTACCGGTGCGGTTGGGTAGCTGACCGCGCCGATACTTGGTTTGTGCTTGAAAACTTGCACCGATGTCTTTTTTGTCCCTTGGCACTCCTGCTCCCAGCTTTGACTAGAGTTTAGCATCTCTGCGCACGAACAGGTATCCAGAATGCAGAGCTGAGTGGTTGCTCACTGTCAGAATAAGACCCGATGACTAACGAACTTCTTGACTGGTTCCAGCGCTACAAGCGGGACTTGCCCTGGCGGCGGGAGCGGAGTCCTTACCGAGTGTGGATTTCTGAGATGATGCTTCTGCAAACCCAGGTCAAAACCGTCATTCCTTACTACCAGCGCTGGCTTGTACGCTTTCCCGATGTCTGGACGCTGGCAGCGACACCTCTGGATGAGGTATTAAAACAGTGGGAAGGACTCGGGTATTATCGCCGCGCCAGAAATGTCCATCATGCAGCTCAAATGATGGTGACCGAGCATGCTGGCAGGTTTCCAACCAGCTACCGTGGCTGGCTCAGATTGCCTGGTGTCGGTCCTTATGCCGCCGCGGCACTGGCGTCAATTCTGAATAATGAAGCTGTGGTAGCCGTTGATGGTAATGTCAAGCGGGTAAGTGCCAGGCTTTTTGCCTTGTCTTCGGTGACTGAAAACTCTGCCCAGGAGTTGCTCAGACTACATCTTCCCCAAGACCAGCCCGGGAGTTTTAATGAAGCGCTGATGGAGCTGGGTGCGACCATCTGTCGTCCCAGGAATCCTGCTTGTGAAGTCTGCCCAATCTCAAATCACTGCCTGGCCAGGCAGCTCGGGCGGCAGCATCAGTTGCCACAGGCCAAAATCAAAGCCGAACTACCCCATCACTACAAGTATGCTGTGCTGTACCAGCAAGATGGCAGCATTTGGCTCAGGCAGCGCCCTGCTGATGGGCTTCTGGGGGGCTTGTGGGGCTTTGTTTTGCTTGACAGCATGCTGGCAACCTATCCGCAGTTGGCTCGAGTCCAGCATGCTTACACACATTTTCGAATCACGGTCAGGCCGACGCTGGTCACAGAAGCGTTCATCCATCATCATGAGCTGGAAGGTCAACTTGTGCCGCGGGATAGACTGGAGGGTATGGCATTGTCGCGCTTGGACCGCAAGGTTCTGGCCGTCTTTGAGCAAACTGGGCGCAACCCAAGGTGAGTCAGGGATTTGCTATGCTGGCACTGATGAACAAGACCGAACGCCTCGAGCTGTCCATTAGTCGCTTCTTGGGTACTACCATCAGCAGCCTGAAAGACCCTCGCATTCCTCTGGTTGTCACTGTTGAGCGGGTTAAACTCGCTGGCGATGGTAAAAGTGCTCGTGTCGCCATCAGTACACTTGATGAAGAGCAGCTGGACGAGTTGGTAGAGGCCTTGCAGCATGCGGCAGGTTACTTGCAGCGCGAAATGGCAGATAGTTTATCATTGCGCTTTGTGCCCAAGTTGCGCTTTCATTCCAACCGGGAGCTGTTTTGAGTTTATCCACGCTGCGAGTACGCTTTGCTGAAACAGATCAGATGGGTGTGGCACATCACAGCAGCTATGTGGTCTGGCTCGAGCTGGCTCGAGTGGACTGGCTTCGTGAGCAGGGTCTAAGCTACAAGCAGATGGACGCAGAGGGAATATCGTTGGCGGTCAGTGAGCTGAGTGTGCAGTACCGCAGCAGCGTTGCTTTTGATGATGAGCTTGTTGTGGAGACCAGGCTAACAGAGGCACGAAGTCGCCGTTTTTGTTTCAGTTACAATCTTCGGCAAGGCGATAAAATCGTGGCACTCGCGACCACGGTCCATACACCTGTCGACCAGGCTGGACGGGCCATACGGTTACCTCCGCACTGGTTTGAAAAGCTGCAGACACCAGCAATAAAAGACGCTAGTATGAATTTGAAAGAGCGGTGAAGTATGTCCAGTACCCTAAATAAGGCTCGAGCGAATCACAACAAA
>CAZZPQ010000059.1:16808-18836 GCA_964655595.1 uncultured bacterium
TGCAGGGTGGAAAAATGCAGGGTGATAAATTTCAGGGCGACGCACTGACATTTGATGATGTTTTACTTGTACCGGCGTTCTCTGCTGTACTACCCAAAGACGTGAGTTTGCAGAGTGCGTTTAGCCGCAATGTTCGGTTGAATGTACCACTGATCTCGGCGGCTATGGATACTGTAACAGAAACACAGATGGCGATTGCTATGGCACGCCAGGGTGGTCTTGGCGTTATCCACAAGAAAATTTCGGTTCAGGAACAGGCCGATATGGTTCTCAAGGTCAAGCGCAGTGAGTCTGGTATGATCGTTGACCCGATTACCCTGCACCGTCATGCCAGGCTTCAGGACGCTGAAAACCTGATGCGCGAGTACCGTATCAGCGGTGTGCCGATTGTGGAGCCTGATGGTAAGCTGGTCGGTATTCTCACCAACCGCGATTTGCGTTTTGAGGATGATTACAGCAAGCCCGTCGAAGCATTGATGACCAGAGATAAGCTGGTGACGGTGCCGGTGGGTACCACGCTTGAAGAGGCACGTGAGATTTTAAAGAGCCACAAGATTGAAAAGCTTTTGGTGGTTGATGAAGCCTACAAACTTAGAGGGCTGATTACCATCAAGGATATCCAGAAAAAACTTGACTTTCCCGATGCTGCCAAGGATGCCCTGGGTCGCTTGCGGGTGGCGGCGGCGGTGGGTGTCTCGAGTGATCTGGAAGCCAGGGCCAGCGCTCTGGTAAAAGCCGGGGTGGATGTGCTGGTTCTGGACAGTGCCCACGGGCACTCACAGGGTATTCTGGACGCCCTTTCTTATCTTAAAGAGAGTTTTTCAGTAGATGTTGTGGCAGGAAATATCGCGACCAGGGAGGCTGCTGAGGCGCTGATAGGCTGTGGTGCTGACGCGCTTAAAGTCGGCATTGGTCCGGGGAGCATCTGCACGACTCGGGTGGTTACGGGCGTTGGTATGCCGCAGCTGACCGCCATCATGAATGTCGCCGAAGTCTGCCGCGACGCTGCTGTACCGCTCATTGCCGATGGTGGTATCAAGATGAGTGGCGATATCGCCAAAGCTATCGCTGCTGGTGCGGACACGGTTATGGTAGGTTCGATGCTGGCAGGAACCAGCGAAGCACCGGGTGAAGATATTTTACGCGATGGACGGCGCTATAAAGCCTACCGTGGCATGGGTAGCCTGGGAGCAATGGCGGGTGGTAGTGCCGACCGCTATTTTCAGGAAGACGCCAAGAAACTTGTGCCTGAAGGTATTGAGGGGATGGTTGCTTACAAAGGGCCAGTTGCCGATGTCATCTACCAGATGCTTGGGGGATTGCGCAGCGCTATGGGCTACTGTGGCACGCCAGATATTGCCAGTTTGCAGGACAAGGCGCAGTTTGTCACCATTAGCCAGGCCAGCCTGATCGAGTCGCACCCACACGATATTACGATTATCAAGGATGCCCCCAACTACTCAGTGACCCGCCGAGGCTAAGCCAGTTTGGGCATTGCAGCGACCACCAAAAATGGCAGGGAGATGAGCACTTACAAAAGCAGAAGTCCGAAAGACTCTCATATATGGCAGGAAAGCTACCCGATGAAGGTAGTTATAAGTCCCTTGTTCCGTATAACTACTTGCTAGGTTGCAATGAATGAACGTCCGATAAATCGAAAGTTATTAGCGTCATTTATTGAGTACGCTGCAAATGGGGTAGTTACTCCGAAAGAATGGCACCGATTTGCGGTAAATCATTACCAGGACACCGTGATGGAACATGCTCGGTCTGAATGCGTTCGCGTTTTGCGAGAACATCCAGACCCAAACAAAAATTCCAATGGAAGATCGAAATTGTCTTCATCAATTGGCCAAGGAATTGCGAAATGCAACCTAACAAGCGCTTGGAGGTGGACTCGCTACGTCGGCGCGTCGCGCCGCCTTCGCTCGCCACTCAAGCTTTTCGTTATTCCTCAATACGATTTGTGATTTTAACAATCACTTTAACATAACAAATATGTTGGCATAAGGTTATGGCGTGGAGCAT
>CAZZPQ010000060.1:0-18366 GCA_964655595.1 uncultured bacterium
GGCTGACACAGGCTGTTTCAAGGGGAGATAGTGATTAGTTTGCGGCATTCGCGCCTCATGCTGATGTGAAAATCCTGTGAAGCCTCGGGTTTTCAACCAAATACCTTGAGGGTTTCTTCATGTGGCAGTGCCATAAAGAGCCTTTATTTCTCGCAATCGTTTAAGTGGGTGGCTTGATAAAGCGCTGATATTTGTGAAAGGTATCAAAGCCCAGCGACTGAAAAATCTGAATGAGCTTGGGATCGGCCATAGAAAGCGTTGTTTCTATACGCCCAAAAGGACTGCGTGAAGCCAGGTCATGCAGGCTCGAGAGCAGCACGCGGCGCAACATTTCACTTGAGTGTCGGTGCATGGGTAGCACACCTGCAGCGGTCAAGTAATAGACACCCTCCAGACCCCTACGCTTGGCCCCATAAAAGGCGTAGCCGATGGAAGGTTGGTCGAGCGTTTCTGAGGTGATAAACCAGAAATCCGGATCAAAGCGTCCACGAAAGCGCTTGAGCCAGGCCCAGTACTCGTCACTGATGGGCGTCTCTGCCGCCTCATAGAGTTCGCGAAAGCTCACTTCAGTAGCATGAGACCAAGCCTCAAGCACCAAGGGTAAGCCCAGAGGTGGTAGCTCGGCTAGCTCAAAATCAAGCTCACAAGCCGTCTCGAGCCGAAATCCCAGGCTTTTAAAGACTGGGTACACACGCTCAATCAACTGTGAACTATGGTTATAAAGCGGAAAGAGCAGGGCTTCGTAGTGATGGCGAGCAAAGACATGGCGCAAGAGTTTTTCCAGGTCAGCCGCAGAATGCCTGTACCAGGCGTAGCTCAGCGTCAGATTCTGGTCATCGTCATCGATGTCAGGTGCGATGACATAGACTCCAGCCAGGGGTTCACCTTCGCTCAGGATGAACATACGGTCAGCCTCGAGCTCAGCGTCGCGCAGCCTTGGCAGAATCCGTGCTGCGAAGCTTTTGGGGTCGCTGTGCTGTAAAAAGGTGAATGCCTGGGCTAAAAACCAGCTTAGTTCATCGGGGGACAACGTACGAATCACGCCATAGAATACCCTATCGGGCCAGGGAAATATAAGGCTTTCTCACTGACCTATGTCGCAAGGCTATAGTTGGCATACTAGCGCTCTTGGAAAATGGGTAGTGGATCAAAGTCAACCACGCTATCTTTTTGATGACAACGAGAGTTTGCAGGGCAAAAGGCAGTAAGGAATCGGTGCTGACGTTGCAGCAGTCGGGATGATACTACTACCTGAAAATGAACCTGTGTGGAGATGCGGTAGGCTAGCTCAGATAAGGGCCGCGCCCTAGGTTTAGTAGAGCTGATGTTCTCAGGCGGGAATCTGTTAGACTCCTGATGTGTCAAAGCCTCGTATCATTGCTGGTAGTGCCAAGGGACGGCGTCTGGAAACACCCAGGCGAGGTACCAGGCCCAGCCCCAGCCGTCTGCGTGAGGCGCTGTTTAACATTCTGGAGTTTCGGGAACGGGGGCGGTTTCTGGACCTTTTTAGTGGTTCGGGTGCGGTAGGATTAGAGGCAGCGTCGCGTGGTTGGCAGGTGACCTGTGTAGATCTGAGCCGTGAAGCAAGCGCGGTGATTCGCCAGAATGCGCAGCGGCTTGGCTTGGCAGCTACCGTGATTCAGGGAGATGCCCTGAAGTTTGCGAGCACCCAGCCCCAGGCTTTTGATGTGGTTTTTGCCGCTCCACCTTATCCGCTGGATTTGAACGCTATTTTTAACACTCTCCTTAACGCTAAACCCGTCGGATCAAACGGACAATACATCTTTCAACATCCGACCAACTATACGCTTGAGCTCGCCATAACGCATTTCAAGAGCCGCGCTTATGGCAGCAATACCCTGACTTTTATCGAAGCTTCAGTTCTTACCTAGACCAGCGTCTCGAGCCTTGATCATGGCCTGCATGCGGTCGGCTACTTGCAATTTGCTAAAAATATTGGAGATGTAGTTACGCACAGTTTTGCTGCTTAGCTCGAGTCTGCGGGCAATATCAGGGTTATTCAGTCCCTGGGCAATCAGTTTAAGAACTTCCAGTTCACGTTCGGTAAGTTCGGGAAACGCGTTGGCGGCTAAAGTTGCCGAAGACGTTCTAAAAAAATGAATGAGCTTAGTGGCAATGCTGGGGCTAAAGAGAGCTTCGCCTTTGGCAACTGCATGAACAGCCCGCAAGAGTTCTTCCTGATCGGCACCCTTAAGAATATAGCCTCTGGCCCCAGCCCGCATGGCCATAAACACCGATTCGTCATCATCAAACATGGTCAGCATCAGGATGCCGATATGGGGTGACTTAGCCAGAATCTGCCGGGTCGCCTCGAGCCCATTGATGACTGGCATCTGGATATCCATCAGGATCACATCGGGCATAGTTTGTTGTGAGTGGGTGATGACCTCTTCACCTGTTGCAGCTTCAGCGACAATCTCTATCTCGGGTATTGAGGCTAGAAGCACTTTTAAGCCTTCTCTGAAAAGGCGGTGATCATCGGCAAGGAGAATGCGTATCTTGTCCATTAGTTCACCTTTAGACTGCTGGTTTTATAACCATAGCTTGGCGTGTGAAGGGGTAAGGTCACTAGCAACTTTGTCCCTTGTTGTGAGACTACCTGCAAACTGCCCCCCAGTTCTTCAGCGCGCTCGCGAATGGAGCGCAATCCGACACCGGCTTGATAGTGCTCAGGCAGTCCCTGTCCGTTATCTTCAATAGTTAATTGCAAGTCATGGGCAAGCTCGAGCTTGATTAAGCACGTTGTGGCATGGGCATGTCTGGCGACATTGCTTAGGGCTTCCTGCACGATTCGGTAGCAAGCCACTTCCACGGCTGCGCTTAAGGTGACATGCTGCTCTGTCATTAGCAGGATGGTGTTGAGGCTGGGCTCATATTTACTGATGACTTCCTGAATAGCGCCTTTAAGTCCCAGTTCATCTAGAGCAGGTGGACGCAGGGCATATACCAAACGGCGGATGCTGGCCAGCGCCTCCTGGCTTTGCTTTTTTAGCTCGAGCAAATACCGCTCGGCCTTGTCAGGCTGGCTGCGTAGCAGATTGCGACAGGCATCCAGTTTAAGGGTCAGGCTGGCTAGTTCTGGACCTAGCCCATCATGCAAATCACGGCGAATGCGCAGGCGTTCTTCTTCTCTTGCCGTCACCAGGGCTTCTCTCGAGCGTTGCAAGTCCAGAGTTTGTTTAACCGCATAAGCAGCTACACTGGCTTGTTGGGCGATGGTTGTAAGTAGGCTTAACTCGGATGCTTTGAAAGTTTCACCTGCACGGGGCTCGAGTCTGAGTTCGCCCACTGTTTCGCCCTGATAGGCCAGAGGCAAGGCGATACCTTCACTTGTGTGTGTGCCATGTGAAGCGACAATGTGCATATCGCCAGATTGACCCAAAAAAATCGCTGCATAGGGGAGTTTAAGCATGTGGGCAATAGTTTCGGTCAGGGTGGGTAAAAGGGCAGAGGGTTCTACGATACGCTCACTAAGTTTACTCAAGACCGCATAAGGTTCATCACGCTGACCATAAAGCAAACGGTTTACGCCGCGCTGCAAGCGCTCTCTGGCAGGGTTAAAGATAACTGCAATCATACCCGTTGCTATCAGAGAAATGGTGAGGTTGTTTTGGGTGTGAAAATAGCGACTAAAGCCTCCAACCACCAATACATAAAACCCAACGACAGCAGCTGTAAGCCCACCATAAACCAAAGTGCGGTTGAGGATGATGTTGATATCAAAGAGATGGTAACGCAAAATAGCAACCGAAATACAAGCTAAAAAAATCAGGTTGTACGGCAGGGCTTCCGCTATAGCTAAGACTTGAGTCGGAATCAGACCTGCCACACTGAGCCCAAATATGAGTACGCCTAGATTTGAAAAGGCGTAGCCAAGCCCAAACCAGCGTACCTGTGCACTTTGAGCTGGCTCCCAGCGCTTAAAGAACATACGTACCACCAGCAGAATACCCAGTAAATTGTAGAGTGCAACCAGCAAAAAGGGTGAAATCATGGTGCTAAACAACGGATTGCCAGTCAGTGCCAAAACGAGTATCAGTATGGGGATGCCGTAAAGCAGGGGTAAGCACCAGCGGTTTTGCAACACACGACTGGGTGTAGGAAAACTGAGGATGATATGTAAACTTAAGGGCTGCTCAAGGGTTAAATGAATCCAGTGGGTGAAGAAACCGGCTGCATAAAATGTAAGTGGGTGCAGGCTATCGGCAACACCCATAGGTGTAATTGCCCAGCTAATGCCGGATGCAAGTGTCGCCATAATTTGCAGGAAAAGAAGTTGTGCGGTGAGATTATTGGGACGTTTGTAGTAAACAAAACTAACCAGCGCAATTGCCACCCAGAGCATCGGGCTGGCCACATGGTTGCTACTAAAAAATTCTTTGAGGATGCGCCAGAAGCCAAGGCTTGTCCCAGGATAAAGGGGAACCTCTACCTCAAGGGTTTCTCCGGCTCGCAAGACGGTATAGGTAACAGTCTTCCCGGCTTGATAGGACTCGAGCCTTGTTACTTTGCCAACAGCAGCCTGTGTTTGTGCATCTAAAACTGCTATGCCATTGACGGTAATGATTCTGTCACCTGTCTGCAAGGCTGAGGGAACATCTAACAGTTTTTTATCAAGTATCGGCTCATCGGATTCAAAGTCGGTGGTGGTCGTCCAGCCTTCAAAGGGCAAGGTTAAGCGGTAAGCTTTAAGGCCGATAGACGCCGTTAGCAAAACAAGCGAAAACAGGAGCACCAAGAGGCTCGAGGAATTAAAGCGTTTTTCCACAGCCAGTACGTCTACTAAACCGTTAGCAACTTGCATGGCGTCCTTTGCACTAATGTACTCCTGAAAATCTTAAAAGGGAATGGGGCTTCGAGGCTGAATGAAACTTTTAGTGCCTAGGGTTTCCTGCTGCAAAAGTTTATCTTTTGTTGTATTTGGAATAATTGCTTTACGCTGGGTTGGGTCAGGTAGCCTGATATCTAGATAAGCTGTTAAAAAAGCCATAAGGACGAAAGAGGCCAGCAGGCCAATAGAGCGGTGATTAACGTGAAACATATAAAGGTTTTTTTCCTTCCTTTAAGCTGATCATAATATATCTAACAGCTTAGCTTAGAAGCTGACTTGGACAAAATATTGAACACAAAGAGTGTGCTAGGCTATGGGTTATGGAAAGCACATTAAGAAAGCACATTACCTTGCCCAAGTCGGCTTATGATTTCCTTCTGGAGTACCAGCGTCACAGGGGGTTGGCCAATTTTAGTGCCACCATTGAGGCAGCAGTGGAGGCGCTTAGACAGCAAAGTCTTATCACTGAGTATCGGCAATTTGCCAGCGATTATGCCAATTCAGAAGAAATGCAAGAAGAAGCGGAAACCTGGCTAGCACTACCTATGGAAGACTTATGACACGCGGGGACATTTACCGAGTTGATTGGGAGCCAAGTATTAAGGGCGAACCTGGGTTTACACGCCCTGCCGTAATTCTGACCAACAACAGTGCTAATCACTATCTGCCCCACTTAGTGGTTGCGCCTATTACCAGCAATACAGCAAGGCTTTATCCTTTTGATGTTTTGTTGCCGGTAGCTTGCTGTGGGCTTAAAGACAGCAGCAAGGTTCAACTTAACTATGTGCGCGGGCTTAATCGCAATCGGCTAACAACTTACCTGGGCTCGCTACCCACTGAATTAATGCTCGAGCTGGATGACAAATTACGTTTGCACCTTGGGCTTTAGTTTCTGTTTGGATTTCGTGCTGCATTTGTAGTACATGGATTAGCTGAAATGGCTGCAAAAATTTCAAAGGTGGTATAGGGCTCGAGTTCTCGAGCCCTCTCATCTCACTCAACACTAAAACTACTCATCATGCCTAGTTCGACATGTGACTTCTCACTTTCCATATCCGGCAAGAAGCAAAGGGCCACATAGTTACCTGCGGGCAGATTGACATCAACATAGTAGTCCTGCCCAGGACTAATCGCTTGAATATTCCCAGTGTAAGAGGCCTCCATGTCAAAGGGTGGTGGTCCTGCTGGACCTTCTGGACCCATCGTGGCCATCCAGGTCTGAAGATCATCCTGGGTTTTACCCTCGGCGAGTTTGAAGATTACGGCAAAATGTACCTGCTCGCCCATGTTGGAAACTTGCCAGCGTTGTGGACCTGCTTTTAGCGTGGCCGGAAAACTAAAGTGATGGTCAACCATGACTAAGTTCAGGTCAGCGTTTGGTGCTGCTAAGGTTTCACCGTCAGTGACAGTCAGCACGCTGTAAAAATAATCGTTGCCAGATTCGTTAGACGAGGCTTCAATCACGTAAGTGCCAGGCTCGAGCTTGATGTAAGCAGTAGCGGTTTCTCCAGGCTTTGCCAGCATTCCCCCTTTAAGGTCTGCCATCTCCAGAAACTGGGTCATACCCGGGCGAGGGTCAGTGCTGCTGTCTGGGCCAAACGCAGCGTTTAGTGCTTGGGAGACATCTGTAAAATCTTCTATCTGAACGCCATCTTTGAGCCGACTAAGGCTAAGATTAAACTCCTGCCCAGCATGACTGGTGAATTCAATCGGCACGTAACCGTTTAGATTCGTGCTCTCTGCCGCCGTGAGGCCATCAGGATGCAAGGTCACGCTGAGGCCTTGTGCACTAACCAGAGTGACTAGGCTTAGAACGATGATCAGTAGGTATTTCATGTGTTCCTCCTTGCGTAGTACGCAAGAAGTAGTATGAAGGCCCCATTGTCCCAAAGTCACGGGAGTAGTGTCCTGGAGGGGTTGGGACACAGCCTCGCTATCGCGTAGTGTCATGTTGTGTTTCGTACTGGTGCTGGTAGCTGCCAATAGAGTTGTGCTTTCGACGCAATCACTATGACATTTTGATTTGGGAGAGGCATGCTAGCCTCTAGTTCGTGACAGAAGTAACTTCTTTGCAGGTATTGGCGGGTGCTAACTTTCCCACCCTGGCGACTCGAGCAGATTGTCTGCTGATTCAGGGCGACAGTATTCTCGCTCTGGAGCGCTGGCAGGACCTTAAAAATGAGCTTCCCGGTAACGCTAAAGTGCGTGATATTACCGGAACCTATGCCCTGCCCGGTCTTGGCGATGCTCATGTGCATTTTGCCGCCACTGGCTTTCTCAGTACGGCACTTGATTGCAGTGATATCAAGGATCGCCATCAGCTACTTGACGCTCTGACAACTGCGGCGAGGCACAAAGTGCCTGGCGAGCTGATTTTGGGTTTGCGGCTCGAGCATCAGGAGTTTCCAGACAAGCAATTGCCCAGTCTGGACGAACTCGAGTCTGCTGCTCCAAACAATCCCGTCTATATCCGTCACATCACCGGTCATGCTTCGCTTGCCAATCGTGCGGCTTTGGTATATCTGAATCTGCCTGCCGGACAGAGCGGGGTAAAGCAGGATGAATATGGTGAACCCAGTGGTGCGCTTATCGGTCAGGCAACCCAGCTTGCTACCCAGAGGATGTACGCCTTGAATGCTGCACAACTCGGCTATGAAACGGCTTTTAGGGCTGCTGCTAGGCAGGCTGCTGCCAAAGGTTGCACTGTAGTCCATGCGCTTGATGATCTGGAAGCTGTTGAGGTGCTGCTTGGCGTGGCAGCAGATTTACCTGTTCGGGTTTTGCCCTACGCCCAAACCTTTGATCTTGACAGGGTTCAGGCACTGCAACTGCCACGTATTGGTGGTTGTCATGGCTGCGCTCTGGATGGGGACTTTGATATGTATACTGCGGCGCTTTGTGAGCCCTATGAAAACCATCCTCATGTCATAGGTGAGCTGTATCAGGACCACGACACATTACTGGATTTTGTCAGTGAAGCACACAGGCGTGGTTTACAGTGCGCTTTTCACGCAGTTGGTGACCGTGCTGTAGAGCAGGCACTCTGCGCCTTTGAATATGCGCAGCATCGCTATCCCAGAGCTGACGCCCGTCACCGCATCGAACACGCCCAACTCGTTCGGCAGGACCACTTTCAGCGTGCAAAGAACAGCGGGGTGGTTTTGGGCCTACAGCCTGCTTTTAATCATCGTTGGGATCACCTCGACTACATTCAGTGGGTGGGTGAACGTCATGAGCGCATCGATCCACTCGCAAGTTTTTATAAACTCGGCATACCTCTGGCAGGTGGATCAGACAGTACTGTCACCGAGATGAATCCGCTTCTGGGTATTCATGCTGCGGTCAATCACTCGCGATTTGAAGAGCGGCTTAGTGTGCAGGCTGCTATTGATATCTTTAGTTATGGCATTGCTTATAGCACCCATCATGAACGTGTGCGAGGACGGCTGGGGCCACACTACGCTGCTGATTTGACGATTCTCAGCCAAAATCCTTTTGAGGTTGTAGCTGACGAACTCAAAGACATTCCAGTTGCCTTAACAGTTGTGAAGGGGCAAGTTGTTTTTGAGGCTTAGGGTAGAGCTGTCAAAGGTTTTCTTACTGTCCCTGCGTATACCAAGCCCGATAAATTGATTAAAGATTTGATACCGATTCCGATAATACAATAACAAAATCCAGTTGGTTTTGTATCGTTTCTTATCGGAATCGGTATCTGATTCATCTCCCAGGCGTTCTCGCTGTGCTCGGAAACGCTCGGGTTTTTTCCTTAAGGAAATAACTGGAATTGGTATGAAAAGCACTTTCCCGCTTCCTACTTGCCCTGCTCAGGATAAATTATTGGGTTTATCCCGACGATTTATCCTGAACTGGTATCACCTAGCCAGTAGCGCAGCAGGACTGATACCGCCACGGGCTGCTCTAAGGGCAGATAATGACCACACTCAGGTATGACTAGCAGTCTAGCCTGGGGGATAAGTTGCTGTGTTTCTTCATGAAACCTTAGTGGCGTGAGCTTGTCTGCTTCACCAACCATAAGCAAGGTGGGGCAGTGGATGTTCCTCAGATGAGGACGGCTGTCAATGCGGCTTGCCAAGGCTTCAAGCTGAACGAGAAAGGTACTTACGCCCGTTTGCAGTGCCATGGCAACGATACGTTCTGTGATGCTGGAGTTTTGCTTATCGGGATGGACATTGCTGGCAAAGAGCGCAGCCAGACGTTCTAGCCCTTCTGTTTTGGTGGTTTCTTGCCAGCTCCGCCAGGTGTCGAGTTGTCCTGCCGTTGAACCTCTGGGATTGCAGGCCATAAGGCAGAGTTTGGTCACGCGCTTTGGTGCTTGGCGCATGATGTCCAGTGCCACCACAGCCCCCTGGGAAAATCCAACCAAGGCAAACTGCTCGGGTGCTTGTCTGAGTACAGAGGTTGCCATGTCTGCTATCGTGTTTCCCTCGGTAAGCGGCAGAGTGAGACAGTCAGCGATATCGGCAAGATGGCGATGTTGCGTTTCAAAGCTTGCCTCGTTGCAGAGCGTACCAGGCAGAAAGACCAGATTGCTTCGCACAGTTACTCCCTTGCCATTGCCACGGCAATGGGAATGCGAGCAGCGCGAAATGCCGGAATCAGACCCGATAGCAGCCCCATTGCCAGTGCGACGACCATGGCAAAGAGCACCAGTCGGGTGGTCAGGGCAGCAACTTCAAGGCCGATTAAGTCCACAGCGATACTGTTGACGGCAATCATGCCGAGTCGACCCAGCAAGACTCCAATCAGCGCTCCCGTTATACTCAGTAAAATGGCCTCACTCAGCACCAGCCCGAACAGAAATCTGGGTTTTGCACCGATGGCCCGAACCACACCGAATTCCTTGGTTCTTTCGAAGACACTCATCATCATGGTATTGGCAACTGCAATAGCACCGACAATCAGGGCAATGGCGCTGATACCCAAGCGAACCACATCAGTGATTTGAATACCCCTTTCAATAACGCCCAAAACGTCACCTCGAGTCTGAAAGCCAAGTTCAGGAAAGGCTTCCTTCAAGCGCTCAGCAGTTGCCCCAGTTTTGGCTGGCTCGAGTAAATCCAGAGCCAGAAAGGTGACGTTATCAAAGAGATTAAGGGCTTCTTGCAGACTGCTTAAGGGTACCATAATGGCATTGTCTACCAAGCCGCCTTCAGACTTGCTGATGCCGATAATTTCAAAAATCGCCTGTGAACTTAGGCGCAGGTTTCGGCCCAGTTCCAGGTTGCTGCGCCTGGCAACCTGTTCGCCAATCACGGCCACCATACGCCCCTCATCCTCGGGGCGCAGGTCACGACCTTCGGTGATGGCGTAACCAAAATAGATATCAGCGATAGGTGTTGCTGCTGGAACACCCTGAAAGACAAAGGAGCTGCCAGGGCTGAAGCCTGCGCGCAGGTGAAAGAGCAGGGGCGTAACCCGCTGAATACCGTAGACGTCGGCACGCTCTTGCAGTTCATCCAGATAGCTTAAGGGCAGCTCAGGCAAGGCACTGAAAGAAGCTGCGGCATTGAAATCGCCCAAACTTACCTGCAAATCGGGTCCGATGCCAGCAATCTGATTGCTGAAGGCTTGGCGCATACCCTCACCCAGCGACAGGAAGATAACCATTGAGGCAACCGCTACCGCAATGCCCAAGGCTGTAAGGAGCGTCCGCAAGGGACGCAAACGCAAGGCGCTGCTAGCGAGTGACCAGATCATGGTTCTGTGAAAGCGCGGCCTGTCACCTCACCACTCGAGCCCATCAATCCCAGGTCTTGCCCACCCAGGTTGAGGCGGATACCGCCAGCATTGCCCACGTGAACATAAACAGGTAAATCAAAGACGCGCGCTTCGCCGGCTTCAAGTGTGCCGTAAACCAGGCGCTCCCCGACATTGCGTTCGGTACTCTGGTAAACTTCCACCCAGGTTTGGGCTTCGGTGGTGAATGATAGCTGGCCAGAGGCCACGCCAAGGGCGCTCTCTGGCTGGCCGACGTCACCTCCAGAGGCACTTAGAATGATGGTGCGCTCGAGATCGTCCGTGAGTGACAGGATTTCCTCATACACCTCATGACCCTCGAGGCTTACACGCAGGACCCTTGCTTCGCCTGCCGTAACCGGTGCACCTAAAATGGGAGTTGTGCCGGGAAAGACGTAGTTGTCAATGCTGACCTCTGCGCCAGATGGTAGGGTCACCAGCGAAAAACGGACTTCGGCAGGAAGTGGTGGTATAAGGTTTGCTGAGTCACTGGGGCTGGTAGCTGATGCTGTCTCTGCTTCCAGAGTACTTGCCTCGGCACTACCTGTTTCCGTACTGGCAGGGGGATTCACCACGATGGGGTTTGTGGCAGCACCGGCGGATGAATCACTCTGGGTATCGGCAGGTGGCAAGATTTCCAGCGGGGTTGACCTGAACGCCAGCATGGGGCTGTCTTTAAGCCAGTTTTCGTAGAGTAACCAGCCTGCCACAGCGACTACCACAGCAACCAGTAAAAAGGCGGGTAGCCAGGCCGCCAGGGGCCTGCGGCTTTCGCGGTGCTGTATTTTCTGGCTGCTCTGCTGTATGGCAGCTATGGTGCTAGGGGGTAAACCGCGCTCTGCCTGATAGGTTGCCAGAGCTTCCTGCTCATCGAGTTTGACAGCTTGCGCATAGAGCCTAAGAAAGTTGCGGGTATAGATGTCTTCGGGGAGTTTGTCGTAGTGACCTTCTTCCAGGGCTTGTAAGTAATCCTTGCGCACATGGGTCATTGCCGCGATGTCTGAGAGTTCAAGCTGACTTTCTTCGCGGGCTTGCCGTAGTATTTGTGCAAGGTTGCTAGTGGTATTCATGCTTTATCTCCTGCGCTGAGTGACTTGGCAATCTGCGCTGCCAAATGGGCATTTTCCCGCAGTAGGCGCAGATTCACCTCAACTGTTTTTCCATCAGAAAGCTCGGCCAGTTTCGCCAGTAAAAAAGGCGTGACATCTTTGCCACTAAGCCTCCCTTGTGCCGCCTGTTCATGAGCGTCATTTAGCCAGCCACGCAGGGTAGCGGCTGGAATGCCTTCGGAAACTGGTTTGGCGACCAGTAGGCCCTGCTTGAGCCCCAGGGCTTGCTGGGCAAGATAGATGCTGGCAATGCCCTCGGGGCTGTCTGCCGATATGGCGACAGTCAGGCTGGTCTGGGGCGTGTGAAAACCAGCGAGTTTATTTGTTTGATAGCCGATAACCGGCACACCAAGGGTTTCGAGACGCTCGAGCGTGCCTCCCTGATTCAGAATGGATTTTGGGCCAGCGCAGACCGTAATGACCGGGTACTGCGACAGCGCTGTGAGATCACTGGATTCATCAAAGGCTTCATTATGAACACCGCCAATGCCACCCGTTGCAAAGACGCGGATGCCTGCCAGATGGGCTGCATGCAGGGTAGTTGCTACGGTAGTGCCAGCAGTTCGCTGCTGAGCGCAGAGCGCAGCAAGGTTCCATAAAGAAGCCTTGTCGGCTTGGCTGTTAGCCAGCCAGGCCAGCGCATCATCGTCAAGGCCAATACACAAATCGCCTTCCAGAATAGCGACCGTTGCGGGTATAGCGCCTGCTTCACGAATAGTAGCTTCGAGACCTTGTGCCAGTTCGAGGTTCTGTGGTCTGGGCAAACCGTGGGTAACGACCGTTGATTCCAGTGCCACTACGGCGGCTTGTTGCCTGAGTGCCTGAGCGACCTCGGGATGCAATCTGAGCTTCACAGTCTGCATGATACCGCAAGAAGCTTAGAATGACGTTAATACAGTACCTACGGCGTGCTAGGCTTGATCTGAGTTTCGTGTTGCGAGGTGATAGTAATGTGGTATGTGCATGAGGAAGAACTTTTAAATCTGAATACCGGCGTATCGATTTTCTATGAATACGATGAAGCGGCTGAAGAGTGGTATCTGATGTTTGTAGGACCTGCCAGTGACCATATCCTGCTGGAAACTGCTTCAGAAGAAGAAGTGCGGCGGGCGTTTACCGTGCTGGCTGCCAAACTCTCAGCCCACACAGCTTCAGAGCTATTTACACAAATCACTAGCCTGCGTGCCTGAGAACTATGTATTGATAAGATTCAGCTGTGTTAGACTAGCGCTGTGGAATTGCCAAACATTGAGGTATTTGGACCTATAGTGCAACAACTCAGCTTTGGTGCGATTGCTGGTTTTGCGGCGGGCTACGCTCTCAAAAAGGTGGGCAAAATCGTGGCTATTGCACTGGGCTTGCTCTTTGTTGTCTTACAGGTCCTGGCTTACTACGGCTTTGTGTCGATCAATTGGGTAGAGGTACAAAGCCGTGTGAATCCACTTCTTGAAGGTGAATCCTTAAACAGTTTCTGGCAAGGATTACTCAATGTCCTAACCTATAATGTTACCTTTGCGGCAGCCTTCGTACCGGGGTTTATTGTGGGCTTGCGCCGCGGCTAGAAGTATCTTGGTCAAGAGCCTTGCTATAGTTTCTTAAGCGGAGATCATTTTGGAGTGGGTACTACCCGATACTGCTGTGAAGGTTGATTCCGCTTGAAGCATGAAGTGTATACCAACTGCCAGAGTCATGGGCGTTAGATAAACTGATTTACGACCGTTTAATAGTATTATATGAGCCTGTTGCACTCAAGGTACTTGACAATATATTGTGACTGCGTTACACTCATGATGTATTAGCACTCGAGCACTGTGAGTGCTAAAATTTTGTGAAATCAAAACAAAACAAGACGGAGGAAAATCATGGCAGCAACCAAAGCATTGACCCTCAAACCGCTGGGTGACAAGGTCATCGTCGAAGTCATCGACGAACCCCAGCAAACAGCGAGTGGCATCTTTCTGCCCGACACCGCCAAGGAAAAAAGCCAGCGGGGCAAGGTCTTGGCAGTAGGACCAGGCAAAACCCTGGATAGTGGCGAGCGTGAAGCGATGGACGTAAGCGAAGGTGACGTAGTTGTTTTTGCCAAGTACGGCGGCACCGAAATCACCATTGATGGTCGTGACCTCATGATCATGAGCCTGCGTGATATTCACGCCATCGTTGAATAAGACTTGCTTCTAAGAGCTAACTGTTAATCACCTGCACAAAATATCATTTTTAAGGAGAATCATACATGGCAAAAGAACTCATTTTTAGGGAAGAAGCCCGCCGCAGCCTCGAGCGTGGTGTAAATGCTGTTGCTAACGCAGTCAAAGTGACCCTGGGTCCCAAGGGACGTAATGTTGTCCTCGAGAAAAAGTTTGGTAGCCCCACCATCACCAAAGACGGTGTGACGGTTGCTAAGGACATCGAACTGGGTAACCATATTGAAAATATTGGCGCTAAACTGCTGATAGAAATCGCTAGCAAGACTAATGACATCACCGGTGACGGTACCACCACCGCCACAGTGCTTGGTCAGTCCATTGTTAAAGAAGGTCTGCGCAACGTCGCTGCTGGGGCAAACCCACTGGCACTCAAGCGCGGTATCGACAAGGCTGTTGAAGTGGTTGTGGGCGAAATCCGCAGCATGGCCAAAAGCGTTGAAACCTCTGAGGATGTCTCCAAGGTTGCTTCTATCAGCGCCAATGACCCAGAAATCGGTCAGCTGATTGCCGACGCCATGGACAAAGTCGGTCGTGATGGTGTCATTACCGTTGAAGAGTCCAAAGGTCTCGACACCGAGCTTGATGTTGTTGAAGGTATGCAGTTTGACAAAGGTTACATCAGCCCCTACTTCATCACTGACAGCGACGCCATGGAAGTTGTGCTGGAAGACCCTTATCTGCTGATTTACGAGAAAAAAGTCGGCGCCCTTAAAGACCTGCTGCCAGTACTCGAGCAAGTTGCTCAGACAAATAAGCCACTGCTGATTCTGGCTGAAGATGTTGAAGGCGAAGCGCTGGCGACCCTAGTGGTCAACAAACTGCGCGGTACGCTGAATATCGCCGCTGTCAAGGCCCCGGGCTTTGGCGACCGCCGCAAGGAAATGCTGCGTGACATTGCCGCTGTTACCGGTGGTGAAGTCATCAGTGAAGACATGGGGCACAAGCTCGAGAACACCCGCCTGCAGCAGCTCGGCCGTGCCAAGCGCGTTCGCATCAGTAAGGAAGAGACCACCATCATCGAAGGACAGGGTTCTTCTGAAGGTATCGAAGCACGCATCAAGGGTATCAAGGCCGAAATTGATAATACCGATAGTGACTACGCTCGTGAAAAACTCCAGGAGCGCCTGGCCAAGCTCGCTGGTGGCGTGGCTGTCATCCGTGTTGGTGCTGCTACAGAAACCGAGCTCAAAGAGAAAAAGCACCGTTTTGAAGATGCTTTGTCCACGGCGCGCAGTGCGGTTGAAGAAGGCATTGTTGCTGGTGGTGGCGTCACACTGATTCACGCTGTCAAAGCTGTTAAGGCCGCAGCTGACAAACTCGAGGGCGATGAGCGCACCGGGGCCAATATCCTCATGCGCGCTCTTGAAGAACCAGCACGTCAGATTGCCATCAATGCTGGTGCAGAAGGCAGTGTTGTTGCCAACGCCATTAAGGAAAAGAGCGATGGTCGCTTTGGTTACAATGCTGAAACCGGCGAGTACATCGCTGATATGATCAAGGCGGGCATCGTTGATCCTGCCAAGGTTACCCGCACCGCGCTGCAGAACGCAGCTTCGATTGCCAGCTTGCTGCTGACTACCGAAGCAGTTATTGCTGATCTGCCTGAAAAGGAATCCGCATCCGCAGGTGGCGCTCCGGATATGGGCGGCATGGGCGGTATGGGCGGTATGGACTTTTAAGTCCTGCAAGTCCAAAAGACAGGCTTTGGGTAGTGGGCGGCATAGAACCGCCCACTACTTTTTGTGCCTGGCGGATTCGGTTAGTGGGTACTGGGGTGTTACACTGCAAGACTCTGGATGTGATTATGGAAAGTCGCCTACCTCCCCAAAACCTCGAGGCCGAACAGAGTGTTCTTGGCAGCATCCTGCTGGATAACGAAGTTTATGCCCAGATTGAAGGCATGCTCGGTGCCAATCACTTTTATAAGGAAAGCCACCGCAAGATTTTCCGCGCCTATGAGCGCCTCTTTCGTCGCAATGAACCAATAGACCTTGTCACCGTCACTGAAGAATTGCGTCAGAGTGGCGAGCTCGAGAATATCGGCAGCGTGCCTTACCTTATCGGATTAGCGGACAGTGTTCCCACCGCAGCCTACGCTGAAAACTACGCCCGTATCGTGGCGGAAAAAGCAGTTTTGCGCGACCTGATTGCCGCTAGCGGTCAGGTGATGCAGAGTGCCTACGATCAGGCCTTGCCTTTAGAGCGAATCCTGGATAAAGCCGAGTCCAGTATCTTTGAACTCTCGAGCAGCAAGCGCAGCCACAGCTTTGCGGATATGGGCAGTTTGGTACAGGAAACCTTTGCGCATATCAACGAGCTCTTTGCCAATCCGGATCCGATCTCAGGTATGCGTACCGGCTTTAAGGAGCTTGATAATATGACCGCGGGCTTACAGGCCAGTAGTCTCAATGTTCTGGCTGCCAGACCCTCCATGGGTAAAACCGCCTTTGCCCTGACCATAGGGCTCAATGCAGCCTTGCGTGGGCAGCAGACTGTAGGCATTTTTTCGCTGGAAATGTCCTCGGTGCAACTCGTCACCCGTATGCTCTGTAGTGAGGCCCGGGTTGATATGAGCCGCGTGCGCAACGGACAGCTTTCTGACCGTGACTTTCAGCGTCTGGCGGATACCGCTGGGCGCATGTCCGAAGCAAAAATCTTCATCGATGACAATGCTGATATGTCAGTGATGGAACTGCGAAGCCGCGCCCGCCGACTGATGGCTGAATATGGACTGGGGCTTATCATCATCGACTACCTGCAGCTGATGAGTGGTGGTAAAAGTGGCGGCGGTGGCGAGAACCGTCAGCAGGAAATCTCGAATATGTCCCGTGGTTTAAAGGCATTGGCCAGGGAACTGGATATTCCTGTACTGGTGCTGTCTCAGCTTTCTCGAGCGGTGGAAAGTCGTCCCAACAAGCGCCCTATGCTCTCTGACCTGCGTGAGTCAGGAGCCATTGAGCAGGATGCTGATCTGGTTATGTTTATCTACCGTGATGAATACTATGACCAGCAGTCTGAAAAACAAGGCATTGCTGAAATTATCGTGGGCAAACAGCGCAACGGTCCAGTAGGTACGGTCGAGCTTCAGTTTCACAATGCGCATGTCAGGTTTAATGATTTGGCGCGAACCAGCGCCTGACCTTGATTGCGCCGGCGTTGCCGTTGCAACAGTTAAAAGCTAATTGCTGTGAAAGACTAAGAGTCTTGTCAGACGTGACTCAAGATAAGCAACACGGCAGTAGACGAAGCCTGTTTTTTGAAGGCTGCCGAGACGTCGCACCGATGACTCTGGGCGTCATGCCCTTTGGCCTGATAACCGGCGTGAGTGCGGTGGCGGTGGGTTTGCCTAAACTCGAGGCCATTCTTATGTCGGTTATTGTCTTTGCGGGTGCGTCGCAGCTTGTAGCCTTACAGCTTATGGCCACTGGCAGCCCCATTCTGGTGATCCTGCTGGCGACCTTTTTTATCAATCTGCGCCACCTGATGTACAGCTTGTCGCTGGCAAAGCTTTTTGCTTATGCAACGCTAAGCCTTAGAGTCCTTATGAGCTATCTGATGACTGACCAGGCTTATGCTTTTAGCGTCAACAAGTTCGGTCTGGCAGATGCTGCACCTCGTGGGCACTGGTATTACCTGGGTATTGCGCTGCCGCTTTGGTTTTTGTGGATTCTGATGAGTGCCCTGGGTGTTTTTCTGGGAGCGCAGATTCCAGCAGAGTGGTCGCTGGATTTTGCTATACCCCTCACGTTTATGGCTTTGCTGTTTGCAGGTATCCGGAATCGTCCCATGCTGATTGCTGCTATTACAGGTGGCAGCGTTGCCTTAGTAGCAGCCAATCTACCCTACAATCTGGGACTCATCACTGCTGCATTACTGGGTATTATGGCGGGACTGCTGGCGGAGAAAGTACGCCCCTCGTGAGTGGCAGTGACTTGTGGCTGATGATAGTTGCTATGGGTGTTATTACCTTTGCGCTGCGCGCCTCATTTTTGCTCTTTGCTGATAAGCTGGTCTTGCCCAGGATTCTCGAGCGAGCCCTGAACTATGTGCCAGCAGCGGTGCTGGCAGCTATCGTGACACCTGCCTTGCTCCGTTCAGAAGGGCAGCTTGATCTATCTTTGACGAATCCGCGACTGTGGGCCGGCATGATTGCAGCACTGATAGCCTGGCGCAGTCGTAGCATTCTGCTAACGATTGTTGTCGGAATGCTGGGTTTATGGTTGTTGCAGCGACTGATCTAATACCGGTCCCGAGCAGGTATAAGCGCATGCTGTATTCTTTTTTTGCGCCTGGCCAGGGGTACCAGCCTGCGCTAGCAGGGCGCGCTCAGACTTCGAAGGGTTTTTTGTGGATTGCCATCTAGTCAAAGGAAAGCACTTGTGGTTCTGCTATAGCTATCCGGTTTTGACGGAAGTACAGGTCTTCTGCGTCCTTGGGGTTA
>CAZZPQ010000061.1:0-14661 GCA_964655595.1 uncultured bacterium
GGTAGTCCTCACCCACCAGATTCGCCTGAACCAGGGTATTGGCTGGCTGAATATGTCCAAAGCGCTGCCCATGTACTCTGGCTACGGCTTCCCAGTCCGCCATGTGACGCACATAGACTCTGGTGCGCACAACATCTTCCAATTTTCCACCTAATGCGGTAATGGCAGCCTCGAGTTTATCGATGACAAACTGCATCTGCGCGCCAGCATCTCCAGCACCAATAAGGCGGCTGCCATGGGTTGCTGTGGTGCCTGATACCAAAATACGCTGTCCTTGACGCACCGCGCGGCTGTAGCCTGCCATACTTTCCCACTCGGTACCACTCAGCACCAGCTTACGGCCTTCACGTTCCACTACCGGGTAGGCTGGCGGAAAGGCTTCCAGATGATGACTCAGATCACCCGATGCTGTGAGAAAAGGAGGGCGCCGATATTCATCACCACAATCTCCCGGTATCATGTTCAGGCGACACAAGGCTTCTTTCAGGCTTGAAACGTCTTCATCACTCAGTTCACAAGCAAATATCTGCAAGGTATCGGCAATATGCTCGCTTTTTGCCAGCCGTGCACCGATGATGACGGCGGCAACTGCCGGTTGTTGCAAGATAAACCTGGCCGCGATCGTCGCCATGGATACCTGATGCCGTGCTGCCACTTTTTCCAGGGCCACCAGGATCGTTTGAAATACGTCCCAGCCACCAGCAGCCTGTATAAAGCGATAGTACTTCATCTGTGACCAGGTAGCGAGACCAGCTAAACCTGGGTCGGGTTTCGCCAGCCAGCGTTCACTTAAAAACCCACCTGCAATGGTTCCGTAGGCCAGTATGCTGATGCCATGCTCGAGACAGACACGGGTCAGTGCGCCAGCAGCCCGCTGATCTATGAGCGAATAACTCACCTGATTGCTGCGGATGTCAATCCCGCTTCTAAGCGCCATATCCAAATGGGCCGCATCAAAATTAGTCACGCCCAGGTGATGAATCAAGCCTTCTTCTTTGAGCTCTTGCAAGTAAAACAGTGCGTCCAGCCAGCTCGGGTCGCTGTAGCGCCAGGTATGAAACTGAAGCAGGTCAAGCTTAGAAGCTTGCAATCGCCCCAGAGCGCGCTCCACGGCTGCTTGCACCACTTCACGGCTGATAGTGCCAGGCTCCGGTACCCACTTGGTCAGGTAGCGAAGGCTGTTACTGCTCGAATTCTGCCTGTAATCACCGGCAATCAGCTCTGCCGAACCGTAGTGATCGGCCATGTCAAAGGTGGTCAGACCCACCCGCGCATAGCTGTCCATCGCGGCAGATGCCGCCTCACGGTCATAGCTGCCGCCCCGCTCGAGGTCAGCAATCTGCCACAAGCCAGTTATGACTCTGGAAACTTGCAGGTCATCAGCGAGTGGATACGTTTCTACAGTTTGGCTCATAGTCCTCCTGTGTATTCAACCTTCAGCGAAAATGCTGTTAGCAGTTAGCTAAAAATGGTATTGGCAGTGAGTGGAAAAGATTATTTTGTCCTTGATTTAAATCTAAATGCCATTGACTGTCTACGCTGAACATCGTCTTCCCTTATCTCCCTCTATATTCCTCTGTCTTCCTTTAGTTCTCTGCCTCTCAGGATGATAAAATCTCCCTCAGTGAATCAGATGCAGGCTTATCTGACGTCCACCCAGATAGTTAATCCGTCCAGCCGTAAAGGCCACAATCTGCTCGGTGGCAAGCTTGATCTGTTGATCATCCCACTCAGGCACAGTGTGCTCAATATACATCTCAAAAGAAAACAGTATGTCATCAAAAAGCGGATAGTCTCCGCGCCCGGGCACGCCTTCTTGCTGGTCATAAAGCCCAATGAGCGGCCCCGCCCCGTGACCGTGATAACCGATGGGATGACTGTAAATGCGCCCACGGATACCAGCATCCCGCATACGCCCCAGAGCGTCTGCAAGAATCTCATTGCCGCTGTGACCAGCTTTCATCGTTGCCGCCAGCAAGTCCTGCTGCCTGTTAGCGATGGTCAGCGCATCCTGTAAGCCCTGAGGTGGCGCATCTTCACCCAGGCGCAGCACGTAGGCATTTTGTTGTGTATCTGTTGCCAGACCCAGATAGTGCAGACCAAAATCACAGTGCAAGAGGTCACCAGGTAAAATGCTTACATCTGGCGTCATGCCGATATCACCGATGACCTGCCCCTGGCGCTGCACCGAAACTGTCGGCTGAAACCAGCAGCTCAGCCCCAGGTCATGGCTGCGCTGCCTGAGCCACCAGGCAATGTCTGCCGCCTTGCTAACACCGGGATGTACGACACGACTCGAGAAAGCTTCGGCGATAAGGCCATGGGCAATCTGGTTGATGCCAGCACTGGCATGAATCTCGGCAGGTGTGCGGCGCTCGAGCCAGCCCACTGCCAGCCGCTCAGCCGAGATACACCGCGCTGAAAACTCTGAACCCAGAGCTTCCATAAGCACGTCATACTCGTGCTTGCTCAACCCGTCTCCAAAGGCAAACTCGGCAGCGGTGTTGATACCGATAGACTTTGGTTTGCGCTCGGCGACCACCCGTCTCAAGCAGTCCAACTGACTTTCCTGCGCTGGCGCGCTGCGGCTTTTGTTCCAGACTGCCTGGTAAAAACCATCCAGCCCGATACCGGCATTGGCAATCGCCAGGGCTTCAAAGTCACCCTCAGCAGGAGCATGAAAAACCAGGATTGTGCGCCGACGAGCCGACATCATGGTGGAAGGCAAGAGGCTCATCAGCACCGGGTCTTCGTTGTATTCCCGCGCTGCCACAAGCCACATATCCAGGCCTTCACGCCGCATAATCTCCGGCAGGATGGTCGTCAGTCGCTCCTTGAGCCAGGCATCACGAATATCGGCCTGCTGGCGCAAAGGCAAGATTTTGTCCTGCCAGTTGGAGCTTCCAGCACGGTCATAAACCAGACTGGCAAGGTCAGCCATCGACCCTGCTCCTGCCGCCATAATTTGCCGGAGCCAGCTTGAAGGCGCTGCTTCTCACCGCTACCGCACCACAGTGAGTTTCTGCTGAAGGGGTGACAAAAACGCAGCACCCTGGGTGGTAATCACAACATCCCGCTCAGGCCCAATCGGTTGCCCCGTCTGATCAGTGATGCCATGCACTACAGGCTCTATAGTGTAGACTTCCCCCACCACCAGTTTGCCCCGCCCCCGCTCGCCGTAGCGCTCACCCAGGGGTGCCAGCGTCGTGCCACCATCATGGACTGTGCGACCTATCTGGTGCCCCAGTGCGTGGCTGTAGGGCTCGATGCCAAAGCGCTCGAGTTCTGCCCTTGCCAGAGCGTCAATCTCATGGCCTGCCACACCCGGACGCATACCATCAAACGCCGCCTGCACCGCGCTTTTGGCAGCTTCAAAACGGTGCTGCACTCCTGCTGGCGGACCGCTTTCACCTTCATCCAGCACATAGTAGGTGTGCATCAGATCCGAGGTATAGCCCTCTACAAAGATGCCCATGTCTATGACCACTGTGTCGCCCGAGCTGATGATGGCCTCTCCCGCATTGCGGTGACCCATACCAGCGCGCCCGGTCATGACCGCCGCGCCATCGCTAAAGGAATGCCTGACACCCAGATCACGCTGCCGCCCCTTGATAAAGTCCGCCACCTGACGCTCGGTCATACCACTGCGCATAAAAGCGGCAACCTCGGCAAAAATCTGCTCAGTAAGCCGTACAGCTTCTTTCAGCCTCCGAAGTTCCTCAGGGGTTTTTTGGGCGCGCAGGGGTTCCAGAACTGATGCAGAGGACACGGCACGCTGAGCAATATTCTCCCCCAGAATCTGCTCGAGTCTTTTCAGTAAACCCACGGTCAAGCCGTCCATCAGGTAATCATCGACGTGGTAGTTCAGCGCATAACGGCTCGGCTTAAGCTGGGCCATCACACTGCGCAGATGCGTCGGCAAACCTTCCCGTCCATAGGCAAGCACCTCGCCGAATACCTCCGGCGCTTCGATCGCCATCCGGTCATAATCTGCCACAATGGCAATTTTTTGCCCCTGCGGCGTAAAGACAAAGGCACTAAGCCCAACCATCTCTTCTCCGGCAAACAACAACGTTGACGGGTCGCTACCCTCACGGCAAAAGACTAGCCAGACATCTGCATCCATCTGTGGCAAGAGCCGCTCGAGCTGCTGGTGCTTTTGCTGAACCAGGCGTCTATCTGCTTCAGTCACATGATCCTCCTGTGCTGACAGTCTTTCATAGATGCGGTGGCAGCTTGGTCTTGAGGGCAACGCCAGCTTCAGTTCGGCACGCGTTGGCGGCCATAAAGAACAGTCAACACGTCAAGCAGTTCTGTTGCCAGCGCTCGAGCCGCGTGCTTATCGAGTTGCTGATTACCATTGCCACACTTGGGGCTCAGGATACAACGCGGACAACCCGCTTTGCAGGGACAGTCCAGCAGTAACTCCCGTGTTGCCCGAAGCCAATCCAGAAATACTGTCGTGCCAGCTCGAGCGTAGCCCACGCCACCCGGATAGCCATCATAGATGAAGATCAGCGGTTCTCCGGTACTGGGGTAGATGGGGTAAGAAACCCCGCCGACATCGGCCCGTTCACAAAGTACAAAGGCTGGCAGCAAGCCAATCAGGCTGTGCTCGAGTGCGTGCATGGCGCTGGGCAGGTCCTGGCTGGTCACGGCGTGCGCTGCGTCCCGCACGCTGAACCACAGTGCCTGCGTCGTGTAGGCAATTTCCGGCAAGTCAAGCAGGCGCTCATCTAAAATGGCGTCGCTAAAGTAGCGCTTGCGCACAAAACTGGTGATTTCAGTCACTACCCGTACCCGACCCACCTTCACCCCAAAGAGTTCAAAATCCTGCTGCAGAATATCGATGTCGGTCAATGACCGGGTTTGGGTGTAGTAGTCTTCCAGATGGGGTACGAGCGTCGCGACACCCGCTTGCAAGTCCAGTCTGGCAACCAAAAAGGTATCTCCCTGATGCAGATAAACCGCCCCGGGATGAAGCTCGCGCAGTGCTGCGGTCATATCCGTAATACCGATTGTTTTGCCAAAACCGTCCTTGAGAACAATCTGCTTGCCCCCCGTACCACGAACACTCAGGTTTTTGTGTGGATAGCGCCCCAGGTAATGCCAGTGATGGTTGCGCCTTACAAGCTTGCTACCCTCTGGCTCGAGCCAGGGGGCAACATAGCCCTCGGCGTCACTCACGGGTTTTTCATAGGCAGCACAAGCCACATGCAGCGGATGTATCTCGGTATTATGCGCGTCGGCAACAGCGGTTTCTACCCGGCCTTCGGTAATCAGCTCAGGGTGGTTTAGGTAGTACTCATCCAGTGGGTCATCTCCGGCGATCAGCAGCGTCAGGGCGCGTGTACCACTACGCCCGGCCCGCCCGGCCCGCTGCCAGAAAGCAGAGAGTGACCCGGGATAACCCACCATCACCACAGCATCTACCCCACCAACATCAACACCTAGCTCAAGCGCACTGGTAGCAGTCAGCACACGAATATCACCATTCTTAAAACCCTGCTCAATCAGGCGCCGATCTTCACTGGTGTAGCCCGCACGGTAGGTCTGCAGAAGTTTGACTTCATCGCCTTTGAGGTAATTCATGGCGTAGCGCCGCAGTAGTTCAGCACTTTTGCGCGAGTTGCAAAAGAAGATGCTCTTGATATCCGCCTTGACACACTGCGCCGCTAGCCAGGCCGCTTCGGTGTTGGCACTGCGCCGCCGACCTTCTTTTTCATTCACCATGGGTGGCTGCCAGAAGACCAGCTCCCGCGCCGCCCGTGGGCCGTAGTCCTGAGTGATGGTGGTGAACTCGAGCCCTGTCAGATTCCGTCCATGCTCGCTAGCATTGCCGATGGTGGCACTAGCAGCAATCACCTGCACATTGGCACCATAGTGCCGAGCAATCCGCAAAAGGCGCTGCAGAATATTGGCAACGTGCGTGCCAAGTACCCCACGATAGGAGTGCATCTCGTCGATAACCAGGTACTCGAGTCTCGAGAAAAAGGCTGCCCAGGCACGGTGATAGGGCAAAATGCCGTAGTGCAGCATATCCGGGTTAGTCAGGATGCAAAGCGCTTGCTCCCGAATCTGCCGCCGCCGCACTGTTGGTGTATCACCGTCGTAGCTGGTGATGCGCTCAGACATGCCAAAAGGTGATGCAAAGGATTTAAGCTTATCGAGCTGGTCATGCGAGAGCGCTTTGGTCGGAAAAAGGTAGAGTGCCGTCTGATTGGCCTGAAGCGCCTGAAGTGTCGGCACCTGATAGGTGAGTGACTTGCCAGAAGCCGTGGGCGTGGCAACAATGACATGCTGCCCCCGCTCGACAGCTTCAAGTACCTCGGCCTGATGCCGATACGGCAGGATATTGAGTTCTTTGATGAGTGGCGCAAACCGCCCCTGATAGACGAGGCGCTCGGTGTTGGTTCTGGCAGGAAAAAAGCTCTGGCTGACAATCTGCCCCGCATAACCCTCGAGACTGCGTAACCAGGCAGCGTAGCTCGAGTGCATCAGGACTTCGGGAAGGATATCTGCCATAGACCCAGTCTAACAGTTGCTTTAGCCGCAAAACCGTAAGAACCAGTTAATACAGAGCACGACAAATTGATTACAGATTTGAAAAGCAGTGCCTCGGTTCCTAACGCTCTGCTCCGGATAAATCATTGGGACAAACCCAGTGAATTATCCGGAAGTGGCATAAGAGCCCGCATGAAAAGAACCCTCAGCCCGACATAAGGGTTATGACAAAGTTCACAATGTGATAAACTGCCCCTAAAGGGGCGAAGGGAGACCCCATGCTGACCAATCTGTTTATCATCATCATGTACGCTCTGGCACTGCCTTATATCGGTTTGATGCTTATGGTCATTGTGGGTATGTACCGCGCTACCCGTCGCCCCTACAGTGAGGCAACACCGTCTGTCAGCGTAATCATTCCAGCGCACAATGAAGAAGCTAAACTTGCTGCCACACTGGGTTCACTGGCCAAACAGCAGTATGAGGGTGAGCTCGAGTTCGTGGTGGTCAACGACCGCTCCACTGACGGCACCGAAGCCATTATTCAGGACTTTGTCCAGCATGACCCTCGCTTCAAACTGTGTACCATCACCGCACCCAGTAAGCGCCTTGCCCCAAAAGTCAACGCCGTGAATGCTGGCATTGCACACTCGAGTGGAGAGATTATCCTGGCCAGTGACGCAGATTGCCAGTACCCCGAAGGCTGGGTTGCTGGCATGGTTTCGCATTTTGCGGATGATGTCGCCATGGTTGTCGGCTATGTCGAGAGTACCTCGGCACATGGTGCAAAAAACTGGGTGCAGCGCTTTGAAACCACCGACTGGTTTGTCCTGATGCTGGTTGCCCGCTCCTTAACACATTTTGGCTGGAAGTTTGCCAGCAGCGCCAATAATCAGGCATATCGGCGCAGCGCCTTTGAAGCGATTGGCGGCTTTGGGGCCAGCGGACGCGCACCAAGTGGTGACGAGGACCTACTCACCCAGCGCATGGGGCGCTTACCCGGCATGCGCGTGGTCTTTGCCAGCAGTCCCGAAACCAGGGTACTGACCCATCCGGCACCCGGGCTTATGGCACTGCTGCGGCAGCGCCGCCGCTGGGTATCACGCTACCACCATGTTATGCACTATCATCCTGCATTCCTGCTCAGCATCGCCATTCTGGGCTTTCAAAGTATCGCCTTGGCAGCAGGGATTCTCCTCAGCCCTTTTGTACCAGCTATCGTGCCCTGGGTAATAGCTTTGTGGCTTGCTGAACTGGCAGTTGAAATGTATGGGTTAAATCTTGGAACACAGCAACTGGGCAGACGCGACCTTTGGGGTTTGAACTCTTTAACATGGGGTTTGCTACATCCATTTTTCATTGCCTTTGTGGTCATCTGGTCCCTGATCAAACCCGGTGCCTGGTATGCAGGGGCCAAAAGTTATCGCAGGCGCTTTTTCAAACGGCAACTGCGCGAGTTAAGCCGCAAGGTACGAGCACGCTGAGCATCTCTTGACCTGACTCTACTCAAGACTCCTTCAAATGCTACACTTGCCCATGGGAGAGTGTCTATGAAAGTATTTGTGCTTGGAGGTGACGGTTTTTGCGGCTGGCCTACCAGTCTGCATCTATCCAATCTGGGGCATGACGTCACCATCATCGATAACTTAAGCCGCAGAAATATCGACAACGAACTAGAAGCTGAGAGCCTCACTCCGATTCAGCCCATGGGCATCCGTCTTCGTGCCTGGAAGGAACTGAGTGGCCGCGATATTGGCTTTCACAACCTGAACATCGCCACCAACTATCACAGACTGCTGACGCTTATCAGGGATGAAAAACCTGATGCCATCGTGCATTTCGCTGAGCAGCGCGCCGCACCTTACAGCATGAAAAGCTCCTATCACAAGCGCTACACGGTAGACAACAACCTCAATGCCACACACAATGTACTGGCAGCAATTGTCGAGAGTGGCGTGGATGTGCATCTGGCGCATCTGGGAACCATGGGAGTGTATGGATACGGCACAGCAGGCATGAAAATACCTGAGGGTTATCTCGATGTTGAGGTAAAAACCGAAGAGGGTGAGCGCATCATGCAGCAGATTCTCTATCCGGTCAATCCCGGCAGCATCTACCACATGACCAAAACACAGGACCAGCTCTTTTTCCTTTATTACAACAAGAACGACCTTGTACGCATCACTGACCTGCATCAGGGCATTGTCTGGGGAACCAATACAGCAGAAACCAATCTGGATGAAAGACTGGTCAACCGCTTTGACTATGATGGTGACTACGGCACGGTACTCAACCGCTTTCTGATGCAGGCGGCTGTCGGCTATCCTTTAACCGTTCACGGTAGCGGCGGTCAGACCAGGGCCTTCATTCACATCCAGGATACGGTCCGCTGCGTCCAACTTGCGCTGGAAAACCCGCCCACTAAAGGTGACCGCGTTCGCATCCTCAATCAGATGACCGAGACACACCGCGTCAGGGAATTGGCCAAGCTGGTTGCCAGCCTCACCGGGGCCGAAGTTGCCCAGGTGAATAATCCTCGTAAGGAAGCAGCGGAAAACGATCTACATGTCAGAAATGACCTGTTTTTGGATATGGGACTGAGTCCCATCACGCTTGAAAGTGGCCTCTTGTCAGAAGTCGTTGATGTCGCCAGGAGGTTCAAAGACCGTGCGGATCTGAGCAAGATTCCCTGTATGTCTGTCTGGACCAGCGAGCAGCAGGCAGGGATACCCCCCAGGAAGGTCGTTTCTTCCTGAGCACTCATGATCTGCCAAGCTAAGCACCACATGGAAACTGCTGATCAGGCCACCAAGCATGGGTGTCTCCTTAGGGCTGTTTGCCTCTTTCAGCCTAAAGACGACCCCAAACCAGCGACTTTTAGGACTGCATCAGCAGCATGAAAATCGCCTTTTTTACTGAGACTTTTTTACCCAAGATTGACGGGGTTGTCACCCGCATTACCCGTACACTGGACGCGCTCGAGTCCCTGGGACATGAGGCGCTTATTTTCGCACCCCACGACCCACCCAGCTTTTACCGCAACTTCAGGGTCATTAATGTTCCGGCTCTGCCTTTTAAGCCCTGGTATCCTGAACTCTTTTTGGGTCTGCCGCGCCCCAGGCTGGGGCGCGAGCTTGACGCCTTTCAGGCAGACATTGTCCATGTCGTCAATCCCGTCATTCTGGGGCTTTGGGGAACGACCATCGCCAAGCAGCGCAACCTGCCGCTACTAGCCAGTTACCACACCGATATCACTCAGTATGCGGTACACCTGAACTTGCCCTTTCTAAGCCCAATTTCCCGCATTTTTCTAAGAGACGTCCACAATCAGGCCCATGTCAACCTCTGCACCAGCCAACCGATGGTGGACTCGGCCAAATCACTCGGCATCCGCCGGGTACGTCTGTGGCCCAAAGCGGTGGATACCGAACGTTATCATCCCCAGAATTATTCTCTGGAAATGCGAAAACGTCTGAGCAAAGGGCATCCCGACGCACCTTTAATGCTCTATGTAGGTCGACTCTCACATGAGAAACGGCTCGATTGGCTACTAGAAGCTATGAAGCGGCTCTCTGGTGTGCGCCTGGCATTTATCGGTTCAGGTCCTGCCGAAGAGCATCTAAAAACACTCTTTAGCGAGACGGACACCCATTTTATGGGCTACATGTCCGGTCAGGAACTTGCCGAAGCCTATGCCAGTGCTGATGTCTTTGCCTTTCCCAGTGACACAGAAACCCTGGGCTTTGTGGCCATGGAGTCTATGGCCTCGGGTGTACCCGCAGTTGGTGCCAGAGCCGGGGGCATCCCTGATGTGATTCAGCACGGCGTCAACGGTTTGCTATTTACCCCTGGCGACACCGAGGACTTGGTCCAGCAACTTAGTACCTTACTCTTTGACGCGAATCTCCGTGACAAACTTAGCACCCAGGCTCGGCAAGACATGGAACAGTGGAACTGGCAGGCAGCAACTCAGAAACTCGTCAGCTACTACGAATTAGCCCGTGCTGTTCATGCACGTTTTGATCCCCCCAGTGTGTACTGAACAGTGTCTGCTATCAAAAGCAGCTCCTCGAAAGACCTTGTACCGAGCCCGATAAACTGGTTGAAGATTTGAAAAACAATCCCTGCCTCCTACTCGCCCTGCTGGCTATAAAATCCCACTACAAATCTATAGCCAAATAATTTATCATCGCCTTCTCGAGCCTCTTCATAATATCTGATGATACTGCACCAACTTTGCTTAACAACTTACTTCGGTCAATCGTGGTGATTTGATGTGCCAGTGCGGCACTTGCCTTGGGTAAATTGGCTTCTCCTTTGTCCAACATAACAACTGTAGGAGATGGTTTGAGCCATTGCTTTGCACTGGTAAGTGGCACAACACTGAGACTTTGCCATGATTTAATGTTGTTAAAGGCATCGGTAGAAACAACAATACAAGGGCGTACACCTTTTTGCTCTGAACCCGAACGTGGGGCGAGCTGAACAAAATAGACATCTCCTCGCATGTTTACCACTCCGTTGAAGCGAGCAGTTGCTTTGAAACAGTTTTATCTGCCTCTTTTACAAATTCACCGCTATAAGCAGCCATTTCTTCAGCGTAACGTTGCATTTCTTCAAAAGTCTTCTTTCGGTGGTATTCTCGAATATAGGCTTCTAAAGCACGGCGAGCCACTTCTGCCTTCGTCATTCCCTGGCTTTTTGCTACCTTGAGCAACTCATCATGAAGCGTTTTATGGATAGGAACATGCAAACTATTCATGTACATAATTCTATCCAAATTTTTGTATAGCAATGTGGTTTTGTTGACTATTAATACCGGCTCCGTATAAGTGTTTGTCCTAAACCGCTCCAAAGATAGGTACCTTGAAGGCCTAAAAAAAAGAGTGCCGCGCTTTGTCCCCGGCATGCATCTCAAGACAGCATCATGCTGACTGACGGCCGTAACGCCCAAGCCTTTCTGGCTTTACAGGCACGTTTAACCATGCGTTATTGTCATCAAGATGATTTCCGACCTTGGTGATGGTGCGGCTTGGATGGAGTTGCTTCAAGTGTGTACTGGGACGCGCTGTTGGGCAGTGGCGGGTAGTTTAGGCTAAAGTCTGATGAAAAACGTTACGCTATTACCCTTGGTCGGAGCACTGCATCTGCGCTATCCTGCCTACAATGCCGTGACCGTCCGCGACGCACTCATGGCCTCACAGCCACAAGCCATCGCCATTACTGCACTGGGGCCCGGCAGTCTCGAAAAACCCGACTGGCAAGATACCGAAGAGATCGTCCTGCCCCTGGCGGTCATTCCCTGGGCCAGGCAGCAAGGCTTAGCCATTCACCCCATCATGGCGGCTAGCCCCGACGCGAGCGCTGCAGCTGATTTCCGACGCTTTGCTGCTGAATACCCACAAATAGCTCAGCGTCTGACTGAAGCTGATAGTCATCTGAGACCCGTGCAGGAACTGCTAGGGCAGGCTCTAAACCTCGAGCGCCTACAGACTGAGGTACTTCCCCTGCTACAGCGCTATCAGCAACGACGTGAGGAACTGCTCGAGGATGGCCCTGCTACCGACTGGCTACATATGCGCTGCACGCAGATGGCTGAGCAGGTTCTAAAACTACCCCAGCAGCGCATCACCGTTCTTTGCAGTCTGGAACACCAGCCATTTTTAGCAGAGTTCCTGGCAGCACACTGTCAACTTTTGCCAACACCAAAGCCTGCGCTCAGCGAGGAAAGCCGTGAGCGGAGCCTTCTTGACCTGGCTTTTCAGACGGATGTACCTGAACCTGGCAACGTCATTGCCCAACTGCGCAAAATAGCTAAAGTGGAAGCCCGCTATCACGAGGCCAATCTGCTCTTGGCCAATGGACATCTGATTGAAGCGCTCGAGTTACTCGAGCAAGTCAGCAAAGAGGACTTTAGGGAACCCTATTATCTACCCGGCTTTTTGCTGGCACGCCTGGGCCAGCTCTATGACCTGAGCCAAAACCGAAGTGCTGCACTGCGCTCTTACCGTGGTGTACTGGCACTGTCTTATGCCCCAGCAGCGGCGAAACAGGCAGCGCAGCAAGGCTTAAGCATCCCTTTTGGTCAGCCAGAAACACATGAGTCAGACGGCTGATACTGATTCATCTCGCTACGCTCGGGTTATTTCTTAAGGAAACAACCGGAATTGCTATGATAAGTAATAAGTCAGACTGGACGTACGCTCAGACTAAAGGTACTCGGCAAAGGCGTATCAATGGCTGAACAGTTGCTGCGACTCAGTGTGGCACAGCCAATATTTTGTGAAACCTGACTTTGCGTTGCCGACAAATGATCAATAAGCCTGGACAATGAATCATAACTTATACTGTGAGCACCTTCAGGTTCGGGAACCGTTGGTTCTGAAACCACGGTTTCAGCAGGCAGGGCGTGGGATGATGTTAAGTATAAATATGCCGAGCGAAGTATCATAGTGCTCACTTTACACCCATCATGGGCAAACCCTCAGGGCATTTGCACATCGGCTACTTCATTCATGGCATGATGAATCCAGGATTAAGCAGCCATGCGAATGATTTTTTTTCGAACATCTCAAAATTATGTGGCGCAGATTTGCGGCCTTGTAGCAGTTGCTTTTCTGCTCGTTTTTTTTGCTTATCCGCTAAGCGTGATTCTCTTACGCAGCTTTAGTGATTTTTCCAAAGTCCTTAGCCTGCTAAGTGACCCCTATTATTTAGGGCGTTTATGGTTTAGTTTCTGGCAGGCTGCTTTATCTACTCTGCTTACCATTGTCCTGGCGCTGCCAACCGCACTGCTCTTTGCCCGCTACAGCTTTCCTGGCAAGCGGCTCTTGCGCAGCTTGTTCACTGTACCCTTCGTCATGCCGACGGTTGTAACCGCTATCGGGTTTATGGCGCTGGCAGGACCGAATGGCTTCCTGGGTATCAATTTTCGAAATTCGCTGATTATTGTGCTAGTGGCCCATATTTTTTACAACTATGCGGTACTGGTACGTATTGTCAGTGGGCATCTGGAAAACCTGGGCGAGCGCCCCTTTGAAGTGGCACGGATGCTGGGCGCAGGACGCTGGCGCATCTTCTGGCAAGTAGCCTTACCCCT
Organism: uncultured bacterium; assembly: GCA_964655595.1. Lineage (GTDB taxonomy): Bacteria > Deinococcota > Deinococci > Deinococcales > Trueperaceae > CAZZPQ01. The sequence continues at coordinate 13,604 of CAZZPQ010000061.1, forward strand.
TGCCACACCTGCTATTCTGGCAGCTTCCGTCTTGATCTTTATATTTTGTTTTACCAGCTTTGGTGTCATTATGGTGTTGGCACCAGATGTCCGCTTTGCCACCCTGGAAGTAGAAATCTACAAGCTCAGCTCGAGGTTTTTAGAGCTTGAACTGGCTGCTGGTCTGGTAATGATTCAACTTATCATTATCATGTCGCTAAGCTGGCTCTACACCCGACTCCAGAGACGTTTTGTCTCGAGCTTCACACCATTTAGAGTACGTTTGCGGCCTGACCTTTTAGCTTCGTTCAGTCTGGCTACACAGTTGGCGGTGGTATTCCTGTTGCTGCTCGCCCCGCTGCTAGCTCTCGTCTATGCTGCTTTCTGGCAAGAGGGTAGCTGGCTACCCTCTTTGCACAATGCCAACTATCTACTAAGCGCCCAACCCAGCATCAGCTTTGCGGGTCTGATGCCAGCCATCATAAACTCCTTAAGCGTTGCTGCGCTCAGTATGAGCATTGCACTCTTTATAGGCTTTTGCTTTGCCTACGCGGTAAGTCGTGCTAACTGGACATACCTGGATAGCGCTAGCCTCTTACCACTGGCAACCAGCGCAGTGACGCTGGGCTTTGGCTATCTGATTGCCTTTCCACAGTTGCGCTCGAGCATCTGGGGACTGGCACTGGCGCACAGCCTCATCGCCTTTCCCTTTGTAGTTCGCAGCCTCTTACCTGCCCTGCGCAGTATGCCTGAGACGCTAAGTGCTGCTGCTCGCAATCTGGGTGCGTCGCCCTGGCGCATTCTCTGGCGGCTCGAGCTACCACTTCTATCACCCTCACTCATCAGCGCGGCCAGCTTCGCCTTTGCCGTATCGATGGGTGAGTTTGGCGCTAGCCTGACCTTGCAAAGCGCACAATATGCCACTTTGCCCATAGCAATTTTCGATCGCCTGGGTCGTCCAGGGGTGCAGAACTATGGCGCAGCTTTGGTTCTGGCCTGTATTCTTATGCTTATTACAACACTCATCATGCTACTTTTTGAACGATATGGTAAAAGCGAATGGTAATATGGGTTCCTTT
>CAZZPQ010000061.1:14761-18277 GCA_964655595.1 uncultured bacterium
ATCATGCTACTTTTTGAACGATATGGTAAAAGCGAATGGTAATATGGGTTCCTTTGGGAAGTAACGTGCTCAGACTACCTTGACTTATCAGACAGCCTTGACTTAGAAGAAGTTTAGTAGCGGGGCGTCAAATGCCCGAAAGCCTTTCGGCTAATTTCAAACAGCTAGTACCAGTTCCGGATAAATCGTTGGGATAAAGCCAATCTTTTATCCGGAACCGGTATAAGGATGTTTCGTGCGACCTGGGGGAGTTGACAGCTACACACCAAAACGAATGAGGGTTTTGTCGCGGGACTGCTTCTGGTAGTCTTTCGGCTGTGACAGGCATCGCAAGACTATTTGCTTTTGGCGTGTACACTAGCGTCAGCTAGTCTGCGTCATGGTTCATTGCGTCAGGAAAGGAGCGGAGTAGCATCAGGAAGCTTACGTTATGCAATCCATCATCCCGCTTTCAACTTGCAGCGCTGCTGCATTTACTCTCCTACAGTACAATGGCAAGCGGGGATAAACTAACGGCATAGCTGCCTTTTCTATCAATATGCGTATCCTCTTAATCACGAATGACAGTTATCCATTTGTACCGGGCGCAAGCAGTGACTGGTGTCAAACTCTGATTGAGGAGTTTAGTCACCATCGGTTTTTTATCCTTGCCATCACAAGTGATACAACTGATGCAGTGCATACCCCAGTCTCCTTACCCGGTAATGTTGGTGGTTTTGCGCATCTCGCACTCGGCAAAGCCCAGCCCCAGCGACAGCTTGCCTACGGCAAAAATATTCAGCTATTTGATGAGGGTTTAGAAGACTGCCTGGGTTTCCTGCACCGCAATATCGTTGACTTTGCTATTGGTCTACAAAATTTGGCACAGCTCGGTAACACCTATGACCTATGGCCCTTGTTCAGACGCCGCGCTGTCTGGCAACAGCTTCAAAAGCACTTACGCAGAGAGCTGGTGTACACGCCTCGACTGGCAGAAATCGCTCTGATTGCCGACTGGTTGCAGGGCACACTAACACCTCTCTTGTGCACACCACCCAAAGCTGATGTGGTGCACTCGAGTAGCAATGGTCCAGCGGCAGTCTGTGCCTGGCTGGCCACAAAAATACACGGTATTCCGTTAATCGTGAGTGAACAGGATATTTTCCTGCGGCAACACCTGCTCACAAGTGGCGATATGAACCCAGCGCTCAAACTTGTGCAAAATCGCTTTTATGCGAGCCTGAGTCGCCTTATATATCTTCAGGCAGACCGGATTATCACCACCAGTAACCTAAACCGCCAGTGGCAACTACGCCTGGGTGCCAGTGCTGAGCGTACTCAGCTAATTTATAATGGCCTGCAACCAGGCGGACGGATAGCCAACACTGCGCAAGCCAATCCAACTGCTCTGTGGCTTGGAGACCTGAACAATCCAGATCTCAACACCCTGCTTCAGGCCTTCCGCGAGGTGGCTCGACAGCTTCCCTTCGCAGAGCTCCGACTCTACAGCAAAAAACAGGAAACTTTCAACACCCTTCAGGCTCTCGAGAACAAACTGGAAAGCTATAATCTCAAGCGTCACGTTAGGTTTTGTGGGCAGGCTGATAAGCTATCACGGATTTTCAGAGAAGCAGATGTCGTTGTTCAACTTAGCAACAGTGACAGCATTCCAACCGCTCTGCTGCATGCTATGTTCGCCGGCAAGGCCATCATTGCAAGTCACTCAGCTGGCAATGCTGAAGCCCTTGCCGAAAGTGGCGTCCTAGTGTCACCCCAACGCCCTGCGGAGCTAAGCGCCGCGATTGTTCGGCTTCTGTGTATTGAAGAAGAGCGCTTCAGACTGGGCGCGTTGGCATTTCGCCGTGCTATGAGCCGCTTCACCACTTCACACATGCTTGGTCAGTATGCTCGAGTTTACGACGGAATCCTCTCCAACCCTCTTGGAGCAGAAGACCCTGTTATTCTGTTAAGGCATGACAGCGAGGCTAGTGATGATATCGTAATTATTCAGGATAATTTATGAGTAATAACAAGCCAGATTTTGTTAGCTATGACTGGTTTGGTGAAGAGCGTCGCCTTCAGGATCCTGTGAGTCGCTTAAACCGAGCTTTGTACCACGATATCAGGCAGGCTAATGATTCCTTGGAGCTCGTCGCAAAACTTGAGACCCTGGGTTGTGACCAGCAGCGCGCCAAAGATCTTGGCTTTGACAGCATTTTCAACCTGGCAGAAGCACTTTTTGAGCGCAGCCCGCGCAAACCCTCGCTGCGTAACAGGGTGGTCTCCAAACGCTACCCGAGCCTGTGGCGACAAGTGACTATTCTAGTGGCGCTTATCCTTAGCCTAAGGCTTCTGGGCGGTGAGTTTGAAGCCTTCCGACTACATGGACCGTGGCTCTTGGTTTGGGCTATTGTCGGCAGCTACCTGTTACAAATCAGCAGAAAGCGCCAAAATGCTTTGCAGACTAACCGCATGTTTAGCTTACTCATCTTTACGGGCAGCATTGGACTGCTGCTTCTCTATCCGACTGCTCCCTTATTATCCACCGTAATTGCGCTACTTTGGCTTGCGATAACTGGCAATAGCTGGCTCGAGCGCTACGCATCTCAAAGCGGCGCGTGGTCTATCCTGGCTATCGCCATTGCGACCCTTGCGCTGCTTCCCGTACCGCACAGTGTAACTGCCTTGCTCTTAGTCGGCATCAGCCTTTTTCTATTCATTCCGTACCTGACTTTTCGACTGGGTGATGCCTGGTGGCTGCTGCGCTGGCGCAGTGGTCAGTTACTGCTTGCACTAATCAGCAGCGTGGCCCTGGCCTGGCTACTCAACCAGTCCCTCAGGGACCATTCGCAACACCTAGCTACAGGTCTGTTTACTACAGTCCTGGTAGCCTTGCTAGCCGAGTGGGGGTTTACCTGGTTCAGACAGCAACTAGGCGCAACTCTCTGGCGTACGGGCTCGAGGGATATGTTTCAGAAAGATGCTCTGCGCCTCAAAGTTCTTTTTGGCATTTTCCTGTTTATTATTGTGGCTGGCTTGCTCTTTAGCTGGTACATAGGAATAGCCAGCAGCGTACTTGTCAAGTTTGGCTTCCTTGGCCTGATAGTTGCCCTTACCCTGCCGCTACTAAGGCTGGACGTGCTCATACCAGCCGTCCTCTTAAGCCTTGCCGTCTTGTTAATACTCAGCGGCCTACCTACCCTCTGGGTACTGGCTGGACTGATTGCATTTCTTGGAATAGGCTTTCTGCTAAGCCTTAGGCAAGTAGAGTCTTTTGGCAGCTATCTACTTTAAATCCCAGCTTGTCGTTGCCACAACCTTGCCACTAATACCAAGCCCGATAAATTGGTTAAAGATTTGGGTAGTGGCTCAATCATAACTGCCATTGGTGCAAACAAGGGGTTGCAGCCCCTTGTTCATGGGAATCAGACATCTCCTACCCAAACATTAGTAGTCTCTGTTGAACCACTAACAAGATTTGAAAAGCAATCCCGCTTCCTAACGCTCTGCTCGGGATAAACACAAAAACAGAGTTCC
>CAZZPQ010000062.1:0-18266 GCA_964655595.1 uncultured bacterium
GAGCAGGGCAAGGAGGAACCGGGAAACTGCTTTTCAAATCTACAATCAATTTTTCGGGCTCCGTATAACAACAAAACCCTGGCACAAACACGCTATTATCGCGTGCTTCCCTGAAACGTCAGCCTTGCTTTCGTGTTAAAGCTTGCTCAGTCCTGCATCCGCAGACTAACCACTGCTATCAGACTATAAATTGCCACTACCACAATCAGCCAGTCTCCAAAACGCACATAGGGCGTCACCGTATCCATAACAGCATAGTTGGCCAACAGGCTTGTCGCTTCAAAGCGTGGAATACGCTGGGTCACGCGCCCCAGAGGATCGATAACCGCCGTAATACCATCGTTACCCGCCCGCAACAGATAGCGGCGCGTTTCAATGGCGCGCATCTTACCCATCATGAAGTGCTGCTCAGCACCGTTACCGCTACCAAACCAGGCGTCGTTGGAGATATTCACCAGTACCTCAGCGCCATCCCGCACCATTAGACGGGCCACCTGAGGAAAGACTGATTCATAGCAGATATAAGCAGCAGCTACTAGCCCCGGGACACCTATGGGGTTGATGGTCAAACCGGGTGTTCGCGTGTAAGGATAAAGACCAAACCAGCCATAGATGGTCGCGTAGAGGGGCTCGAGCTGCCTGACTAAAGGAATCCCTTCGCCAAAAGGCACCAGGTACACCTTGTCATAGCGTCCGGTGATGCTGGCTTCTGCCACCGCATACACCGTGTTAAAACCCTGTAAACCAGTAGCTGTTGTGTCCCAGACTGAGGCACCTGTTATCAGGGGGCTTTCTCCCAGCGCTTCCTGAATGCGCAGGCGGTTACTCTCCCCTCTTCGGAACTCGAGGGCTTCACCTAGCACCGCGCCTTCAGGCCAGATTACCAGTGGATTGCCAGAAACATCCTCCAGCGCCGAGGCACTCAGTGCCAGATACAGTTCAAAGTCCGGCGACTCTCCTAGCGCTCGCCCCAGTGGGTCGGTGTTACCCTGTACCAACAGGGCTTGCCTATCAGGTACGGGAGGTGCTTGTTGCAACCTGTAAAAGCCATAGACCAGTGCGCCAAGACTTAAAAAGCCAGCCAGTACAATAGCAGTGATCCCTGCCTGATAGGACGGTCGTCTGCCATACTCAGACCCACCTCTCACCAGTGGAGCACTCAGTAAAGCAACCAGCACCAGTGTCAGCAGTGTAAGGCCATAGCTACCCGATAGATCAGCAAGTTGAGCCAAGGGCGTGTCCAGCCACAGATACCCGATACTACCCCAGGGAAAGGCCAGTGGTCCCTGGGTGCGCGCCCACTCCATCATCAGCCAAAAGGCAGGTAAAAGCCACAGCGTGCCACGCTGACGCCCTCCCAAAAGTCGCGCTGTCAGGGTAACAAGACCCATAAATACCCCTTCAATAGCGACCAGAGGCGGATAAATCAGCCAGGCAACCCAGCCAAAAAAGTTCTCCAGACTGTTAGGCAACCAGAACAGGTGCAAGGCAAAAAAGGTCAGCCCAAACCAGAAGCCTATTCCGAAGGCTTGACCAGCATGTTTGCTACGAGCCACCAACATAAAGAGCGGTAGCAGCGCCAGGGCCAAAAACCAGTAGCCTACAGGCGGCAAGGCAGCGCTAAAGAGCGCCCCGCAGGCGGCGGCCAGCAAAAAAATCAGCAGCGACATCAAGCTCTACGCTACCACAAGATGATGAATTCTCTTCAAGAAAAGTTACACTTCAGAGACGATGGTGGAGCATTCCCACGAAGTATCCTTAAGGATGCTCCTTACGACCTAGAGGAGTTGAAAGCTAAACGCTAATACCGAGCCCGATAAATTGATTACAGATTTGAAGAGCAATCCCCGCTTCCTAACGCTCTGCTCGGCATAAGTCATTGGGATAAACCCAATGACTTATCCGGAACTGATATTATTCATTACCCAGTCATGCTTTTTGCTAGGCTAGCTTATAAAAATATGAAGAAGGCAGCCAGTTTTGAGCCCCTATCCTGCAGGCTAGCTGTCCTGCAAACGTCGCGCTTTAAGCAGGCTGCTGTTACCACCGAGTTGATCAGTTAGTTCTATGCTGGCGCTTAGCAGACACTGGCGCATTGCCAGGATGGCAGTATTGCCAAAACGCGAACTCGGTCCAGCCAGGCTTAATGCGCCTGCGAATTTCAAACCTCCTTCAAAAACCGGACAGGCGAGTGCGGCGGTATCGGATTTGCGATTGGCTACCGAGCTTACCAGCAACTCACGGCGCACCTGATCATACTCAGCATTATCCAGGTCACGAAAAGCCATAATGACCCTGCCAGATGCGCCCGTGTGAATGGGTAAAGCCGTACCCGGCGTAACATAGTGCAGTACGCGGTGCTGAGTGGAGTTCACCCTAAAAAGACAGATACGCTGGTCTCCTTCGGCTATGTAAAAAGAAGCGCTCTCTCCTGTTTCATCTGCCAGCCGCTTGAGAGTCGGCATCACAAAATCTTCTAAACGAAATGAAGCCTCATAGAGCTTACCTAGCTGCAAGAGTGCCGGCCCTAAGCGGTAGCGACCGTCATCTAATCGGCGCAAAAAAGCCGCGCGCTCGAGTGAGCTATTAAGCCGCAGAATGGTACTTTTATAAAGCCTGGTGCGCCTGGCAAGTTCAGCTAAACTGAGAGCATCATCTGCTTCAGTAAATGCCAGCAGGATACTCAGGGCACGATCCACTGCCGCTACACCCGTACCTTTTGTTTCCACATGTCCTCACTTTCATGGATCAGGCCAAAGTCTTCACATGTTGACATGACCTTACTTGCTGGCTAATAATACTATTAAACAGAACGCTATTCTATCTGATAGAACGCTATCCGTAGCGTTAGACATATAACCTTAACCGCAGTCTTAGTGAAAGAAGGCTAAATCGTGCAAACCCTGACAGCTCCCTACACCGCTCTGACCGATTACCTCGAGCAGCACAGACCTGTGCTCGAGTTGCTGAGCCTGGACATTCACGCCCACCCCGAACTTGCCTTTAACGAACATTATGCTGCCGAAACGCTATCCGAAGTGCTGGAAAAAGCCGGTTTTAGTCTCGAGCGCCAACTTGGTGGGCTGGAAACAGCCTTTAGGGCGAGCTACCACTTCGGTAGTGGTGGGCCGACCATCGCGCTACTGGCCGAATACGACGCGTTGCCAGACTTGGGACATGCCTGCGGGCACAATCTGATCTGCACGGCCAGTATCGGTGCGGCGCTGGCACTCAAGGCGACGCTGGTTGATAACCTGAGTGCTGGTACGCTGCAAGTCATTGGTACCCCGGCTGAAGAGGGGGGCGGGGGCAAGATACTTCTGCTACAGGCAGATGCCTTTGATGGTGTTGACGCTGCGATGATGTTCCACCCTGGCGCGCGCAGCATGACGGTGCGTGGCTCGTTGGCCGCCACGCGAGTCACCATGAAGTTTTATGGCAAAGCGGCGCACGCCGCTACCAATCCACATTTGGGTATTAACGCACTGGACGCCTGTATTCAAACCTTTAACGCCATTAATGCGCTAAGGCAACACGTGAAGGATGAAACCCGTATTCACGGCATCATCACCCACGGCGGTAGCGCTCCTAATATCGTGCCAGACTACGCTGAGGCCAAGTTTCTGATTCGCCACCGCAGCTATGACTACATGCAGGAGGTTAAGGAGAAGGTCTTCGCCTGTGCCCGTGGGGCAGCAGCATCAGTGGGGGCAAGACTCGAGCTTGATGAAGGTTTGGCCTACGCCGAACGCAAAATAAACCACGCTATGGCGCAGCGCTTTGGCAAACATCTCGAAAGCCTGGGCGAAGCGGTCAAGCCACCCCCTGAGATTGGTGGGGTCGGTTCGTCAGATTTTGGCAACTTAAGCCAGGTGCTCCCAGCCATCCACCCTTATATCGCCATCGTGCCTGAAGGTACCTCTGCCCACACCCCAGAGTTTGCTGAGGCGGCTGCCAGCCCCAGCGGGCAGCGTGGCATGCTCTTGGCTGCCAAGAGTCTGGCGCTTACCACCTATGATTTGCTGAGTGATGAGGCGCTGCTGGCACAGGTCAAGCGCGAGTTTGAGGATAGCCACTGATGCCACACAAGCCTGAACTCTACCGCGTGGCGCACCGCTGCTTGTCACAACTGGCTCAGATTGTACCGGAGCATCAGGTGCTGGTCGTGACCGATAGCGAAACGCAGGCGATTGCCGATATCTTCGCTGCCGCCGCCGCGACCCTGGCCCAGGAGGTGATGATCGTCAGAATGGAAACGCGCAGCAAGCACGGCGAGGAACCGCCACCGGTTGTCGCCGCTGCCATGCGCGAAGCCGATGTCATCATCCAGACCGTCAAGTACGCTCTGACCCACACTGAGGCCACGCGACAGGCACTCGCCAAAAATGCCCAGGTTTTTGTGCTGCGCGGGATTACCGAAGAGATGATGCTAAGTGACCTGATGAAAGTTGATTATGCCGCCTTACGTCAAGTGACCGAAGCACTCGCCGAGCAACTCAGCAACGCCTCGACGCTTCATGTCACCAGTCCTGCCGGAACTGATCTGACCTTGAGTATCGCCGGGCGCAAGGCGCTGGCACTGGCGGGGGGTACATCCCCGGGGCGCTTTGGAGGTGCGCGCTCAGGTGAAGCTGCGATTGCCCCTGTCGAGGGTAGTGCTGAGGGTGTCGTCGTCATCGAACACGCCATGGATAACCTGGGCTTGCTCGACGCGCCCATACGGCTCGAGTTTCAAAATGGAAAGCTTGTACGCATTGAAGGCGGTCTGTCAGCAACCACGCTACAAGACCTGCTTGATACCTCAGACGACAAGGCGCGCAACCTCGCCGAGTTTGCCATTGGGACCAATCCTAATGCCCGCTTAAGCAGCAATCTGGCAGAAAGCAAAAAAATAAGAGGCTCTGCCCACATTGCCCTCGGGGATAACCGCAGTCTGGGAGGCAGCGTTGCCAGTAATATTCATATAGACGGTATGATTTTAAAGCCAACCGTAAGCGCCGACCATCACCTTCTCGTTGAGCAGGGTCAGCTCCGCATCGCTGACCTGTCTCAAGCCCCTACTGACCGCCCGCCAACCCTAAGCCATTCATAATTCATAAAGGAGGAAACATGAAAACAGTAAGCAAGTGGTTTGTGGCACTCATTGCCACTCTCAGCCTGGGCCTAACGAGCGCCCAGCAGGAACTGGTCATTGCCCAGGGAATTGATGTCCCAGGTTTTGACCCGCATGGTCACAGCAATACCGCCATGGAATCGGTGCTGGTCAATATCTTCGACTACCTGGTCTTTCGCAATGCCAATGGTGACTTCGAGCCAGGGCTGGCAACCAGCTGGGAGCCCGTTGCTGAAGATGCCTGGCGCTTTATACTGCGCGAAGGGGTACTGTGGCACGACGGCGAAACGTTTAGTGGTGAGGATGTCAAGTTTTCGCTCGAGCGTTTAGCGACCGATGACAGCCTGCAAGAACATACCAACTACCGCCAGATTCGCGAAATCGAGATCGTCAGCGACTATGAAGTCATCATTCATACGAACGGCCCTGATCCCATTCTCATTAACCGCATCAGCCGCCTGAACTCCGGCATGGCGCCTAAACACTACGTTGAAGCCGTTGGCTGGGACGCCTTTGCCACCGCACCCATCGGCACGGGCCCCTTTAAGTTTGTTGAGTGGCGACGTGATGACCGGGTCATTCTGGAAGCCTTTGCTGACCACTGGCGCGGACGCCCTGCTTTTGACAGGCTGGTCCACCGCACCATTCCTGAGGACTCCACCCGCGTTAGCGAGCTACTGACAGGTGGCGTGCAGGTGATTACCAACGTGCCAGTGCAGGATCAGGAGCGTATTAACGCTAGTGGCATGGCGAGTGTAAAACTGCAGCCGAGTACTTTTGTCAATATGATCGTCTTCAATGTACGTGAAGGAACCGAAACCGCTGACCCAAGAATTCGCGAAGCGATTCAGCTTGCCATCGACACCGAGTTGCTGGTTGAAGGCGTCATGGGCGGACTCGGCGCAGCGACGGCTGCCAGACTGCACCCAGGAATTTCAGCTGCTCCGGTGGATGAGTTTTTTGGCGTAAACCGCTATGACCCAGAACGTGCTCAGGAACTCTTAGCTGAAGCGGGCTACGGACCCGGCGAACTGACCATCAAGCTATACGGTTCCTCCGGACGCCACCCTATGCTACCGGAGCAGACCGAGATTATTGCAGTGATGCTCGAGCAAGTTGGCATCAACACAGAAATCGAAGTGCTCGAGTTTAGCGCTTACTCGCAGCGCATCTGGAATGCTGGCGCTTTTGAGCATCTGGTGGTGACCGGTTTGGGTAACTCGATGCGCGACAACTGGTTTGCCATGCGCGCCCTCTTGTGCGGGGGACAGTATGATGACCGTGTTGGCTGGTGTAATGAGCACTTTGATGAGCTAATGACCGCAGCACAGACCGAGGTAGACGCTGAAGTGCGCACTGAAATGCTCTCTGAGGCGACGCGCATCGTCGCAACGGAGCGCCCCTGGATTACGCTCTTTCAGCAGCAAAACCTGGCTGGCATCAGTAGCGGTATTGACTGGTCACCAAGGCAGGACGAACTGCTGTGGATGTTTGAGGCAAAACCTGCGAATTAACGCATTAGACTTCCTGCGAAAGTCTCAACTGAGCAATCTTAAGACCGATTAGATTCGCTGGCAAGCTGGATTTTTGCAAGAGGTCTATTCAGATACTTCAAGTTCTAAAACCGAGCCAGGTAAACTGCTTAAAGATTTGCAAAGCAATCCACGCTTCCCACTCGGCCAGTTCGGGATAAACATCGTCAAACGAGGACGCAGGTTACAGCAGTAACTTGCGTCCTGCACTCAGATAGATTATTGCCCTGCTATGAGGTAATCACCCTATGACTGCCTATATTTTACGCCGCCTGTTACAGATGATTCCGGTGATTTTTGGCATCACCATCATCGTTTTTATTTTGCTGCGCGTCTCTGGTGATCCGGTGGTACTGATGCTGCCCGAAGACGCCCCTCCTGAGCAGATTGCCCAACTGCGGGCCTCGCTGGGGCTTGACCGTCCCCTGCCGGAGCAGTATCTAATCTTTATCGGCAATCTGCTACAGGGCGACTTTGGTCGCTCAATACGCTATGGCAACCAGCCAATTTTACCAATTGTGTTAGAGCGACTGCCGGCAACGCTCGAGCTAACCCTGGGAGCACTCTTCGTCGCCATTCTCATTTCATTCCCGGCTGGCATCATTGCCGCCGTCAACCGCAATCGCTGGCAGGACTACAGCGCCACCAGTTTTGCCATTTTAGGTGAGGCCATGCCTAACTTCTGGCTGGGTATTATGTTAATTCTGGTCTTTTCAGTCAACCTGGGCTGGCTGCCAGTTTCAGGACGCGCTGGCTTGAGTAATCTTATTTTGCCCTCACTCACCTTGGGCACAGCACTCGCCGCACTGCTGACGCGCCTGATGCGCTCGAGCCTGCTAGAAGTCCTGGGGCTGGACTACGTGCGAACGGCTCGCGCCAAAGGTCTAAGGCGGCGTCTGGTTCTGATTAAACACGCAGTGCGCAACGCACTCCTGTCCTACGTCACCGTGCTGGGACTGCAAATCGCTTCGCTGATGGCTGGCTCAGTCGTAACCGAGCAGGTCTTTGCCTGGCCCGGGATTGGGCTACTGGCCATTCAGGCTATTAACTCCCGCGATATGGCGGTAGTGCAGGCAATCGTGATTATCGCCTCGCTGATTGTTATGTCTGCAAATTTGCTTGTTGACCTGCTCTATGCGGTCATCGACCCAAGGATTCAGTATGCTTAGGCAACTCTTTGGCAGCTTTACTGCCACCCTGGGACTTATGGTACTGGCCCTTTTTGTGGTTTTGGCAATTTTCGCGCCAGTAATCGCACCCCATGCGCCAGCCAACCCCAACCTGCTCTTACGCTTGCAACCACCGGTATGGGCGGGCGGTAGCAGCGAGTTCCTTCTGGGAACCGACCAACTCGGACGCGACATCTTAAGCAGGCTCATTTATGGCAGCCGTATCGCGCTATTTGTCGGTTTTGCCGGTGTGATTCTGGCGGCCAGTATCGGCATCAGTCTGGGGCTTATCTCTGGTTATTTCGGAGGCTGGCTTGACACGCTTATCATGCGCCTGGTCGATACGCTGATCGCTATTCCCAACGTCATTTTGTACCTGACCGTCCTGGGGGTCTTTGGACCAAGCCTGACCATCCTGATTCTGGTGATAGGCTTTATTAACTGGACAACCTTTGCACGCATTGTCCGAGCTGAGGTTTTATCTGTCAGGCAGCGGGAGTTTGTCGAAGCCTCACGCGCCAGTGGACAATATGCTTACCGCATTATTCTAAGACACATTTTGCCAAACATCATGGCGCCAATAATCGTGGTGGCAACGCTCAATACGGCGACCGTGATTATTCTCGAGGCGTCTTTAAGTTTTCTGGGACTTGGGGTGCAGCCGCCCACCGTCACCTGGGGACGCATGCTCTCAGACGGGCGCAGCTATGTCGCCACTGCCTGGTGGCTGGCCACCTTCCCGGGCTTATGCATCACGCTCTTAGGTCTGTCGCTGATTTTTCTGGGTGACTGGCTACGTGATACGCTCGACCCACGCATCATGAAGAAATAACTGCTGACCTCAGCCTAATCTAATAGGCGTGTTAAACTCGCATTGTCTTCGGAGGCAATATGTTAACACTTAAAGACTTTCAGCAAGCTGTTAAAGTTGGCACTATTGATACCATCATGGTTGTTCTTACCGACATGCAGGGGCGACTGATGGGAAAACATGTCGATGCTCAGCACTTCCTGAATGACATGAGCGAACATGGTGGCGAAGCCTGCAACTATCTGTTAGCTGTTGATGTCGATATGCGAACGGTTGAGGGCTATCAGATGTCAGGCTGGAGCACAGGTTATGGGGATTTTGTGATGAAGCCTGATATGAGCACACTGCGCCTTATTCCCTGGCTCGAGAAAACCTCCATGGTACAAGTAGACTTGGAAAATCATCCCCACCAACCCGTCAAAGCCAGTCCCAGGCAAATCCTCAAAAGGCAACTCGAGCGCCTTGCCGAAAAAGACCTTTCAGCCTATGCCGCTACTGAACTCGAGTTTATGGTTTTTAAGGATAGCTATGAACAGGCACAACAAAAAGCCTATCGGGAGTTGACACCTGCCAATCTCTACAATGTGGATTACTCAATCTTGGGAAGCTCTCGGCTTGAACCCTTGATCGGTCGTATCCGCCGCGAAATGGTCAAGGCAGGACTTATCGTTGAAAACTCCAAAGGTGAGTGTAACTTTGGTCAGCACGAAATCAACTTTAGATACAAGGATGCCCTGGCTACAGCCGATGATCATGTCGTTTATAAAACCGGTGCCAAAGAGATTGCCCATCAAATGGGTATGAGCCTTACCTTCATGGCGAAGTTCAATGAGCGCGAAGGCAGCTCTTGCCATATTCATTTTAGTTTGCGAACAAACAATGGCAAAGCCATCTTCAAAGAAAAACCCGAGGTCTTTGAGAGTTTTTTAGCAGGTCAACTAGCCTGCTTGCGTGAACTCAGTTTGTTCTATGCACCCAATATCAATTCTTACAAACGCTTTGCAGCAGGTTCTTTTGCTCCCACAGTGATTGCCTGGGGTAGAGATAACCGCACCTGTGGCTTTAGGGTCGTAGGTGAGGGCCCTGGTCTCCGGGTAGAAAACCGTGTTCCCGGTGCTGATGTCAACCCCTACCTGGCCCTCTCAGCCATGATTGCTGCAGGGCTCTATGGCATAGAAAACGAGCTCAAGCTGGAGCCAGAGTTTAAGGGCAATGCTTACAATTCCAAAAAGCCAAGGGTTCCCAGCACCTTGCGAGAAGCTCGGGAGTGTTTTGCCAAATCCAAAATCGCCAGGGCAGCCTTTGGTGAAGAGGTGGTGGCGCACTATCTGAATTATGCTGATGTCGAGTTGCAGGCTTTTGAAAGTGCGGTGACGGATTGGGAGAGGGAGAGGGGGTTTGAAAGGCTTTGACAACAGACTTAATTCAAGAAAGCAGATGCTTTCAAACTGGTTATGCAAAACATTAAAAGCATCTTGGGTTTTGAGTGTCCCGGCTTAGATAATTCTAGTATTTTGAGGCACAATTTCCGTAATAGACAGAATTTGTCCTAATAGCTTGGACTATTTCTCCGTAAGCACTTAGAACCAATACCGAGCGCGATAAATTGGTTAAAGATTTGGAGAGCAGGGTCACGGTTCCTACTTGCTCTGCTCGGGCTAAATCGTTGGGATAAACCCAACGATTTAGCCGGAACTGGTATAACATTCATTGTTGCTGAAAAGGGAGCTATATGCGATTAGAGAATAAAGTTGTACTCATCACAGGGGCAGGTAGTGGTATCGGCAAAGAGACCTCGCTGTTATGTGCCAAAGAAGGGGCAAGCATTGTGGCTGTTGATGTCAACGATGCCGCAGGTCAGGCTACTGTTGAGGCTATTACCCAAACAGGCGGCAAAGCCACTTATGTTCACGCCGATGTTTCCAAAGCCAGTGACGCAGAAAATATGGTGGTGGTTGCAGAACAGACTTATGGCAAACTCAATGTGATGTTTAACAATGCTGGCATTTCCCACGCTGACGACGACAACGCTGAAACCACCAGCGAAGAGGTTTGGGACTTAACGTTCCGCATAAATGTAAAAGGGGTTTTTCTGGGTTGTAAATATGGAATCCCCGCTTTGCGCCGTGCAGGGGGCGGCTCGATAATTAACACCGCTTCCTTTGTGGCCATTCTCGGCGCAGCCACACCGCAACTTGCTTATACAGCAAGCAAGGGTGCAGTGCTTTCGATGACCAGAGAGTTAGCCACAATTCATGCAAGGGAAAATATTCGCGTCAATGCGCTTTGCCCTGGCCCTCTCAATACTGAATTACTTATGAAGTATCTTGATACCCCTGAAAAAAAACAACGCCGCTTAGTCCACATTCCAATGGGCAGGTTCGGCGAGGCGAAGGAAATGGCTTATGCGGTGCTTTATCTCGCTTCGGACGAGTCTTCGTTTGTGACAGGCACTGAGTTTATGGTAGACGGCGGCATTACTGCGGCTTATGTAACACCAGAATAAAAAAGCAGCAGGGGAGTATTTCCCTTTCTGACCGTTGCTGAGATACTTGGCCTATTGCCACGCCATCAACACTCCAGCTATAGCTACAGTGATTGTAAAGTGTGCTTGACATTTTGCCGGCCTAATGCTAATTTATGTAAAGTATGCTTTACTTTTACACCACAAGCCTTTGAAAGGAAGCCTTATGCTTATGCAAAAATCAAAGCTCGAGTCCTGGCGGCAGTTTATTATCGGAATGATTCTCTATGCCCTGATCATCATGCTTCAAGCCTTTGTACTGAAGCCCAATCAGCTGCCTGTTTGGGCCGTCATTCCTTTGGCTTTAGCACCGCTCGTTCCAGTTATCTGGGCGATGCTGGGCTGGCTGAATGTCATCAAGCACTCAGACGAGTTACAACAGGCGATTCATAGAGAGGCTGGGCTTCTGGCTTTGGCTATGACCGCCACTCTGACATTTGCCTACGGTTTTCTCGAGGCTTATCTGAAACTTCCCAGACTCAGCATGTTTCTGGTCATGCCACTCATATCTCTGACATATTGCCTTGGCTTGTGGCTGGCATACCGGCGCTACAAGTGATTATGCAAAACCGTTTGCGAGTACTCCGAGCCGAAAGGCGCTGGTCTCAAGCTGATTTGGCAGAAAAGCTTGGGGTCAGTCGTCAGACAGTGAACGCCATCGAAACAGAGAAATACGACCCAAGTCTCCCACTGGCCTTCAAAATTGCCAGGGTCTTTGAGCAAACTATTGAGTCTATTTTCCAGAATGACGTCGTTTAGTTTATGAAGCCTGCTTAACCGCTAGCAAGGGTTTAAGGCTTTGCAAAAGAACCCTGCCCGGTCCCGTCAGGCGTGTCATAAAAAGCCCCTCACCCGCAAAGAAAAACTTGCCCACACTGCCCACAGCTTCAATGCTGTAATCCACCGTATCTTCAAAAGCAGCAATGTTACCGGTACTCACCACCAGTGACTCGCCCGCAGTAAGCTCGCGCTCCTCGAGATCGCCGCTACCATGAACGAGAACCAGCCCTGAGCCCTGAATGCGCTGCATAAACAGCCCCACGCCGCCAAAGACAGCCGCACCAGCCCGCCTGGCTACCGACACGGTGATATCAATCTCACCCCAGGCTGCCAAAAATGAACCCCGCGTAGTGATAATCGCGCTGCGCTCGAGCGTCCAGGCACGAATATGCCCGGGCCTATTGGCGGAGAGTAGAATTTCCTGTTGTGGGGCGGAAGCGCGGAGTTGTGTCAGCGAAACACCCTCGCCTGAGAGCGAGCGCTTAACCGCAGCCGACACGCCGCCAGGTACAGCCAGGTTCCACTTCACACCCGAGGTATAGGACATAATGCTGCCATTACTTGCCCAAATGAGCTGATCACGCTCAGGCTGAATGCTGACGTACTGGGCGATGCTGCCTGCAATCTGATAGTTCACCGTTCAGGCTTTACCCGCAGAGCCAAAGACCTGAATACGCTCCGCGACAATCCGCTTCATTTCATCTCGAGCTGGTCCCAGAATTTTGCGTGGATCAATCTCGCTGGCCTTGTTCTTTAAGACCTCGCGAACAACAGCGCTAAATGCCAAACGCAAATCAGTGTCGGTATTGATTTTGGCGATACCTTCGGTTACCGCCTTGCGCACATCGTCCTCGTGGATGCCACTGGCGTTCTTGAGCGTGCCCCCCGCCGCATTAAGGCGCTCTACGATGTCCTGAGGTACACCACTGGCGCCATGCATCACCAAAGGATGCGGAATGCGCGTAGCAATTTCCACGATACGGTCATGGTGAATAAAAGGACGGCCCGTGCCCTTATTAGGACCGTGCGACGTGCCAATCGCTACCGCCAGATAGTCCGCGCCGCTGTTTTCCATGAAGCGCTGCGCTTCGTCAGGCTTGGTGAGAATAGCATCTTCCTCGGCGACCACCACATGCTCTTCGACACCACCCAGCCGCCCAATTTCCGCTTCTACCGTGACCCCCACCGCATGGGCAGCCTCGACCACTCGCCGGGTCTCTTTGGTATTGGTCGCTTCATCCTCGTGACTCTTGTCAATCATCACTGAAGTGAAGCCCCAGCGGATGCACTTTAGGCAGCTCTCATAGCTGCTGCCATGATCCAGATGAACCGCGACTGGAACACTGGCTGTTTTGGCCTCGTGAATAACCATATCAAGCAGGGGTCGCCCACCGTACTTGATCGCCCCTTCAGAGAGCGCCAGCAGCACCGGGCTGCGCGCTTCTTCGGCAGCCTCGAGAATTGCCTGAGTGATTTCCATATTGTTAGTGTTAAAAGCACCAACGCCGTAGTGGCCATCGCGGGCCGCTTTAAGTATCTCTAAACCTGTTAAGAGTGACATGTCTGGAGTATACCGCAGCCTGGCAGCTATGGCGAGATGTCAGGCAGCCTGCGCTGGCATGTCGAGCAGCGCCTTGACAAAGGCCGCCGCGTCATAGGGTTGCAGGTCTTCAGCACTTTCCCCCACACCAATAAACTTGATTGGCAAACCTAGCTGCCGCACAATCGGCAACAGGATGCCGCCCTTGGCGGTACCGTCCAGCTTGGTAACCACGACACCCGTCAGACCGACCGCCTCGTGGAACTTTCGCGCCTGCTCCAGACCATTTTGTCCAGTGACTGCGTCAAGCACTAGCCAGACTTCCCGCGGTTCACCCGCATCAGCCTTGTCAATGACCCGCCTGACCTTTTTGAGTTCCTCCATCAGATTGTGCTTGGTATGCAAACGACCCGCCGTATCGACAAAGAGTAGATCATAAGCGCGTGCCTTGCGCGCCTGAGCTGCGTCATAGGCAACCGCAGCCGGATCACCGCCATCGGGACCGCTGATGGTGGGGATACTCAGGCGCTGACCCCAGATTTCCAGTTGCGCCGTAGCAGCAGCGCGAAAGGTATCACCCGCTGCAAACATCACCCGCTGCCCGTTTTGCTGATAGTACTGACCCAATTTGGCGATGGTGGTGGTCTTTCCGACACCGTTGACTCCCACAACCATCACCACCTTGCCCTTTACTGCCACGATGTTGCGACTGACATCCAGGTTAAACCCCACATTGCGCAGGATCTGGCGCGTGCGATCAGGCTCGAGCTGCCGCATCAGGGCCTGCTCTAAAGATTCCTTAAAACTGCTGCCGCGCTCACGTTCCTTGCGAGTTTCCTCCACAACTTCGGTAGCAATTTTAGCACCCACATCTGCGCCAATCAGCGCAAACTCCAGATCATCCCAGGCCATCTCCCAACCGCTAGCCCCAAAGACGCTGCGCGTTTTACTCAAACCCTGCTTGAGACGGTCAAACCAGCTCATCCAGTCACCCCGGCTGCTTTGTCTTTATGACCCTCTTTTTGCGGTTTTTGCGGCTTGTCATCTGGCAGGGCACTGGTCAGCACCTGAATGGCCCTGCCAATGCGCGTAAGCACGCGGTCTTTGCCCAAAATGACACAGAGGTCAGTCACGCCCGGCGCCTGGGTGGTACCGCTCAGTGCTGCGCGCAGGGGCATCATAATTTCAGGTAGCTTGATCGACTCGGATTGAGCATAGGAGCGCAAGGCGTCATCAACATCATCAAAGTCAAAAAAATCCAGCCTCGAGAGTTCCCGCTCGAGCACCTCGAGATGCTTCAGTCCAGCATCCAGTTTACGTTTGCCGTCTTCGGTATAGCTAAAGTCTTCACCAAAAAAGTAAGCGCTCTGTTCAGCAAGTTCCTGCAGGGTTTCAATGCGAGGCAGCATTACATCGAGCACATCCAGCAGATAGTCTTCATCCTCCCAGCTGTAACCTGCCTGGCGCAAAAAGGGCTCGGCTTTGGCAGCAACCTGCTCGAGTGGAAGAATGTCGCGCAGGTACTTGGCGTTGTAGTGCCGCAAGCGCTTCATATCAAATATCGGACCACCCAGAGACATGCGCTCAAAGCTGAAATGGGCAATCATGTCTTTCAGGCTAAAAAATTCCCGACCATCGGGCATGCTCCAACCCATGGTAGCCAGGTAATTCAGCAACGCTTCTGCCACGATGCCCTGTTGGCGGTAAGATGCAAGGCTGACATCATCCTTGCGCTTGCTGAGCTTCTTGCCTTCTGCGTTGCGCAACAAAGGCATGTGAATCCAGACAGGTTCCTGCCAGTCCAATGCCTGATAGAGCAGCACATGGATGGGCGCAGTGGGAATCCATTCCTCACCACGTACCACGTGGCTAATGCCCATAAGATAGTCATCCACCACCACAGCCAGATGGTAGGTAGGTAACCCATCACTCTTTAAGAGCACCGCATCCATGACCTCACGGTTTGGCACGCGAATCTCGCCACGCAGAGCGTCACGTACCACGGTATCCCCTTCATCCGGGCTAATCAGCCGAATCACAAAAGGTTCACCAGCCGCCGCCCTGCGCTCAGATTCATCTGCTGACAGGTGGCGCCCCCGCCCATCATAGCCGTAGCTGAGCCCTTTGTGCCGCAGTTCAGCGCGAATCGCATCCAGTTCTTCTGGTGTTTCAAAGGCGCGGTAGGCCTTACCTTCAGCCAAAAGCTGCTCGGCGTAGCGCTGGTAGATCGCCTTGCGCTCGGTCTGACGGTAGGGCGCATTAGGTCCACCTTTGGCTGGACTCTCATCCGGGCTGAGTCCCAGCCAATCAAGTATCTCGCTGATGTTAGCTTCAGCGTCGGCTCGGTAGCGGCTCTGATCGGTATCTTCAATCCTTAAAATGAACCTGCCCCCCTGCTGTCTGGCAAAGACATAATCAAACAAACTCATATAGGCGGTACCAACGTGTGGATCACCCGTGGGTGATGGGGCAATCCGAGTTACAACAGGCTTTGACATGGAGACTCCTCCCGAAATCGTCTTTATATTTTAGCCTAGAGCCAGGCATATGCCTCATTCTGGCAGTGCACTAGCTCTACATTAAGGCATTTTGACAGCTTCGAAGGCGATTTACAAAACCCTGCAGAAACCCGAAGGTTCTAACAGACGAAAGTTGCGGCGCGGCGTATGCTGTTAGCCATGTATCCACCGGCATTTGTGATGTCACTAGACTTTGAATTGCACTGGGGTGTGCGGGATCTTTACCCCTTAGACAGTAGCTACACCGCCAACCTGCTGGGCGCTCGCACGGTGATTCCCAAACTACTCACACTCTTTCACGAGTTTGAAGTGGCAGCCACCTGGGCGACGGTCGGCTTTCTCTTTGCTGATACCAAAGAAGAACTCATATCCTACCATCCACAGCTTAAGCCCAGCTATCAGGACAGTAAGCTGGATCCTTACCGCGAAGCGCTGGGGGATAACGAGCACACTGCACCCTTACAGTACGCCAAAAGCCTGATTGAATTGATCCGGCAAACCCCTCGGCAAGAGCTTGCCAGCCACACCTACTCACATTATTACTGTCTCGAGGCAGGTCAGACCGAGGCTGACTTCCGTGCTGATCTGGCGAGTGCCAAGGCTATTGCCAAAGCGCAGGGTATTCAGCTTGACAGCATCATTTTTCCTCGCAACCAGCTTAATCCAGCCTATGCCCAGGCGCTTCTGGACAATGGCATCAGGATTTACAGGGGCAATGAACCAGGCTATTTCTACGAAGCGTCGACCACCGCCGAGCAAACACCGTGGCGGCGTGCAGGCAGGCTGCTGGATACCTATGTGCCAATTACCCCACATCATCTGGGAGACTGGACCAGGCTTAGGGAAGCCTCTGGCCTGATCAATATCCCTGCGACCCGCTTTCTGCGTCCCTATACTCCCAAACTCAGAGCACTCGAGCCCTTACGCTTAAAGCGCATCACGGATGGTATGAAGCTAGCAGCCCGCCAGGGACGCATTTATCATCTATGGTGGCATCCGCACAATCTGGGACTTGATCAGGAAAACAACCTGGGGTTTCTCAGACAGATATTCCTGTGTTACCAGCAATTAGCGCAGGACTATGGCATGCGCTCCCTGAGTATGAAGGAGGTAGCTAGGCTGCTCGATGAGGTATAACCGAACCTTTTCACAGCGACCGCTCGCCTGAGCGCGTACACTCAGATTATGTCGCTTGGACTGGTTACTGACTCCTCCGTTGACTTGCCGGTTGCCACCTTACTCAAACAGAATATTGCCCTGGTATCCCACAGGTTTACCCTTAATGGTGAGCTGAAGCGGGACTGGCGCGATATTACGGGCGCTGACTTGCATAAACTTCTTGACAGCAAGCAAAACATACTGCTAGAAGCGCCGGAACCCGAAGATTTTATTCATACCTATGTAAGGTTTCTCGAGCATCATGAACACCTGCTGTCCCTGCATCTCAGTGAAAGCCTAAGCCCGGCAGTTAGCCATGCCAACCTGGCAGTGAAAGCGCTGCAAGCCGAAGACCGTATCACGGTTATAGATACAGGCACGGTAAGTCTGGGACTGGCTGAAATCGTTCTGAAAGCTGCCCAGCTAGTAAAGAAAAACACCAACTGGGCGGACTGCCTCGAGGAACTTAGTCTTCTTAGACCACTGTCCTTTCTGCTCAGTGCTCCTAAACCGCGGATAGCAGGAAACCGCTTAAAAAGCATGCTCAGCCAATTAAAAGGTCATCAGCCCCTCTTGCAGCTAAGCGCGTCTGGCCTGTCGCAGATAGGCTCGATTCGCTCCCAGCATATCGAAGACAGCCTGATAGATGTTCTGCTCGAAAGAATAGGTACTGAAAGCATCAAACTGGTTTTGGGTGTCAGCCGCTATGACGCTGCTCATATTGAAACACTTAAGGTCAGATTTGACCAATCAGCCCTTGATATCCAGCAGGGTCGCGTGCAGCTAGTCGCCTCGGTTCTGGGATGGACACTGGGACCGGGTGCTGTGGCAGTCTGTGCTTATCCCCTGGAGCGCCAGGTGACTGCCACAGAGGTTTTTGCTCAAGCTTATGGCCAGGATTTAGTCTGGTAGTATACTGGCCTCAGCTCACCCTTTGTCACCCTGAGGCCTGCGAAGAATCTCTTTATCCAGCTACATATAGCTAATATCTCGGCTGCACCTCAGCAACCCGCAGCGGTAGACGGCTACCAGAGGGCCACCCCAGACTCTTTTAATACCGAGCCCGAAAAATTGATTGCGGATTTGAAAATCAATCCCCGCTTCCTAACGCTCTGCTCGG
>CAZZPQ010000063.1:0-18005 GCA_964655595.1 uncultured bacterium
TGCTCGGGATAAATCATTGGGATAAACCCAACGATTTATCCGGAACTGGTATAAACACGTCATTCCAGCTTTCGCTGGCACGATAAGCCGCGAGCTTTAAGGATTCACTCAGGCTTTCATATTTACTATCCGACCTTCATGAGGCGAATGTTATGATGCAACAGGAGGATTGTATGCGCTATTTCAAACATGCTGGGCAACTGCTCATACTTGCCAGTTTGCTGCTGTCAGGTTGCGGTCAAAACCCAGTAGCCGACTGGCAAACTTTGGGGAAAACAACCTATGACAACTCCTGTAGCGGCTGTCATGGCGATGAAGGTGAAGGGATTCCCAACACATTTCCACCGCTGGCAGAACATCTGCCAACCATCGCAAACAGGGAGTCTGGCAATGACTATCTGATCAACGTGATGCTCTACGGCTTACAAGGCGAAATCCGTGTGCTGGGAGAGACCTACAACGGCAACATGCCCGCTTACAGACAACTGGAGGACCGTACTCTTGCCGCCGTTACAAATTACATGCTGCGCGCCTGGGGTAATGAGGAATTACTACCAGCAGGCTACCCGGTTCTTCAAGCAGCTGATATTGCCGCCCTACGCGGAAAAAACCTAAGCCCAGAGGATGTGCTTAGGCAGCGTCAGGCTTTGGGTCTTGACTAGGACTTACGTCTCAGCAGCGCTGGAGTTAACAAAAGAGCAATGATGGCAAACGCTACAAACGCCAAAACCGGAATACTGATAAAGCCTAGCCAGTTGATGTATTTAGCAGTGCAGGGAACACCAACACTGCACATCGGAATACCGCCAAAACCGGGAATATTTTGCAGCATGATGTGATAAACTGCAGTACCCCCACCAAGCACTGCCAGGCTAAGCGCATAGGGCGCAATGCTGCTATCTTTACGAAAACTGGCGATACCCAGCAAAACTACCAGTGGATACATAAATATGCGCTGATACCAGCACAGTGCGCAGGGCACGAAGTGTCGGACTTCACTGAAGTACAAGCTACCCACGGTAGCTACAATCGCCACTAGCCAGGCAAAATACAAAGCATATTCATCAATAATCCGGCTCACAGCTAGTTGCTACCCAATACCCGCTCGATTTCCGACTGAATGAGGGCGAAGTTGTTGCCATTATCTATCCGCACGCCATTGACAAAAACCGAAGGCGTACCTTGCACACCAGCTGCAGTACCGATATTGCGATTTTGGGTTAACCTTTCCTCAAAACGTCGGTCATCAATACACTGCCGCAGGGCCACTGCATCCAGATCACCAATGTTACTGGCCAATTCCTGCAAACGCTGGGGGTTTGCCCAATTCTGATTGTTTGGTTCCTGAACACGATAAATCATCGTCTTATACTCCCAGAAGGCCGCTTCATTCTGGTCATGGGCACAAAGGCTCGCCAAACCTGCCGTGATGGAGTTGGGTCCCAAAAACTGATAATTGAAAAAATACAACTGCGCCTGACCTGTGCGGATGTAATCGCGTTCAATCTGGGGAAAAATTGTCTCTTCAAAAAACCGACAGGCAGGGCAATTAAAGTCTTCAAAAATGGCGATGGTCACAGGTGCATCCACTGGTCCCAGGCGAGGCTGACCTTCATAGTTCAATTCAACTGGACCACTGGCTGACGCAGGGGCGGGGTTCGGTTGCAAACGCTGATATACGATAAGACCAACCACTGCAAGTCCGATGACAATTGCGGTAATCAGGGTAAGCTTTTGTATGTTCACTGATACTCCTTAAGGCAGAAACTTCATGGTCTGAAACTGTTGCTTTTAGCAGGCCGCACCTAAGTGTACAATCACAAGCGCTGCTTAAGAGCAACAACCATGTATTTTGCTAACGCCAATAAAACCTTACAAGACACTGTCTTCAACGCCCTTCCAGTCTAACTGCAATTTGCATAATAGGCTGCGTAATGCGTGACAGTCTCAAGCTCATTTTGCCACAAGGCGGCTCTTGCTCATATCTTGTATTTCAAGGCTTCCATCAACTCATCAACGATCGGCTCAGCGTCACCACGCTCTGAGGCTGTGACTACATGATCGCGCACATGTGAACGCAGCACCTTCTCGCTTACTTTGGTCAATGCTCCTTGCACCGCCTTAACCTGCTTGAGAACATCAATGCAATAAACCGATTCATCCTCGAGCATGCGTAAAATACCCTCCAAGTGTCCCTTGGCACTTCTGAGACGCAAAGCTGCATCCTTGCGAGTATCACTGTCAAGGTGAAGACAAGCACTAGCTGCTGGGACAGATGAATCTGAGGTCATCTTGAACCTCGCAAATGCTGAATACCTTGCATATGATGCCACTCATGATAATGGACGAAATAAAGCATTTCTCTCACACTAAGTAGTCCTAGTAAAGGATGCTTCATAGCCTTTTGGCTAAGCTGCTCCTCTTGCCAATCCGTGAGCAACTGCTCACAAGCCTGGCTATACTGTGAATAGGTTGCTATCACATCTGCTTTAGTTACGGTTGCATCAGGGTCGACCCTAAAAGGGTTGTTTTGCAAAAACACAGCCGGGGTCCGGGCAAGCATATCCAGATAACTCTGACGAACAAGGTCGTAAGTACCAAAACGCTCTACCGCTTCAGGAAGCTGCTCTTTTGCCTGCAAGCCCAAATTCACTTTCTGTCTGACTAAACTGAGGTGACCCAAATGCTGCGCTGCTGACCAACGACCCTTTGGACCCGTGAAAAATGTGTCTTCTGGCAGTTGAGTAAATGTCGCAATGACCTCGTGAGCTCGAGTCATCAGATCTGTGGCTATCTCAGACCCTGTTAGCGATGTCATGAGGAAATATTCGCCTTGTAACCCTCCTCCACAACCGCAGCAATCAAGGCGTCAGTATCCGCCTCACCTGAAACCGTGGCGCCGCCACTGGCAAGATCCACTTCTACAGATACGACACCCGCAACGCCTTCAAGCGCCTCTTTGACCGCCTTTTGACAGTGTCCGCAGGTCATTCCTTCTATGCTAAGTGTTGTCATTATGCCTCCAGTAAATACAGATATTTAACTTTTATAGTTTATCACCCCAGGGGGGGTGGGGTGGGCTTTCGGTTACGCATTATAAATTAAACTACCCCAGGGGCACTGCACAGTGAGTACACTAAGCCTATGGAAGATTCAAATCCTCTACCTTCTGGGTCAGCAGCGGTCAGCTCTCAGAGTTCCTTACCACTGCTTTTGGCAGTATTACTAGTTGCCATCCTGGGGTTTCTGGCCTTTGCCTACTGGCAGCTTAACCAACGCCTTGATTCTCTGGAAGCGCGTCTTTCCGAGCTGCCCAGCGCCACGATTGACGCCATCGTTGCCTTTCAGAATCAGGGTTCCGAAGCGCCAGCCACCTCAGGTCAGACCAGCATTCAGGCCAGTGCTCGCATGGGAAACAGCAATGCGCCCATTGTCATGGTGGAGTTCAGTGACTTTAATTGCAGTTTTTGTGGTCGCTACCACAACGAAACCTTTGGGCAAATCAAGGAAAAATATATCGATACTGGTCAACTGCTCTATGTCTACCGCGACTTTATCGGGGTTGGGGGTGAGGTCAGCCTGGCAGCGGCAGCAGCAGCCCGATGTGTCCGCGATCAGACAGATGATACAACCTACATCAATCTTGTCTCAGAGGTTCTACGTAGCAGTGGCATGAAATCCATACAGACCATTCGTAACCTTAGTGCCCCACTCACTATCAGCAGCGAACAGCTGGACGCCTGCATTGATGAACAAAATCACTACGACGCTGTAATTCAGGACACCAGAGACGCTCAAGGCTCTGGCATACGGGGTACACCAGGCTTCCTGATCGGCCAACTACAGGATGATGGCAGTCTGGACGGTAGCCTGGTAGCTGGCGCGCAGCCTTTTGAATATTTTGATGCGCTTATTCAGCAACAACTTGCCCAGCTTGACTGATTCAAACTGTCATTTACCCCACAAGCACACCGTCTGTAAAAAATCCTGTAGAGTAGAGTCAACAATCATGTTTAAGCTTAAACTTAGAGCGTGAGAAGGAGGTTGGGAGAATGAAACTTAACTACCGAGGGCAGGAAAAAATCAATGCGGATTACGATAGAGTCTGGAGCTTCATCAATAATCCTGAGAAGGTGGCACACTGCCTGCCAGATCTACAGCAACTTGACGTCAAGGATGATAAAAACTTTGACGCCTTTGTCAGGGTAGGCATCGGACCCGTACGGGGACGTTTTAAGTTTTCAGTAAGCCTCGAGCCCCAAGCTGAGCAAAATAAAATGATAGTGCGGCTGCGCGGTGGCGGACTGGGCAGTGCTGTAGACCTCGAGGCTGCTGCTGATATCAAAGAACAGCCAGACATGAGCACTGTCCTTGACTGGAACGGTGAGGCTGTGGTTCGCGGCCCAGCAGCAACGGTTGGTGGACGGGTACTCGATAATAAGGCCAAGCAGCTCATCAGTCACGTCTTCGCCGAAATTGGACGCAAGCTGAGCCAACCAGCCTAGGCAAAGCGTTTCCCCGAAGTATCCTTAAGGATACTCCTTACGACTTGGGGGAGTTGAAAGCTTAGCGCCAAGACGACTTGATACGGAGCCCGATAAATTGATTACAGATTAAAAAAGCAGTTCCTCGGTTCCTAACGCTCTGCTCGGAATAAGGTTTTGTCGTGCAACTGTAGCAGGCTAAAGCATCGCCACACAAACAGGTGCACCCAAAGCCAGGCCATGACCACTAGACTGCAATGTGCCATCTGGCTGCACCCTAAAACTGACCAGTTGATCACTGCTTTGATTTGCCACTACCAAAGTCTCAGCTGTTCTGGAAAGGGCAAAATCCCTGGGGTTCTGTCCCTCTGTGGCTGAATGCTCGAGCAATATTAAGGTTTGCGTTGCGGCATCAAAGGAAAAAACCGCTACACTGTCATGCCCTCGGTTAGACGCATAGACCGTTTGCCCATTTGGATGCAGGCGCAGCGCTGCGCAGGTACTCTCGCCCAAGAAGTCCGCAGGCAAGGTCGCATGATGGCTGATAACAGCAAGTCCTTCGGGCGTCACAGCTAGCAGACTTAGCGTTGAGTTTAGTTCATTAACGACGAAGGCATGCTGTCCGTTCGGATGAAAAATCAGATGGCGCGGTCCCGCCCCTGCTGGTAGTTTGAGCGTGTTGACGGGCTCGAGTCGACCAGTCTCAAAACGGTAGCCAATCACCTCATCCAGACCCAAGTCCACCACGTAGAGCAGGCGGTTGTCAGGACTAAAAATCACAGCATGAGCATGGGCTGCCTCCTGCCGCGTAGCGTTGACACTCTTGCCCTGGTGCTGCCTCACATCGGCCAGCTCAGCCAGCGACCCATCTGACTGAAGAGGATAAAGCGCAACATTGCCACTGGAATAGTTGGCTACAGCAAGGAACTCGCGCTTGGCGTCAAAAGCCAGGTGACAGGGTGCGTCGCCAGGTACTGGCTGCGTGCCTATGAGGCTGAGCGTATAATCGTCAGCAATATGAAAAGCAGATACTGCTGCAGGCCTGGCACTATGCTGAGCGGTCTCATGCACAGCGTACAGACGCATCTTGGCTGTATCCACCACCAAATAGGAAGGATTGGCAATATCACCAAAAACTGCAACTTGACTGAGCGCTCCACTGGGCTCGAGTTGGCAGGTAGTGATACCCTGACCAGCGTGACCTTCGGTGTACGAACCTGCAAAACAAATCTGGGATTCCATACCTTTTTATACCAATTTTCTGTAGACATGATACGTTTCTCAGACATCGGGATGGGCTAGCAGTCCAGATACCTATAGCAAAGCAGACTTGGGTGGTAAGCTTAGACAACAAAATAAGTCACTTGGGAGAACATCATGATTCAAACCCCCGATATCCAACGCCCCCCTAAAGAACTGGTTGAAGGTCTCAAGCGCATCGGCACGGCAACTGCCAGCGGCACGCTGCGCGGCCTGGGCATTCGCGATTCCCAGATTCGCGGCCCTGTTGGCTGGACACCCGAGGTGACCATGGCTGGACCTGCTCTGACTCTGCAATTTATGCCACTGCGCGAAGATCAGTACGATGAATCCGAATATGCCGATCCTGAAAAACAGTTACACCGCCACGTGCTCTACCACACCCAGCCCGGAGACATCGTGGTGGTGGATGCTCGAAGTGATATGGCGAGTGGTGTCTTTGGCGAGATGATGCTGACCTATTTCAAAGGTCGTGGGGGCCTGGGCGTAGTCATCGACGGCTGTATCCGTGATTATCCAACGGCAAAAGAGCTAGGTCTGGGTCTCTGGATTCGCGGCGTGACACCCAACTACCACACACAGACCGGCATCTTCCCCTTTGCGGTGAACCAGCCCATTGCCTGCGGTGGACGTCTGGTCATGCCCGGGGATATCATCGTGGCAGATGAGGATGGCGTGGTAGTGGTACCTGTGGCGATGGCAGAAGAGGTTTTGGCCCATGCCAAAGAACACGCCGATTGGGAAGTGTTTTCGCGCATGCGCCTGGAGCAGGGTGGAGACTTGCGCAAGTACTATCCACTGACCGAAGAAGCTCGAGCCGAATACGAAGCCTGGCGCAAAGAACAGCAATAAGTTATCCACAAGTCTTGTATGCGAGTTCTGATAACGGGTGGCACAGGCAGGATTGGGCAGGTTGTCTGCCAGCGTTTATTGGCTAAAGGCTGGCAACTTCGGGTTCTGGATAATCAGGAGCAGACAAACCTAGCTCCTGGCATAGATTACGTCCAGGCTGACATTACAGATTTTAAGGCACTCAAAACCGCGATGCAGGACTGTGACGCGGTGGTTCACCTGGCGGCCATAGCTGCACCAACTAACAGCCGTGGTGAGCGCCTGTTTGAAGTAAATGTAGCAGGCACCTTTAACGTCTATGAGGCAGCAGCTCAGGCCGGCATCAAACGTGTTGTACAGGCCAGCTCCATCAATGCCAAAGGCTGCTTCTGGAGTATTGATGATGTACCTGCCCAGTATTTCCCTATTGATGAAGCCCATCCGCGCTTTACGGTGGACCCGTACTCACTATCCAAACAGCTGGCAGAGGACATAGCCGAGTACTTTTATCGTCGCGATGGCATCAGCGGTACATCTTTACGCTTCCCAGGCGTCTACCAGCGAGAGCAGCTAACTGGGGCATTCCTTAAGCGCAAAGCCCAGCTCAAAAGTGATATAGCCGAGCTCCTGCTGATGGATGAAACCCTCAGACAGCAAAGAATTGCCAACCTCATGGAAGACGTTCTGGCGTTCCGGCGGCTCAGGCCACTGGAGCAGCCGCAGTTTCAGGAATTGCGGCCCTTTGAACGTCGGCACGAAGATTCGCTCTGGTCGATGCTAATGTTTGACCGCTTTGATTTCTGGGCCATGCTGGATAGCCGCGACGCTGCTCAGTCCCTCGAAAAAAGTCTGAGCGCAGATTATCAGGGAAGTCACGTGCTGTTTATCTGTGAAACTCAAAACTCGCTGGCTGTAGACTCAGCGCTGCTGGCAAGGTTGTTTTTCCCCCAGGTTCAGATCTTCAGCAAGCCACTCATCGCCTGTGAATCCTTTTTCAGTATCGACAAGGCTCGAGCCCTGATCGGCTTTGAGCCCGAATACAGCTTCAGCCAATGTCAAGAAGGAGCCTCATCATGATTCAAATTGCCGAGTTTCTCCCCCCGCAACCCTCAAGCCTGTGGACAATGGTCAAACAGTGCGGTATCCGCCACGTCGTTGGTGGTATGGATTTTTCAGCAGGTGTCAATGTGCCTCCCGAAGATCTCCCCTGGAGCTACATGTCCCTGCTGCGCATCAAGACCGCCTATGAAAACGCCGGCTTTCGCCTCGAGGTGCTCGAGAGCCGCCCCCCCCTGGATAAAGCCAAGCTGGGCTTAGCAGGTCGCGATGAAGAAATTGAAACAGCCTGTGAACTCATTCGCAACATGGGCAAGCTGGGCATTCCCGTGTGGTGCTATGAATGGATGCCCGTCTTTAACTGGATGCGCACTTCAACCACCACGCCAACGCGGGGTGGGGCGCTGGTGACAGCCTATGACCATAGTCTGATGCAACAAGCTCCCCTGACTGACCACGGTGTGGTCACAGAAGAACAGCTCTGGGACAACCTCAAGTATTTCCTGGAGCGCATTGTTCCGGTAGCCGAAGAGGCTGGTGTCAAACTGGCCATGCACCCGGATGACCCGCCACTCTCCCCTATTCGCGGCCTGGGACGCATCATGCGCAGCGTTGAGAACTTTCAGAGGTTGCTCGAGCTAGTCCCAAGTCCCGTCAATGGCATTACACTATGTCAGGGTAATTTCACCCTCATGACTGATGAACTGCCTGAAGTCATCCGTCACTTTGGCACTCAGGGAAAGATTTTCTTTGTCCACATGCGTGACGTGCGCGGCACAGCCCAAAACTTTGCCGAAACCTTTCACGATGACGGTCAAACCGACATGTTGGCCTGCATGCGTGCCTACCGTGATATTGGCTTTACAGGCGTACTGCGCCCAGATCACGTACCAACCATGGCAGGTGACAGCAATGAAAACGCTGGTTACTCCGCGATTGGTCGCCTCTTTGCTATCGGTTACTTAAGAGGCTTACAGCAAGCTGTCTACGCTTAAAACACCGGCCCCAGCCTGAAGCGAAAGACCCCACTCGGATTACGCTCACTAAAACTGTAATCCACTCGAATTGCTGGCAGCCCAAAGCCACCGAAGCCTAGATTGAGCTGCAAACCCACACCCGCGCCAGCAAACAGCGGCGTCTGATAATTTTCGAAGTTCGGCACACTGGACGCCCAGCCAATATCAGCAAAGACCAAAGCGATAATGGTCTGGGTCGCCACAGTATCAAAGCCAAAATCATAGCGGTATTCCACTGTACCGATGGCATAGGTTTGTGAGGGATTTATGTTGCCGCGGTTATAGCCACGAATGAGCGTATCATTAATAAAGCTGTCCCCCACAGCAAAAAGGCGGTTTGCCGGATAATCCCCACCCAACTGATGGCCTCCGTTAATCCTGAATGCCAGCACGTGATTAGGGTCATTCAACTCGGCAAAAATGCGCTCCAACTGCAAATAGGTACGCACCCCAAACTCGATAGGGCTGTAGACATAGGACTGCTGGCTACCCGTTAAAGGACTGCGGTAGTCTGTCCCAAAGCCCACACCAATACGGGCATTGGCATTGATGCCTGTAGTGGGAAAATTGATGTTATCGCGGTCATCATACTCGATGGCAGTACTCACCAGGCTGCTGAAACCGCTCTGAGGTAAAAATGGTTGCGCTTCATTGCGCTCCAGGGCGCAATCTTTATCTTTCAACTTGCCAGTGTCATCGTATTCGCAGGAAACGCCAGGCTCGAGTTTGTACTCGTTATAACCGCCTCGGGCAGACAGGCTCAGGTTAGTAAAGGGCAAAATACGCCGACCAATACTAAAAGCAGCCCCCGTTTCACGCTTGGTGTACTCACCTACACGAATGCGCTCGTCTTCGCTACAGCGATTATCAGCGCGGTTTTCGGGTCTGGCACAGATCGTCAGACTGCCTGCCGCACTCATGACCTGATTGGTCAGCACATCGCTAAAGAGCGAGAGCGACACACTGGTAGGAACCTCTTTGAAGTCCAGAAAATCATAATACAACCAGGGAATGCTGTAACTGACATTGCCTCCCAGCAAAAAGCCTATGTCTGAAGTCTGTGCATTCAATTCTGCTTTGAGGATATGAGCCTCACCCAAAAAATTGCTGTCCGAATACTGCAAAAAGGCATTAAAGGTGTTAGCGCTGGCACTCGTCTCATAATTCAGGCCCGGCTGAAATAAACCTGAAGGCAGCTCCCGTACAAATACCTGCACGATCACCGCATCTGGCTCGAGGCTGGGAGCATACTGAACATCAGTAATCTCGTAGATGCTTAAACGCAGGCCATTGATAATACCTTGCCTAAGACTATTTTCGTTTAGGACTGTGCCAGGTTCTGGCAAATAACGGCTTACGATATACGGTTGAGATTTAGGAGTTTCCCTATCAAAAATTACCTGATAGTCAGCGATTTTCAACTCGGTAATCCGCTGAATATACGTCCCATCCAGATAATTGAAGGCTGCCGTGGTCACAATGCGATAGCCCCGATCAGCGTAAAGGCGGAAGATGCGCTCAAAATCATCATTTGCAACCGCCGAGGTAAAGTTGTCACCCATGCTAAGTTGCAACACTTGCAAAATAGTCTCAGTCCCTATAACGCTGTTACCCTCAATGACAATTTCACTAATCGCTCCCGCCTCACCTGGCGGACCAGAACGAAAGCTGACCCGCACATCACCAGTTGTAAGAGGTATGAAATCCAGACCGATATCTCGATCACGCCCACGGGATAAGCGCCGCACATCAGACAATAGAGCATCATAATTAAACAGCTCCCCGACTTTCACGCTAAACTCTGCCGGATCAATACCGATAGCTGTCGTATCCAGACTGATAATCCGCAGTTCCTTGATACGCACGGTCATAATGCCATCCACGAGCGTAGTTCTGTCCTGATCGACACCACTACCACGGTAACCCCGTTCAAAGTACTCCTGGTTGATGACCCGCAAAGCGTCCTGATAACGGCTAATCGTGAACTCGCGGTCATCCCGTAGCAACAAAAACCCGTCCCTCAGTTCCTCTTCACTGAGGATGGTCGCTCCCTCAAAGCGAATCTCACGAATGGGACTGGTTTCGGTAATCGCGTAGGTGACCGTCACAGGTGGATCGCCATCCAGTATCCCCTCAACAGGTGTAACTTCGAGACTGACCGGGACATCAAAGGGAAAACCCGCGCGGCGGTATTCCTGCTGAATCGCCTGCAAGGCTTCGTTGGCGCGAATAGTGTTGAAGGGCGTTCCTTCAGTAATTAGCAACTGATTGAGAAACTGCCGCCATCTTGCCTGAGACACTAGCGTTGATCCTGTAACACTAACCTCGGCAATTCTGGGATTTTCTCGCACCCTGATGACCAGCACCGGGCCTGTCGGTTGGGGTTCAAGCCGCACGCTGACCTCGGCAAAAACACCAAGGCTCAAGACCAGGTTGCGCTCGGACTCGAGGTTGATCTGAGTGACCGGTGTGCCAGCTCTCGAGCGGATCACCGTGGTTATAAGCCGCGCATTGTCCGGGCTGCCCTCAACCCGAACTTCACTGAGCACACCTGTAATGGTCGGAAGCTGGGCGGCAGCGACCCCAGAGAGAAGAATGATTAGTAAACTGAGTATCTTAAAGTGCATGAGGCATCTTACCTAAGGACTGGGTGAGAAGATGTGTAATGGGGTGTATAAAGCGTGAACTATCGTTAAAAAAGCATTCATGGACTGCTATGATAGGGTATATGGTACAAGACAAAATCAAAACTGCTGTGGACTTTATCCGTGAACAGACAACCTATACACCCAAGCTAGCCATCATTCTGGGCTCGGGCCTGGGACCCTTGGCAGATAGCATTGCAGCTGAAGTCAGCCTCCCCTATGCAGACATTCCTGGCTTTGCCAGCAGTCAGGCCCCTGGACACGCCGGACGCCTGATTATGGGTGAGCTGGCAGGTAAGGCTGTCGTTGCTATGCAAGGGCGCGTGCACTTCTACGAAGGTCACGGCAGCGAGGCGGCTGCGCTACCCGTGCGCGTGATGCAGCAGTTGGGAGCACAGAGCCTCTTGGTAAGTAACGCCTGTGGGGGCTTAAATCCTAACTGGCAAGCTGGCGATTTGATGCTGCAACTGGACTTCATCAACTTTACAGGTACAGACCCACTTATTGGACCCAATGATGACAGTCTGGGTCCGCGCTTTCCGGTGATGTTCGACTGCTATGACAATGAGTACCGCGCCTTGGCCCAGCGCCTTGCCCGTAGCCTGGACATTCCGCTGCGCGAAGGTGTCTACCTGGCAATCAGCGGACCAAGCTATGCCACTCGAGCCGAGTTGCGCATGTTCCGCACCTGGGGCGCAGATGCCATCGGCATGTCCACGGTACACGAAGTCATTATTGCCCGCCACCTGGGCATGCGGGTACTGGGGCTCAGCACCGTCACGGATATGGCGATTCCAGATAGCCACGAGCACGCCACTGGTGACGATGTCCTGCGCGTTGCCGCCGCCTCTGGCGCAACCTTCCGACAACTGGTCACTGCCATCATCCAGGATATGACGATCTAGTCAGCTAACACACTTAAATACCCTATAAAAGAAGGACTTTCATGTTTCCAGACATCCAGCAGCGCATTGACAGAGCCTGCCAACGCGCAGGTCGCAAGTCCAGTGAAGTCAAGCTCGTGGCAGTTACGAAAGGTCACGACGTCACCGCCATCCAGCATTACCTGCTGGATCATGGGCACCGGATACTCGGTGAAAACCGTGTACAGGAATGGCGCAACAAAAAAGCCCAACTGGACGATATCGAGTGGCATATGATCGGCAGTCTGCAACGCAATAAGGTCAAGTACTGCCTTGATTTTAAGCTGATTCACTCACTGAACAGCCCACGTCTCGCTGACACTTTAAACGAACACGGGGCCAAACATAATCATGTGTTTCAAAGCCTGATCGAAGTCAACGTTGCCCACGAAAAAAATAAGCAAGGTGTGCCGCTTGATCAGGTTGAGGCTTTGGTCGATTATGTAGCCTCACTTGCTTACGTCACTGTTCAGGGCTTGATGACAATGGCACCCTATGCAGACGATGCCGAAGCCTCGAGAGAGCATTTTGTGAAAATTCGTACACTTCGTGATACACTAGGCCTCAGAGAGTTGTCGATGGGTATGAGCAATGACTTTGAAGTTGCCATTGAAGAGGGTGCAACGATTGTTCGCGTAGGTTCCGCCATCTTTCAGGACGCCCATTGATAAGGATGAGGACAGACTATGAAACTGAATCCACTGGATGTTGAACACACCGAGTTTCGCAATACGTTTAATGGCTATCACAAGCAGCAAGTCCGTGAGTTTTTGCAAAAAGTAGCTGCAGGGCTCGAGTCTCTGAATAAGGAAAACCAGCAACTGCGTGAGGATATCGGTCGACGCGAAAAGCGCATTGATGAGTTGCAACAAGCCGAGATGGAACTTAAGCGCGCAGTGATTGCCGCCGAGCGCATCGGCACTGAAATGAAGCAAAACGCCAAGCGCGAGGCAGAATTGGTCCTGCGAGAAGCAGAACACCTTAAGGAAGACATGATTCGTGATGCTGAGGGGCGACTCAAGGAAGCTCGCTATGAACTTGCCAGGCTCGAGAAGGAGTATCAGCTCTTCCGCGAGCAGTTCCGTGGCACGCTTCACGCCTTTGAGCGCAGTCTTGACGCCACACTCGTCAGCCCCAGTAAACTAAAACCCTCTCTTGACAGTATCGAAACACCTTAGGCTTTCTGTTCAAGAGCTTGCTCGAGCGTTACCCAGGCAAGCGTGGCACACTTCACGCGGGCGTGGAGCTTTGAGATGCCCTGAAGCATCTTAAGGTCCCCCAGGCTCTCCACTGGTTCTGAGCCGTGAATCATATCCTTAAATGCCTGCGTGAGTTCGCGCACCTCAGCCAGTGTCTTGCCCTGTATGGCCTCAGTCATCATACTGGCACTCGACTGGCTGATGGCACAACCTTCACCCGTAAACTTCACAGCAGTGATTTTGTCATCCTCAACGCGCAAAAAAAGCTCGAGTTCATCCCCGCAGGACGGATTTAAACCTTCGGCAGTAATCACAGGTGGTGGCAAACTACCCTTATTACGGGGCTTTTTGTAGTGCTCGAGAATAAGTTCCTTATAAAGCTGATCTAAAAATGCCATAGCATTAGTCTAACGAAAAAGTCATGCCATGACCGTAATCATGCTGGTTACAACAAGTTCTGGCTACCCTCATCGTACGGCTGACCAAGCAAACCCGATATAATCACAGGTACAGACCGCCCGAAGTTTTTTATCCACGGGGCAACCTTAAGGGAGAAAGCATGAATACCATCAGCATCAGCAGTGCCCGCAAGTTCTCACTCAAGAGCATTGAGCGAAGCGACCTCGTTAAAACCGATGATTTGCATGTCGAACTCATCTGCTTTGAAGCAGGTCAGCGTGGTGGTGGGAGCACTTACGACCGCAGCAGCGTCTATCAGGTTATGGAAGGCGAAGCGCTGCTTAAGCATGGGGAGCAAAGCCTGCGCCTCGGTAAAGGCAAACTCCTGAGCGTTCCTGCCAATACCCCACACTCTCTCGAGAATGCCGGAGGTGGCTTGCTGGTTATCATGGCCACTAGGGCCCTGTAACTCGGTTTTACACCACCATGAAAAAGCCCCTGAACCGTCTGGCGTCTCAGCTGCGTCTGGAAGATCGCCGCAGTCAGACCTACATGGCCAACAAACAGGCGTGGCAGGACATCATACGGACCCTGACCGATGAATGCAATCGCATCTCGCAAGGTGGAGGTTTCAAGGCGATTCAGCGCCAGCACGAAAAAAGCCGCCTGACTGCCCGAGAGCGTATCAGCAAACTCATCGACCAGAATACTGACTTCGATGAACTGATGCGCTTTGCAGGCTGGCAGATGTACCCCGAAGAAGGTGGGGCAGTTGCTGGCGGAGTCGTAACAGGTATTGCTCAGGTACAGGGGCGCAGTTGGATGATTATCGCCAATGACGCGACCGTCAAGGCAGGTGCCTTTTTTCCCATCACTGCCAAAAAAGTCATTCGGGCACAGACGATTGCTTTACAGAATCATCTGCCTACCATTTATCTGGTAGACAGCGCAGGTGTCTACCTGCCTATGCAGGATGAAATCTTTCCAGACCAGGATGACTTTGGGCGTGTGTTTTATCTGAATGCCCGCATGAGTGCCGCTGGCATTCCGCAAATCGCTGCCATCATGGGTAACTGTGTGGCCGGTGGTGCCTATCTGCCCGTCATGTGCGATACCTTGATTATGACCGAGGGCTCCGGCCTGTACCTTGCTGGACCAGCGCTGGTCAAGGCCGCGATTGGTCAGGTGGTCAGCAGCCAGGATCTGGGGGGCGCAAGGATGCATGCTGAAATCGCTGGCACGATCGACTATCATGAAGCAAGCGACGCCGACGCACTCGAGCGCATTCGTAATCTGGCCGCCAACTATGCCCCCAGAACACTCGCAGCCTGGGCACAAAACCGCCAGAAGAGCCTGCCACCTCGGGAAAAACCAGAGGACCTCCTGGGCTTGCTGCCTCCCGAAGGCGGTACACAGAGCTACGAGATGCGGGAAATCATTGCTCGAATCGTTGATGACAGCATCTTTGACGAGTATAAAGCAGGCTATGGTCAGAGCCTGATCTGCGGCACGGCACGCTTGGGTGGCTACCCCATTGGCATTGTTGCCAATCAAAAAACTGTCATTAAAACCAGGGGTAGGCTCGAGATCGGGGGTGTCATCTATGCAGACGCCGCTGACAAAGCTGCCCGTTTCATCCTCAACTGCAACCAAGCGCGCATTCCCCTGCTCTTTATTCATGATGTCACCGGTTTTATGGTCGGCAAGGAATCCGAGCAGGAAGGCATCATCCGCAAAGGGGCCAAGCTGGTGAATGCGGTCAGTAACAGCGTGGTGCCCAAACTCAGTCTGATTGTCGGTGGCAGCTATGGCGCGGGTCACTACGCTATGGCGGGCAAAGCCTTTAACCCACAGTTCATCTTTGCCTATCCCAGCGCCCGCTACAGTGTGATGGGTGGACAACAGGCAGCCAAAACCATCCTGGATATTCAGTTAGCACAACTGAAGCGTAAGGGCGCAAGCCCTAACAACGATGATTTGCAAGCGCTCTATGACAAGGTTAAGTCTGGCTATGACGAAGCGCTGGACATCCGCTACGCCGCTGCCAGGCTGTGGCTGGATGAAATCATCCTGCCACTCGAGACCCGTGAGCGGCTTATTGCTGCTCTGGATACCTGTGCTGGCTTTGACAGTAGCGAGCCACTACGCCTGGGGGTTTTTCAGGTCTAGCCCGGGACTTCGTCCCACAGCCTTTCCCGATGTCAGAATCGCGTGGTGGGACTAGACTTGCTGACCAACCAGGTACTGATAGCTGCGCGTAATAGTGCGCACCGGGTCCTTTGGATTATCGTGCTCAACAATAAAAACTTCAGCACCCGCATCACGAGCAACAGGCAAAAGATTATCCCAGCTCATCACGCCATGACCTACATCAGCCCAGCCGTCCTCATCCTGATTCTCACCAGCTGGCGCAATATCCTTGACATGAACCCGAGGAACATGTCCACGGTAGCGCTCCAGAAGGTCGAGCGGATCATGCTGACCCTTAACTACCCAGGCCAGATCAAGCTCTACACCCACATTGTCCAGACCCGCACCCTCGAGTAAGCAATCCAGCGCTAACTGACCTTCGACAGTCTGCATCTCAAAGTCATGATTGTGGTAAAGAAACTGCATACCAGCATCAAGGCATTTTTGCCCGATAGCACCGGCACGCTGACCCAGCTC
Source organism: uncultured bacterium (assembly GCA_964655595.1). Classification (GTDB taxonomy): domain Bacteria; phylum Deinococcota; class Deinococci; order Deinococcales; family Trueperaceae; genus CAZZPQ01. Next base: position 16,481 of record CAZZPQ010000063.1, read on the forward strand.
GAGCCAGGCTTCTTTGCTGCTGGGCCGCTCGCCGGGTGCCAGGTAGGGCAGGACCAGCGTGCTGTTACCAATCGCTTTATTGAAGGCAATCTGCGCCTCCAGATTGGTCTCGAGTTCGCTTATCGCAACATGGCTCGAGCACACTTCCAGCTGATACTTCGCCAATAAATCAATCATCTCCTGCGCACTCACCCCGTGCATTCCTACGGTTTCCACCACAGAGTAGCCTGCCCCTGAAACAGCTTTTAGAATCGCATCAATGTCACCATAATGTCGCAAAGTATAAAGTTGTACCGCCAATTTAGTCATCAAGTTCTCCTTTAACAAGTCCCGTGGGAAATATAGCAGGCTTTTCGGCAAGGCTGCGCAGCTTAAGCCGCTCGCCTTTTTGAGCAGACTCGAGAATCAGTTCCATGACATCCAGGGTATGTAGCGCCTGGCGTCCGCTAGCTCTGGCCTTACGACCACTGCGAATCGCATGGGCCATATCCGCCACACCAAGCCCACGCGTATTCTCGGTATATTCGTAGGACAAAGGCACTTCCTGCCACTCTTTTGCACCTTTGCGCTTGATCATCACAGGTCCAGCAAAGCCATTAGGATCAGGCGTGCTTAGGGTCGCCTCACTGCCGTAAATCTCAATGTGTGGCAGACGATGCCCCGGCACATCAAAACTGGTGGTAATACTGGCCATACCACCCTCCACGAATTCCAGCAGGCCGGTAATGTGCGTGGGCGTCTCAACAGTGATGCTTTGCCCGTACTTTTCCTTGGCAGTAATCAGGCGCTCAGGGAAGCTGATCTGCGCAGCGCCCATGACGCTCTGCATAGGTCCCATCAGGTGAATCAGACTGGTTATCAGATAAGGCCCAATGTCAAAGAGTGGACCTGCACCCCGCTTGTAAAAAAAATCAGGATCCGGATGCCAGCTCTCAGGACCAGAGCCCACAAAAAAGCCCTGGGCAGCCACAGGTGTGCCAATCAGCCCTTCGTCAATCACCTTGCGGCAGCTTTGCAAACCCCCTCCCAAAAAGGTATCCGGGGCGCAACCCAGATACAGACCCTTGGCCTCTGCCAGCTCAACAAGCTCCTGACCACTGGCAAAATCAATCGCCAGGGGTTTCTCGCTGTAGACATGCTTACCTGCTTCCAGCGCACGCTTGCTGATGGGTGCATGAAACTGAGGCGGGGTGATATTAACGACAATATCAATCTCTGGGTCATCCAGCAAAGCTTCTGGGGTACTGGCGCGGACGTTAAACTTATCAGCCTGTGCCTGCGCCCGACCAAGATCGACATCTGCAATCGTACTTACCTGCAAAACAGGAAAGAGGCTGCAACCTTTCAGATAGGCGCCACTGATATTACCAGCTCCAACAATGCCAACGTTCAACTTGCTCATGTAAGCTCCCTTGACTATTTCTCTGACGCTAGTTTACGCCTGCCGCTGCCTGCTCAATGTAAGGAGGTTGCCAAGGTACCCCATAGTTTACGGAGCCCGATAAATTGATTGTAGATTTGAAAA
>CAZZPQ010000064.1:0-17914 GCA_964655595.1 uncultured bacterium
ATTTAGTGTTTCCATGGGTCATTGAGATATCTCAATGACCCATGCGACCTGGGGGTTTGAAATCAACTCATTCAGCTTGTCTCAACAAAGCCTGGAAATGCTAATTGTAATAGCATTGAGAGATGCCAGGGTCGCTTTGCTGTTTTGGTGAGGCGACTCTGAATGTGATTATTGTTGGTCAAAACTCGGCATAGTTTATAGCCTCAGCAGTTCTACAATAAAACCAAGTATCTTTGGTGGTGGTTCAACAGAGACTGCTAATGTTTGGGTAGGAGATGTCTGATTCCCATGAACAAGGGGTTGCAACCCCTTGTTTTGCACCAATGGCAGTTATGATTGAGCCACTACCGTATTTTTTACTTAGGGCTCTTGTCTTTCTCTTAAATCATACAGACTGGCTACTGCAGGACCAAAAGCACTACCAAACGTCATTCCAGCGCAAGCTGGAATCCATAGCTTGACAGCAAAAACCACTGTGGCTTAAGCACATGCTGCATTTCTTTTTTCTGCCTGGCCAGGGGTGCCAGCCTGCGCTGGCACGACGTGCTGAGATTTTGAAGGGTTTTTCCTGGAAGTCCTGCCTTTTTCATAGGTACAGAATCTCATGTGAGCAGGAATCATTTTGAGGCTTCTGTCTTGAACAGCCAATCCATTAATACCAATTCCGGTTATTTCTTAAGGAAATGACCGGAGCGTTTCCGAGCGCAGCGAGAACGCCTGGGAGATGAATCAGATACCGATTCCGATAAGAAACGATACAAAACCAACTGGATTTTGTTAATGTATTATCGGAATCGGTATAATCTAGCAGTCTCTGGTACAGCCTCTCGCAAATTATCCTCTGCATCGTCATGCTGAGGCGAAGCTCAGGCGCCATCGACCTTTGTCGGCTTACCTGACATTCGTAACATCTTTAGCTGCGGTACAATCATGTGTGTCACAACTTCCTTTTGAGCAACGCCTCAAGGTGCTCATTCAATCGCAATCGGAATTGGTGATCATCATTGCAGATCACAGCTGGGGTGCGCCTTACGTATTCCATGCACTGCGTCAGGAAGAGACCTGTCTATGGCTGGAACTCGAGCCCCAGGATGCTGGTGACGCGGTAGCAATGGGCAATAAACTGGCTGATGCGGTGATTCAGTCTCTGGGTTATCAACTCTTTGGGCACGCCATGCCCTATGCCTATGGGGTTTCTGTGCTGCGGGATAATCTGGGGCTTTTTGAACCGCTGAACATCATTCTCTCAGCAGCAGATTACGGTCAGGACTTGGCGCTGGAGCTTGTCAGGTTCAGGCGTCCTGGTTGTCGTGTGATTTTGCAGTTTGATGATGTGCCTACAGAGTTTGCCATACCAGAAGACGCTCTAATACTACAAGACGATGACTTTAAGCTACAGGAGAGTGATGTTAGCTTCATCAACCGTGAGCGCTTAACAGCTACTGAAGCGATGAACCTGCTGCGACTCACCAGGGGAAAATATGAAGCGTTTATGATACAGCTTCATAAGCGCCTGAACTTCCCGCCGATGCTGCGCCCTGGGCCTGCTGGTGCACAGACGCCTCCTGGCGCTGAAGGTGACATTCCACCACAAGCACTCATACAGGTTTATGTCCGCCGCAATCAGTGGCTCGAGGCGCTGGAACTGGCTGCCAGCAAATTGCCGGAGCGTATTCCTGAGTTGTTGCCAAGCGCTGGTGAGGCTTACCTTGATATGGGTTTGTATGGGCGTTTGTGGACCATTCTCAGTGACTTGCCTGGATCGCTACAGAATGAAGAGCAAATTATCTACTGGCAGTTAAGAACGGCCTGGCGGCTTGGTAAAACCGAAGACCTGCGCGCTAAAACTGAAAAGCTTCTGGCACAGAGCGAAGCGCCAGATGTCAGAGCACTTTATGCGACATATCTGGCTCCAGCCCAGGAGAGATATGCGCATGTTGAGCGGGCTTTTCAAGTAGCGCAGAGCTTTACAACCATGCAGCAATATGGCCTACATTTGCTGGGGCGGGATTTGGAGGCCAGCTTGCGGGTGTTTGCTGAGCTGGCTGAGCGTTCAAAGCAAACGGAGAGTTTTAGCCGACAGGCACTGGCACTCAGTCTTGTGGTTCTTCCCCTGACTCAACTGGGGCGTTATGGTGAAGCGGCCTATCGCCTGGAAGAAGCCATCGTGACTTTTGACAGGCATGGTCTGGGTGACTATCAGTTTCGCATGCATACGGTCAATAACTGGGCCTATGCTCGTATTTTGCTTGGTGAGACGGTTGGTTTACAGGAGATTCTGCGTAAGGAAGAGCGGGCGCTGCGTGACGCCTTTCCGTCTTTGGCGTTTATCTTTCGCTCAACCCTGGGGGATTATTTGTTGTCTCAGGGGCGTGCTCGTGATGCGCTAGTCTACTACCAGGAAAATCTCGAGCTACTAAGGCAGACGAATCCTACGCAGAGTGCTGAGTTTCCACCCCATATCTCCAAGGATGTGGTGCACTGTTTATTGCATCTGGGAAAATACGAGGAAGCAAGTCAACTGGCTCGCAAGCACTATCGCCTTAACCGTGAGGCTGATCGTTTACTCAAGGCGTTTACCAGTTTTGCCTATGGTATGACCCTGTGCTTTAGCGAGCCTGATAAGGCCATCGATATTCTTGAAGAGGCGGCTTTGGTCTTTGAGAAACCGCTAATAGCACCTTATTTGGCTTCCGTATCCCTCTTTCAGGCGTTTGCCTATCTGGAATTGAAACAGGAGGTGCTTGCTAAAGCCTGCTTGCTACGTGCTGAAGCTGGGTTGCGCGAGCTTTCTGATACAGGTTTTCAGTTACTGGCTGGGCCGGAAAAAGTCTTCCGCAAGGTGCATACGCTATGGCGTGGTGGCGAAGCGCAGCTTAAGCTGCGCTTTATGGGCGCCTATGGGGTAACTTTGATGGGAGAAAAGCAAAGTCTCACGTTGCAATGGTGTGAGATTCTTGCCTTGCTGGCCTATCATCCTAAAGGTTTAAGTACAGAGCAACTGCTGATTGAACTTTATGGAGATGAAGGCAATCCTGCAACGTTATCGACAACCATGTCGCGACTGCGGCGTGTTATTCCTGTCACACGTGCACTCTACCAACTGGAGGTGTCGGTACAGGCGGATTTTTTGGATTTGGAGAATCACTTGCGCCAGGGCCGCCCGCGCGCTGCTTTGGAGCTTTACCAGGGGGGATTTCTGGCCCGCTCAGACGCACCTGGCATTGTGATGATAAGAGAGACGCTTGAGGAAGCGATGCGTCAGACAGCACTGGATTCTGGCGATGCTGAGGTGCTGCTGAGTCTGGCTGAGCGTTTGCGTGATGATCTGGAACTGTGGGAAGCTACGCTTGAGGTTTTACCAAAACGCGACCCCCGCTATTCTCTGGCAGCAGCTAAGCACAAAGTACTTAAAGGGCAATGGGACGTGTAGGACTGTTTTTGTTTGAAGCAGGGACATTATTTATCTTGAGCATCAGTATCGACTTGTCTTTTTAGTTGGGTCAACGCTTCTTGAACAATCTCTACGCTAAAGCCACGCTGAGCCAAATAACGGTAGGCTTTGACATGGTTTTTGTTGGCATCATCAGTTTGAAAGCGCCACTGATTTTTACGCAGTAGATTGCTGGCAGCCTGCAATTCGGTTTCTGTATCTAGCGCTTCAAGTTCCTGTTCCATCAGGTGATCGCTTATGCCTTTGCGTCTGAGTTCTTGTTTAATTTGCAGGCGACCTTTCTTGTGTTTACGGCTTTGTACATAACTTTCTGTATAACGCTGGTCATCCAGATACCTGTATTGCTCGAGCTTGGTAATGACGGCTTGTATCACTTCGGCTGGGGCCTGTTTACGCAAGAGTTTGTCCCTGATCTCAGCACCTGTGTAGCTTTTGCGACTCAGGAGCCACAGTGCATACGACCAGCTCCGGCGCAGGTCATAGGGTTTTGGCAGTGTTGACATTTTAAAGATACAGAGCAATGGCTGGCGTCGTACTGAGTGACGCCTGCAGGGCGCAGTAGCTGGCATCTGGTGCAGCGTCCTGAACCAGTCGGTAGCCAGGAAAGCGTTCTTTGAGTTCAGTAAGGACTACCTTGTGCGGAGCAAGGCATTCGGTGAGACTCGAGTCGCTGCGGTGATACATTGCTGCATAGACCTGCCCACGGCGTGCGTCTAGCGTCATGATAGCGGTTTCATCCTCTTGAAGTTGTCCGTGGGCTATGGCAGCCAGGGTGCTGACTCCTGTCAGGCTGATGCCCAGACCACGCGCTAAACCCTGGGCTGTGGCGATGCCAACCCGAAGTCCGGTGTAAGATCCTGGGCCGATACCTACAGCAATACCCGCAAGGTTTTGTCTGGTCAGCGACGCACGTTGTAATAAAGCGTCAAGCTCGCCTATGATGCACTTGGCATGATCGCGCTGGAGGCGTGTGCAGGATGCCTGTAAAACCTCTGCCTCTGTGCTAAGGGCAAGACTGAGGTAGGTGGTCGCTGTATCTAGGCCCAGGTAAATCATCTAAGCATGATACCCAGCTCAGTTTACTGGTGCTGCGTGCCAGTTGACACGCCGTCCGTCATCGCTGAAGGCAAACTCGAGCCAGATAGCTTCAGGAAATATGTCTCTAAGTGCTTCTCCCCATTCCACCACCACCAGGCGGGCACGGTCTAGGTAATCCTCCAGGCCCATGTCTAACAGCAGCCTGGCATGGGGCAGTCGATAGGCATCGATGTGCACCAGCAAGCCCTCGGGGCTCGGATATTCATGTATCAAAGTATAACTCGGGCTACTTATGATGGCTTCACTGCCAACAGCGCGGCCCAGTTGCTGCATAAAAGTTGTTTTGCCGACGCCCAAGGGGCCACTTAACAGCAATAGGCTACCTGGTGGAGACTGCGTAGTCACCTGTTTTGCTAGCCGATAACCATCTTCAGGTTTTAGCAGGGAGACCATCATGTATACCCCTATCATCATCCGGTTTACTTACTTGACCAGTTACCCGCTTGATCAAGCGAATCTAAAAGAGTTTATACCAGTTTCGGGTAATTTGTTGGGTTTATCCCAATGATTTATCCGGAGCAGAGTGAATAGGAAGGGTGGAAGTGCTTTATAATTCTTTAACCAATTTATCGGGCTCGGTATTACTTGGGGCTCTTGCCTTTCTCCTAAATCACACAGACGTGGCTACTGCACTACCAAATGCCATACCAAACGTCATTCCAGCGAAAGCTGGAATCCATAGCTTGACAGCAAAAACCAATGTGACTTAGGCGCATGCTGCCTTATTTTTTCCGCCGGGCCAGGGGTGCCAGCCTGCGCTGGCACGACACGCTGGGACTTTGAAGGGTTTTTCATGGAAGCGCCAGGAGTTATGAAGACTGAGTAACACTCTCAAACACGCCTTGTAAAAAGGGGATATCTCGCTGCAGTTTGTGGATCAGAAAACTCAGCATGGCAGGTTGATTACCGACTACTATGACACAAGTCTGGGGCAGGGGATAAATCATGATGATACTGTGCTGCTGCATTTCAACGATAATAAGCTTACTTCTGCCAAGTTGTAACTCATCGCCCAGCAAGATGAGCTGCTCTTCAAAATCATGCTGCTGCTTATGCCAGCCGTCTAAGGAGACATCCAGATAGGCTGCCAGGACCTGACCATGCTTGAGTACCATGATGGACCGAACACCGCGCTCCTGGCGGTATTGTTCTAACCATTTGTTCAATTCACCATTATTGCTTTGGCGCTCCACCAGCACGGTATTTTGTGGTTTGCTGGCCACAGGATGTTCGACGTTTGCAGGCGGACTCTTTTTAGCCTCACCCCCTCCAAACAGATCATCAAGCAGACCTGCATTCACTAGTTGACCGGCAATTGCCTGGGTTGCTTCGTACTGTTCGTTGAGTTGTTCAAGCAGGGCTTCCAGCTGACCGAGGGATGCTTCAAGCCCGGCCTGTACAGCAGGGGACACCCGCTGAAAGGCTTCTCGTTGACTGATGAGATGTTTTAGTGTGCGTTCAGCGCTGCTTACTTCATCACTATTTAACTTGGATACTCGAGCAAATGTCAGCATGGCTGCTTCCAGACGTGGATCAAAACTGGCAAGACGCTGTTCTGCGTCCAGCCTGAGGCGTTCAAGAAGTGTCCAGGCAGGCTCAAGCGGGACCAGACTGCGGCTTTGTAAGGCTTGACGCGCTTCCTCTAAATGCTTGCGTAGTTCCTCAGCGGGCTGACTGTTGACAGCTTCGTATTTTGCCGCTTCTGTTTCCAGAGTATGCAAGTCATGTAGCTGATCACTCAGCCTCTGTTCAACGATGGTATCTAGCTCGCTCTCGAGCTGTTTGAGGTCAGGATAATTGCCTTGCTGTAAGTTCTGTTGCGCTTCTTGCAAACGGGGTAATAAAGTATCGGCTCCGCGACTTCTTGCTGCTTCTGTTAGCAGTGTCAGCTGCTCATACACCACATGCATAAGTTGCTGCTTCAGACCTTTGAGCGCTTGCTCCCGCTGTTCCAGTACCTGCTGTTCGAGCAGTGCCGTCTCAAGCTGTATAACTTCACTTTCAAGCTGCTTTTGGAGTGCTTGTGCCTGGCCCTGTAAGTGGTCAGGAAAGCTCAATGAGCGCAATTCCAGTAACAGTTGTTGAAGTAGCGCCATCTGACTCTCGCGACCTTCGCTGGCCCCAGCAGTAACGGCTCTTTGTAGCTGTAACTCTGCCTGCCGTGCTGCTGCCAGCGCTGCCTCATCGAGACGAGCTTGGCCTTTGGCTTCTTTAAGCTTTTCCACGGCCGTTTGAAACAACTGGTATTCAGCAGTTACGCTGCTGGTCTCACGATAGCGTTCCAGGGTCATGGCTAAACCCTCTAAGGCCGCAGCCTGCTGGCTCAGAGCAGTTTTTAGTTCTGGTGGTTGATCTTTGGAAGTTCCCTCTTGTCGTGCTTGAGCAGGCATGAGCAGTTGATCATGAATATGCCGAATATCCTGAGGTAAGGGCAGTGTGGTCTCTAAGATGCCTAAGGAAATTTGAACTGCCTGTTGCAGTGCCACATTTCCACCCGCTTGTATCTCGAGCAGTTCCTGGCGCAGGGTTTCGCGTTGAGAGTGTTGCGCTGCCCGTAAGCGCTCGCGCAGACCTGTGAGTTCTTCGGCAACCGAGACTTGCTGTACCAAAGATTCCTGCAGCGGTTCAATCAGCTGTTCCAATTTCGGCTGGTACTGTAAGAGAACACTGTATTCCTTGATGAGTGCTTGCAAATCATGCTGCTCAGCTTCAAGATCCAACTGTTTGAGACGTGCTGATATCTCGGGGTCCAATTGGGTTTTTAAGTCAGGTGGTTCCGCACTGGCATCTTCTGTAGTGCCTGCGGGTGGTGAAGGCATATCTATCACCACACTGGACTCCATGAGCTTGCGTAGTTCAATCGCTAGTTTGCGGGCACGTTCGACCTCGGCAGCGGCTAGTTGCTGTGAATCCTGAGCACTACGAATCTGTCCTATCAGGCTTTCAAAGCGCCGCACCTTGGCTCCCCCCAGGGTTTTGACAATATCAAAGATAGCTTCTAGTTCGCTGATTTCTTTGGCCTGAAAAACCAGATGGTCTTCAAGCTTTTGCTCCACGATCTTAAGTTGTTCACGGGCGTCTGCCAGTAGCTTGCTCGCTTCACGCTTGGCTTCTTGTTCTGTTTCCAAAAGTTGAATCAGGGCTCGAAGTTTTTGTACCTCAGACCATTCAAAATACATATTAAAGGGTTTGAGGCGCTCCTTCAGCTCAAGCAGCATATCTGCCTGTACTGCAACGACCTGGTTGATTTCGGTGCGCTTCTGGATTTCGGCTTCCAGACTCCTGATGCGCTCGAGCATGTCATGGATACGTGTCTTTGCTTCAGTTACTGGCATTGCGACCTGTAGTTGTCGATAAATCTGTGACTTGAGGATTTTTTCCAAATCCTCATAGCCGACGGTCTGTGGTGATTTGCCCAGCAGCTTGAGACCCTCTTGTAAGGATCTTGATACAACTCTGGGTGATAGCAGTGCCTCAAGTTCCTCTACAGCTACCTGATAGACGGTGCTGGTCATTTAAGTCCTCGATTGTCTCTAGTCACAACCCCATCCTTGAAACTACACTCAAACCGCTTTGTGATAAACCTAAAATCACAAGGCACATAGTCAGTTAGTATATCTAGAACTCTTCATCCCAATCAAAAGAGGTTGTTGCCCCGGTATTTGTTGATTTAGTTTCCGTTGTGGCAACGGTCTTTGTGGAACTGCTACGTTGCCCTAAGAGCCCAAATTGCACACAGATGCCGTAGAGTCCAGCAAAGGCAAGCGCAATAGCGATGCCACTCACGATTGCCCAGATGAGTTGAGATACCGAGCTTTGCAGGATTGAAAAGCGTGCTGGTGCTTCCAGCCAGGCAACGCCGCCTAGTAGTGATGACAGGAGACTGGTTACATAAGTCAGTCCTTCATACATGAGAGGTAGTAACAGCATAAAGAGGGCCCAGCCGACCAGTTGCCAGTTGCGATTTCCACCACCAAAGGCCAGATACAGCAGATACAAGGGTACAAAAGCCAGAGTGCCTAGCACAATCATCGCTGCCAGACGCAGCCAGCCAGCCCAGATGCTGGTCGTGCCAGCAGACAGGCTTTGTGCCAGTGAAACCTGGCTACCACCCAGCACTGCGGCGGCCGCATCGACCTGACCTGTCAGCACAACCAGGTCCTGCAGGCGCAAGCTGGGCGCACTTCGCAGAGCATCAAGTAGCCTGAGCATACCAGCATTAAATACCGGATCACGATTGTTGACGAGTGGATCAAGCAACTCTGTGTAGCGGTCTTTAAAGCCATTGATGAGAGATTTTGTCCGTGCTTCATCGCCAGCCTGCAAGGCAACGATAGCTTTGGCGCTGTCGGCGTACAGGTCTGTCACCACGTCATTGATACTGACATAGCCGCGCTCGAGAAATTGCTCAGTTAGTCGTTCCTGACGCGCAGGTGCTAGACCAAAACGTGCCATTTGGGTCATCAGTGTTGAGCTGCTTGCTGTTGGCAGCGCCGCAGTGACTGGCGTCGATGGGGGCTCAGCTGCAGTTTCAGTGATCTGGGGCGTCACCCCTGTTGCTTCTGCGACTGCTGCATCCTGTACACCCACTTCAGTTTCTGGGGTCAGGGCTGTAGCTGCTTCTACTGCCGGTGTCGCAGCTACGTCACTTGTCTCTACAGGCGCCGTTTCCACGGGGGCCTGTGCTGTCTCCACTTGACTTGCTTCTACCGAGGCAGCTTCGCTGACCAGCTCAGATGCCTCAGTACCTGCCGGGAGTATGCTGGCGGTTCGTACCACTTCTGCGGCTGCCTTTTCAAAGAGCTGCATTTGTTCAGACAGCTGCCCCACTATTTCCGTGAGAGCTTCCTGGTCGCTAGCAATCAAAAGTGGAAAGCTTTGAGCAAACAAGGTGGCAGCAGCAGCACTGACCCTCGGGGAATCCTGAACAGGTAAAAACAGGCTATAGGCGGATGCTAACTGTTCATAAGCAGCGCCAATATTAGTGGCTGCCAGTGTGCCTACTGAGTTTAGACGCAGACTTACTTCCTGGGCAATGCCCTGCTCAAAAGCCGCCAGAGCACTGCGTGCGGGCGCATCTGTCAAGGCTAAGCGTGATGCTTCAGATAAGGCCATATCTTGAGACAAGCGCACAAAGCGTTGGGTCACCAATTCAGCCTCACCCCGTTCGGTGTCACGCAGGGCAGATTCGTAAACCAGCCGCCAAAAACCACCCTGCAAGACAGATACCTGCACCTTAAGGTCAACCGGGCTTTGGTTCTGAATCGCCGTTCGGGCTCGTTCAAAAGTGCTTTCCAGCGCTGAAAGTAAGGTGGTACTGGTTGCGTCTGATGATAGCGGTCGCAAGGTACCGGCTGCGCGCTCGAGTTCACTTCTCGCCAGTTCGGTATCGCTTGCTAGGGCTTCTACAGCACGGTTCAGACTGTCAAATGCTAAGCCATAGCTCTGTAAGACCGGATCATCCTGTGACCAGGCCACTGTCCATAGCAGGACAACCATCAGCAGCATGCTTGCATGTTTCATAGCTCCTCCTCCAAGGTCGACAGTGTTGCAAACACCTCTCCCAGGTTCAACTCACTCGTTCCAATCATAATAACAGCATACTCGCCCAGGGGAAATAGAAATAACTGCGCCTGACTGTGCAAAAGATAATATGACCTGATAACACCCTTACGGCCCAGTAGCTTCAGACCCATAATACCCAATCTCGCGACCGCATCTACATCATAACCAGAACCGCGCGAGGATATCACCATACCATTGGCTCGCACGGCAGCAACCATTTTGGCATGTTCGACCTGGGCAAAAGCGAGCACGACCTTATCCAGCTGTGCTTCACTTGTTACCTGAAGAGCTTGTCGTGGAGCTGGCTGGGCTTGGGATTTGCTCAGCACAGCCTCTGTTGCTGGCGCGCTTGATTGCCCACTGATGATGTCTGGCTCGTGACTGTCGGGTTCGATCACTGCTACTGCTGGTTGTTGGGACCGGCCATCGCTGTCTGAACTAAGACTATCGCCAGATACGGCTCGGGTAGCTGCCTGCTGCTGTCGCAAGGATTTGATAATCTGTTGCAGGCTGCGTTCAACACCCTCTTTGGGTAAAATGCCCTTCAGCTCCGTAGCAATTGGACCAACCAGAATCCTGCGCATCTGATCACCACTTACGGAATTCCGGGTATGCCCTTGTTCTTTGAGGGCTTTATCCAGCACCTGTGACGCTGCTCGAGACGACACCAGGTCAGATAATCCACTATGCGTCAATAAGTAAATTTCATTTGCCATAAGCAGCTTCCCAATTTCCCTCGGACTTGGATGCCCTGAGGTATCGACCATGTATAAGCATAGTTCTTTGGCTTTGCTGAGCGTGTGAAATATTCGCAAGTTATACCAGTTCCGGGTTTTCGTTGGGTTTATCTCAATGATTTGTGCCGAGCAGGGCGTTAGGAAGCGAGGAAGTACTTTTCAAATTTTTAACCAATTTATCGGGCTCGGTATCAGGCTGTTCTGACAGTCATGTGATGTGAGTTGCGCAGTTGCCAAAATGGCACGGAGAGCTGTTAAGGCCGATAGCTGACAGCTTTGGTTGGGTCAGCGAGGCTAAACAGTCATGTGGTATTGGTCTCAGCCATTTCTTGCAAAAACGCTTCGGTGTGCGTCAACTTATGGGTCCATGTTTCCCAGTAGCCTTGCAATACCGGACAGGATGCCTCCCAGGTCACAAAGCTGGCCTGCTGCTGCTGTGCTAGCCTAACAAGTAGCGTCCATAGCTCTGATAGGAGTGACTGATCGTTTGCTGCTGCAATCAGGTTCTGCAGCATAAAACGTCGCTCGGCAAAGCGAATGGGCAGTTGGAGTGTCTGACCAGCCTGGATAATATCCTTACGGCTAAGCATGAGACCCGACTGTGCTGTAGTCAGTAAGTAGCGCAAGTGTTTCTCGGCTTCACTTTGTGACTTGTCGTTGTCTAGTTCCTGGTTCTCGCCTTGGTTGTAAAAGGTAAAGGGTTTTGGTTTGGCTTCAATCAGGTTTTGACTATGTTCGCAGACCAGATCTTGTAATGAAGCGCACAACTGACGATAAATGCCTGTATCTATGCGGCTTATGGTATTGCAGAAGACGGGTAACCAGGGAAGTAGGTGATCCAGCAAGATCACCCGCTGAGCATGGCGGGTTTGTTCTGCACTGAGGGCTGAGGTGGCTTTCAGTTCACGCTCGAGCAATGCTGCTGTGGCTTCAAGTAGTACCGACAGGTGATCAGCCAATTGCGTGTCAGAGGGTTGTAAACCCAGAGCTTCGTAAACTCCTGTGACAAAGCCAGTCCAGGGTGCGTTCAGCATGCCGCTAGGGTCAAGATAGACTGAAGCATAAGGGTAAACATTGAACTCGAAGAGCCAGGTAAATTGCTCATCAAGCTCCGACTGGCTATAGTTTTGCAGCTCCGAAAGCTCTGCTAGCTCGAGCAAGGCTCTATCAGCTGGCGCTACAAACACGCTGGCAAAGTACTCGTAGAGTTGTTGAAAGTTGCTCAGCTGGATTTGTGTAGACTTCACAAGTTCTATCATATAGGTCTTGATGGTTTTGAGCATGTTTTATATGCGTTGTAAAACTTAGGGGGCGTGCTGTGGCCTGATAACAGGGTGCTGAGGTGATGCAGGGTTTTATCATAAAATGGTGACGCAGAGCGTGACTAAACAGGGGAGAGAGCAGGACAATTGTCCTCCTATAAGGTCCGGAGTGACTATCTATACTTGTGTCTGTGGTAGATTACAGCAAGGTTGATTCGAGGTCCGTGGCTTACATGAAGTACTTTAGTCTGCAGCAAATACCAAGTTCCTGGCTTGCTGGGGTGGCACTTATTGTTGCTGCGCTACTTAGTGTCCAGGGCAGTTTGCTGCGAGCCAGAGGCGGTGTCAGTGACTGCGTGGCACATTGGCTGTTTTGCAACCTGGCTCCACTAGCTAACGGGCACTCGAGTACTCAGTTGCTGGATGGTGGCCATCGCTTGTTAAGCTTAATATGCCTTATGGCGCTCCTCTGGCTGATGCGGCGGGCCTGGAAAGAGCGTCAGGCAAACCCAGGTTTGTGGTATGGCTCGAGTATTAGCCTGGGTCTGTTTGTGCTTGCCTCAGTTTTGGGTGTTTACACAGTGGCATCGGGCCTGACTACAGATGTCAGTCTTGCCAGAGGTATTCTGCTAGCGTTGCATCTGCTGAACTCTGCGCTGCTCATCAGCGCCCTTTGCATAAGCCTGGCTTATGCAAAGCAGCGTGGTCTGACATGGCCTGAGTTTGATCGAGATAGCAGCCTTGGCTTAGTGATGATGCTGGGCTTTGCCGTGCTGTTACTATTATCATTTTCTGGAGCGCTCACCGCTATGGGCAATACACTCGAAATAAATGGCCAGCAGACTGATTCAGCCATGCTCTTAAGATTGCGGATGCTGCACCCTATTATCGGGTTGGGTGCAGGTATGTTTTTGCTTGTCAGCCTGGGATTTATTCGTTATCTGAAGCCAATACCTCAGGCGCGACCTTATTTGCAAGCGCTCTTGCTGATACTCTTTGTGCAAGCGCTGATTGGTACGGGTAATCTGACTTTTCTGGGCAGTGTCGCCTTACAACTTCTGCACTCGAGCCTGGCACTTGGGTCTTTTGGTTTGCTGAGTGTCTTTTGTTTTTACACACTTGCCTACAGTTCTACGTCTACGAACACGGTATTTTCTAAGAGGGCGCTGCGCCCAGCAAAGGATGCGTAAATGAAACAAACAAAGGCAAGCTGGCGTGATTATCTCAATTTAACCAAACCTAAGGTCATCAGCCTTTTGTTGCTGACAACTATCGCAGCCATGTTTATTGCTGCTAAGGGTTTCCCGGGACTTGTACCTCTTCTGGGCTTGCTTATCGGTGGCTATATGTCCGCTGGTGCCGCTGGCGTCTATAACATGATTTACGACCGAGATATTGACCAGAGGATGAAGCGAACTGCCAAGCGCCCGACCGTCACGGCCGTTATTTCGGTAAAAAACGCTGCTATTTTTGCCATTGTTCTGACTATTTTGTCTTTTGTGATTATCGCGCTCAGTAGCAACCTGCTGGCTGCTTTGTTGTCATGGGCAGGAATTGCCTTTTACGTCATCATCTATACCATGTGGCTTAAACGCAGTACCTGGCAAAATATTGTCATTGGCGGCGCGGCCGGTGCTATTCCTCCACTGGTTGGTTGGGCCGCCGTTACTGGGGAGCTAAGTCTTTTGGCCTGGTGTCTCTTTAGCCTGATTTTTGTTTGGACGCCGGTGCACTTCTGGGCCCTTGCTCTGATGATTAAGGATGAGTATAAGAATGTGGGTGTGCCGATGGCACCTGCTGTCATTGGTGAGCGTGCTACCGTGCTGCAAATGCTTATGTACGCAGTGCTGACTGTGACCTTGACAGTTATTCCTTTCCTGCTTAACGAGTTCAGTCTGGTGTATCTGGTTGCTGCTCTGGCGCTTAACCTGCTGTTGGTACTACGGGTACTCAAGCTCTACTGGCTGGTGCAGGCAGGTCAGTCCATTGACCGAAGCAGCGCTTTGCCACTTTACAAGTATTCTATGCTTTACCTGGCCCTGCTTTTTTTGAGCATGTCACTTGACCGCGCCTTCTTTGTGTGACAGCTCATACCGAATCCGGCAAATGGCTGACAGATTCTAGCAATCGCGAACTAACTATATGTCCCATTTTTTACTGAAACCCCGCTGGCTTTTGCTTCATGTCCTGGCTGTGGCAACAGCACTTCTTTTCAGCAACTTCGGTTTTTGGCAATTGCGTCGCCATGCCGAGCGTGAGGCGTACAACAATTTATTAGAAGAGCGCATGTATGACGAGCCGCAGTCGCTGGCTGACTTACTGGCAAGCTACCAAAGTGAGGGCTCGCCTACACGCTCAGGGAGTATTTTTTATCGTCAGGTGAGTGTTCAGGGTTATTATGACACTGAACATGAACTTCTCTACCGCACCACCCAGAATTACAATGGTCAACCAGGGTATTTTCTGCTCACACCATTTATCTTGCCTGGTGAAAGTGCTGTTTTGGTCAAGCGGGGCTGGGTTCCCATACAATTGAATTCCCCACCTGTTGCTGAAGCTAAGCCACCAGAGGGTTTGCTGACGCTATATGCCATGGTGCAGCCGTCTGAAGAGCGTCCCACTGGCTTTCTGGCTGCGCTTACGCCCCAGGATCCGCCGGGTGAGTTGCAGATTACCGCCTGGCTGGACACCGAGCGAATCAGCCAGCAAATGCCCTATCAGCTTTTGCCTCTGATTCTCGAGCTACGTGTTCAGAGCCCCGCACAGCAACAGACCTTACCCCTTCCCAACCTACCCGTAGAGCTGAGTGCTGGACCACATTTGGGATATGCCATTCAGTGGTTTGCCTTTGTAATGATTGGGGTCATTGGCTATGGCTTTGTACTTCGCAGACTACTTGTTGGGCAACGTTAACAAAATCTAGCCTAAAGCCTGATTATCATGTATGATAAGGAGCTTGTGCGGCAGAAGGGCTGCCAGCACTATAACTGGAGGCTAAAGATCGATGGTAAAAATACGTCTAATGCGCATGGGCGCAAAGAAAAATCCGCACTACCGCGTGGTTGTCGTTGACTCGCGCAAGCGTCGCAGCGCCGATTACGTTGAATCCTTGGGCTACTATGATCCCCGCAATACTGTAGAAGTGCCCCTTAGTATCAATACAGAGCGTGCCGCTTACTGGCTCGAGCAAGGCGCTCAGCCCACAGAAACCGCTCTGAAGCTCTTGGAGAACAGCGGCGTGAGTGTGCCTGGCGTCATTGCCAAACGTGGTAAAGCCTATAGTGCCCGCTCGAGTGCTAGCAGCTAAGCCATGTCCGTTGAGCTGGTCACTTTTGTTGTACAGCAACTGGTAAGCGAGCCAGACAAACTGCAAATCAGCAGCGAGCATGATCATCGCGGTTTGAGGATTGACATCCGTTGTGCTGAAAGTGATGCTGGGCGCATTATTGGACGGGGTGGTCGGGTCATTAACAGCATCCGCACACTGGCTCGAGCTGCCACCGATGGACGCGAATCTATCGAAATACAGTTGGTAGATTAAGCCTGTCTCAATGGCTCAGGTCAGCATTCCTGAAGATTATGTCCTGCTTGGTCAGTTGGGTAAAACCTTTCAGCTGGCGGGTCTTTTGCGTTTTTATCCGTTAGGCGATGCTGAGGCCGAGGCCGTAAGGCAGGCCAAGCGGGTTTTTATAGCAGGTGTGGGTCTGTGCGATATTCGAGAAGTTCGTTTGCATGCGCAGCAGATTATGATTGCCTTTGGCAGGGCGCTTAGCGTGGAAGCTGCCAAGGCTCTGGTTAATCATGAGGTGTACCTGCACCGCGATGATTTGCCGGCAGTGGAAGATGATGCCTATATAAGTCTGCTCATTGGATTACCTGTTTACCTGGCTGAAAATATGCTAGGTGAAGTCAAGGACATACTGACTGGAGACTTGCAGGATACGCTCATCATTGAAGGCCCAAGGGGTCCGCTACTCTTGCCACTACAGGCACCTTATGTCCAGCTTGAAGAGGACAGAATCACGCTTGTTGACCCACCTGAGGGTTTGCTCGAGCTCAATGCATGAAATACACAGTCTATACGCTGTTTCCACAGTTGTTTGCGCCCTGGACGCAGGAAGCGCTACTTGGCAAGGCAGCTCAAGCTGGTCTTATAAACTTTGACATTCGCGACCTGCGCAGCCATGCCAACAACAAGCATAACCGTGTGGATGACAGTCCTTATGGCGGTGGTGCAGGTATGGTCATTCGCGTTGATGTTGCTGCCAGAGCAATCGAGGAAGTGCAGCAAGAAAGCCCACCCCCTGATGAAATCATTCTGCTAAGCCCAGCCGGTGACGCCCTGACACAATCAATGGCTGAACAGCTTGCCAGGCGGCAGCATATCTGCTTTGTTTGTGGGCGCTATGAAGGGTTTGATGCTCGAGTGGAAAGCTATGTTAGCACAGAGCTGAGTATCGGGGACTATGTTCTGATGGGGGGTGAAATAGCGGCACTCTGTGTGATCGAAGCGACCGCACGCCTTATCCCGGGTGTACTGGGTGACGCAGATAGTTATCGGCAGGATTCGTTTAGCACTGGCTTGCTTGACTACCCCGAATATACGCGCCCTCCAGTTTTTGCTGAGCAGTCTGTTCCCGATATTTTACTGAGCGGCCACCACGCCGAGATTGACATCTGGCGACGTCAGCAGGCCCTGAGCCGCACACTCGAGCGCCGCCCGGATTTGCTGCGACAAGTAAACTTGAGTAGGGAAGACCTTGCTTACCTAAAAAACCTGGGCTTTATTCCAGAAGCAAACTGAAGACCACCAAAATGTGGCGGAGAGAGAGGGATTCGAACCCTCGGTGCAGGGATTCCCACACACACGCTTTCCAGGCGTGCTCCTTAAACCACTCGGACACCTCTCCAGCAGTTCGCTTACGGAGTCTAGCAGGTAGCAGTGCTGGTGGTCAACTTTGAACTTACACTCATATTCCCCTTAAAGCTATGGCTGCAAATTCAAAACTGCTTAGTCAGTTCACCTGGGATACCGGAGTTTCTTCCAGGCCCAGTGATTGCTTTAGGATGCGTCGCTCACTGTTTATCAACCCAAGAAGTACAGCTTCGTCTTTGCCACCCTTTTTTAGAAAAGCTATTCCCACTGCAAAGATACGTAAGGCAATACTTAGCTCTTCGATACCTTGGCTGGCTTCGCTCCAGGCCTGATACCAGGCATCCAGATTTTCGACAGAGGGGAGTTTGTCCCTGTTATACAAATGACCAACACTTTGCACCAGGCTTGCGCCCAGAAACGGAAGTGTTTCTCTATAGCCTGAGAAGAGGTTTACGACATCATGAACCTGCTGATGCCGAGTCTGGAAATCGGGCGTTTTGCTGAATAGTGCTGTCAGCAGCTCTGATAGAGAGGACTCGAGCATGGGCTTTGCAGAAGTATCTTTTTGTTTTTGTTCAAGGATTAGTTTGGGATTGTCTGGGCTATACAAAAGGTAAGCAAGAATTACCATACTTGTTGTCAGGCTAGTCAGAAATGTACCAGAATGCTGTTTGACAAGCTGATGATAAATATCTACAGCCCCCTGACTGGCCTCACGTGCTTTGACCCGCTGGTCCAGACTAATAAGTGTGGCGGCCAGATTGTTGAGGCTCCCAGCCAAATCCGGCAAGAAGACCTCAGGCCGGGCTTCAGCCAGTTTTCGACGAATGTCCACCGCTTCGCTCGTAGCCTGCAAGGCCTCTTCACGTCGACCGAGGTTGCTGAGATCGCGACCCAGATTGTTGAGGCTCGCAGCCAAATC
>CAZZPQ010000065.1:0-17848 GCA_964655595.1 uncultured bacterium
AAGGTATGGATAATTGTGCTTGCCGCATATATCGATATAGCTGTACAAAGTCAGGCTTGGTCGCCTACAATGGGTTTTAGGATAAAGCATTGCGATGTCAACCCGTTACCGCATACCATCACCGCAGACTGTCAGGGTCCTTGCATGCCTACTGGGGCAGATGGAAGCCTATGGCTATGAGCTTATGAAGCTTACCGGCTTAGGCCCGGGAACACTTTATGGCTTACTGAAGCGCTTAA
Source organism: uncultured bacterium (assembly GCA_964655595.1). Taxonomy (GTDB): domain Bacteria; phylum Deinococcota; class Deinococci; order Deinococcales; family Trueperaceae; genus CAZZPQ01. The sequence goes on from CAZZPQ010000065.1 coordinate 240, forward strand.
GTGATGATGGTCATGTGCAAAGGGCCTCCTATCTGGTCGCGGGGCGTGAGCGCATTGCCTATCAGCTGACTGTTCGTGGCAAACAGTTCGCGGAACGTGCCCTGCTCGAGCATGAGGTCGAACAGGGCATCAGAATGGAAGTGCAGGATGCCTAGAAAACCGGACCTAAGCCTGAGCGATATATCTGGCATCATGCAAGTCCTGATGCACTTGGCCATTCGTTTGGCACCTGCTGACGCCAGAGGCTGGCTTTTAGACATGAGATCTGAATTATTTTTTGTACCTGCTGGCAAACAAGGCCGCTGGGTATTAGCTGCCTTGGCACTCGCCCTGCGGCTACGTATAAAAGCGCTTTTTGCCAAGAAAAAATACCTGGGTTTGAGTTTGGCCTCGCTGGTACTCGTGACGCTAGCCTTGTTGTGGTTGCCTACCAGACTTGTGTCAGAGCAACCTGCCGCCAAGGTGGCTGCGCCAGTGCAGACAGAAGCGGAAATGCCTGTGCCAATGGCAGCTGCGCCTTCGGTAGCAGCTGTGGCCGATGCGCCCCCAATGCCAGAGTCCCAGCGTATGGCAGCGGCTGACAGCATCAACGAGGCAAATGCGCGCTCTGAAGAGAGTCTTTTAGCTAGTATTCCTGATAGTGATAATGTGGCTGAGAGTTTAGGGGCAGAGCTTGACTTTGCAGCCTTATCAGTGCTGGTGATAGCTGATGACAGGCTAATGATTGAAATCCTGGAGGATACCACCCTCACACTCCATCAGGGGCGTAATCGCGAGCCGGAACACCTCATATTTAGTCGTCCGGTGTTCACCGGAGAGAGGCTCGAGTTTGAACTGCCGCTTACCCTGCATGTCGCAGATGCTGCGGCTGTGCGTTTGAGTACCGCTACTGGACAACTGGAGCTGGATGTAGTGGGGGAAGTGCTGCTGGCGCTCGAGACAGACTGAAGTGCTAGTGGTTTCTGCTATAGAGTCTTCTGATAAGCAAAAAGAGTGCCAGCAGCAAAACGGGTAGCAGGGCTGCTAGCAGGATTTGTTGTCTCTGGTATTGTTGCAGCGCTGCACTACTATCTGCTAGTCCCAGAATCAGTACTTGGTTGCGCTCAGTTGGGAGTAGTTGCGCTTGCAGCAGTACAGGACGCCCCTCTATCTGGCTGCGCACAACTTTTGACGGCACAGTCTGTCCGCCAGCGACATAGGTCTCCATCCTGGCGCGGTCTACCTGCGTCTGGATGAGTCCGCGCAGGTCTGAACTGAGTAGCAGATGAGCATTATCCCCGTACCAACCGATGATTTCACGGGTCTCGAGGTTGTTCAGCAGAAACAACTCAACTCCTTGCTGCCGCAGTGCTGGCTGGCTGCGACCAAGTGCCTCCTGCAAGGCTGTCACATCGAGATCTGCTGAAAAGGTCGACAGCATACTGCTGATGGAGACAGTGTTTAGCTCCAGTACCCACCGCGCTTGCTGCTGAGTGATAGCTCGAGAGCTAAAGTGCAGGGCAATGGCGATAGCAATGACTGTTAAAAGAGCTGGAATCAGGCTGAGCCAGCCCAAGCCTGGGAGTTTGGTATGGGGCGCTTGTCTGGTTGCTGGAGGATGGCTCTTGCTCGTCTGGCTTACAAAAAACTCCGAAGGCAGGTCCAGATCCACTTTGCTCTCTGCTGTAATTCTCTTGGCTGTTGTAATTCTCTTGGCTGCGGGAGTACTTTGGGTTTCGCTGACCACTTCGCGATTGACTACCGGGTGGATTGTGCTGGAGGTTTGACTTGAAGTGTGCGCCTCAGTTGTGGGATGCACTTCTGCAAGACGCATGACCTTGACACTTGCCTGGTTCAGGCCAGGCTCCTGAATACTAAAAGCGGGTTCAGGGCTGATTACTTCAGGACTGCCGACTTCAGGAGTACTGACGATATGACTGATAGCTTCAGGATTCTCGCTAACGTAGTGACCATCTTCGGAACGAATCCTGGCGGGCAGGTGAAGTTGCAGCAAGTGCTTTGCCAGTCGCTGGGCATTTTCAGGCGATAGCGGTTTGCTGATGACACCTGGGGTGCGCCTGGCAAGTTGTCTGATTTGTTCAGGCTTGAGCTGCAAGGCTTGGGATAACTGCTGGGTGACTTGGGCATCCAGTGAAAGTGCTTCGGATAATTCCACAACATAGCGCATGTCAAGACTCCGTTAGGGCTGCAGATCATAAGCTCTGCACAGGGAAGTGGTAAAGGTATCGAAGTGCTGTTGCCACTCGGTCTGGGACAACTGCGCTTTAAGCTGGCCCAGGAACTTTTTGAGCAGGCGCGTGGGCAGCTTGCCTGAAGATATACCCAGATTGTCCAGTGTTTCGTCAAAAATTACGTTGGCAATAGGTCCCAGGCGCTGAGTCAAGTGGCGTCTGAGATCCTGCATAAAAGAACCAGGGACATCGACTGCCTGTAACTCGACCAGCTCCTGCCTGTGCAGCTCCTGCGCTGCCAGGATAACTTCGGCAATGGGCATATCCAGCAGCCTAGCAAGGTCAGCAAGGGTTTTATGACCGTCAAAATGCTTGAGTACTTTCAGGCCCCGAATGCTGACATTTACGCTGCTGTCTTTCCCCAGTCTTGCCTGCAAAATACTATCTGCAAAGAGTATTGCATTACCGTCACGCATGAGTTCATCCTTGCGGGTACTAGCTTCAAGCAAGGCCTGACTGAGAGAGCTGGACATACTACGTACCGGACTGGGTACGCCATGACGAAATTCAAAGCGCCCTTCCTGCCAGCCAAGAAGCACCGCAAGCGCCGCAGTATCAGTAATTACGCCGCTTTGTTCGGCTTGCCCCAGGCTCAGGTGCAGGATTTCACCTGCTTCAAAAAACACATAACCCTGAGCGCCTTGTGGGTGACGTAATAGCAGACAGCCAGTACCCATATTCATAGAGATAAACTGAAGCAGGTTGGCAAGTACACCATCACTGAGTTGTCCCTGAAGTACTTGACCCATCGCGTTGTGTAGTCTACACCAAGGCTTGGGCTAAATGATTAGCCTTGTGAAACGCTTGACTGAGCAAACAGTTGTATAGTGGTTTATCCAGGTAGCAAATAGTTGTAATACCAGTTCCAGGTAAATCATGGGCATAAACCCAATGATTTATCCCGAGCAGAGCGTTAGGAGGCGGGGATTGCTCTTCGAATCTTTAATCAATGTATCAGGCTCGGTATAAGGTGAGTGATTGACAACAAAAGCATGTAACGCTCGTGTAACGCCTGTTTGTTTATGGTCTTGGGTATACCAGGCCAAAGGAGGTTACTCAATCGTCGGTATGGGTTTTTTAAGGATAGCTTTCAATCAAAGGAACAAGGAGGTCGGTATGAAATTAAGGTGGCTTTATGGTTTTGCAGCAGTGTTGCTGCTTTTGGCAGCCTGTGCTGACACAATTCAGGATAAGCAACCACCCCTCACAACAGATAGCAATGTCTTTGTGGGGCAGATTGAAGGGACAGACGCGCTGATTGCGCTGGTTATAGACGGAAACACCTTCACGGCTTACACCTGTGGTCAGGAGGAAAGCTGGCAAGCGCTCACTGGCTGGTTTGAAGGAACCGTTGCTGGCACTAGCATCACTACAACACCCGGTGGCTGGGATATGACGCTGGAGGCGAGTCTTAGTAATGGGGTCTGGCAGGGGACGTTGACAGCCAGCGGGAGAAGCCATACCTTTACTGCAGAAAGAGCAAGGACGGACCGTCCTGCGGGCTTCTATCTGCTCAATACCGATAGCCGTGAGGCTGGTCTCATCATCGACAATAGTCTCAATACTGCAGGAGTGTACTACGGCAAGTCAAGCAGACAAACCTCACCCGTGACGGTAACGACCGAACTGGCTGGTGCTGGTCAGCTGAGCAGCGTCAGAGTTTCTACCACGGCTTACGGTGGCTCGAGCTTCACCTTGCAGAGGACGCGTACACCGTTTAAGCCTGCGCCCATGTCACCACAGCGTGAACTACGTCAGGCAATAGCTCGAGCATTCCCCGAGCTTAAACAGTACCGCCTGGTCAATCTTGAAGATAGTCAGGTCGTTGCCACACTACGTGAGCTGGCAGGTAACACCGCCCAAAATCCTGACCTAGCCACACGACCAACCTATGTATCCTTACCGGTAATAGACGTCAGTGGATTAGTAAGTAATTACCAATGGACGGTCTATCACCACAACGTCCGCTCAGATGATTATGGTCTGGAATTGACTGATCTTGATGGTGGCAAAGAACTTCGGGTTGAGGATGCCGGGCTGTTGGGTCCAAGCCTCACCTTCCAAGGCCTACCCGATCTTGGTGAACAGGCATTCCGTGAACTTCTGGATGAAATCAGAAAGTCTCCTACAGTTGCAGCACGTCAACTCCGCGACGAAACACGGTTTCAGGCTTCAGAGCTGGCAGTAATTAACGGTCAAATTTCAGGTAGTTATTTTGGTGACGCAGTGACCTACCCCAGCATCCTTGAAGGTTTAGGCATTCTACTTTACCCTCAGTATCCAGCAGCGCGGGTCGATCAACTGCTCAGTCAGGTGGATGAAACCTATATTCTTTACAATGGTCTTCACTTTAATCCTGATCTGACACATGGTTATCCCCACGTGCATACTCATAGCCAGGCAGGACAACCGCAAATACTGAGACCTCAACATCATTTTCTGGATGACCCCTGGAAGTCTGAGCTCTATGTAACAGCTATTTTCGATCAGACTATCTATCGGGTAGATTTACCTGAGGATGAACGGTGGTTAATCCCAGAAGCATATGGCTACGTGGAATCAGCAGTCAATCGACAAAACAGTGTATGGGGTTTCTTTTCACTGCATCTTGACGATGCAACAGGGGACTGGAGCAATAGCAGCTTTAGCGTACGTACAGTAGTTGATAAGCTGGTTGGGCTAAGTGAAGCGGATCAAAGCAAGCTTGATCCTGACAACGAAGATCACTATCAAGAGGACAGATGTCGTGACAATAATGAAGACGGAAGTAGTTTCTTCTTTCATATTGTTGAACTCTTTAAAGGTAAGTACGAGGGAGACAACATGTACAAGACGCTCTGGACCAATGCTTATGGCGGAGGTTGCGCAGCACGTGGCAGTTTAAATGGCGCAATCAACAACAATAATAAGTGGGCAATGGCCTGGGTAGGATTATTGAGTGCAACAGCGGATTGGCTCAAGGGAACTTATATTCATGAGGCGGCACATATTGTTGGCGGTAGTCATGAAATTGATAACACGGGTGATACGGGTGAAACAACGCATCTGCAACGCTGCCGACTACTTGGCGTACTTGAACTTGGGCACGAAGGTCCTTCAATTTTGAGCTACAACCGAGATGTAATGCGAAATCTATGCCTAGCGTATCCAACAGCGAGTGGTACGCCAAAGAAAAACCTGACGATTGTGGCAGAGTTTCTGCATCAGAATCTCAAATGATTCCACGACCTGGATACGAGCTTTTTCCTAATTTTGGATGTATCGTTGGATTGACCCAACGATACATCCCGAGCTCAGTAAGAAAGGATAAGCAGATTTAGCGGCCGATAAATACGTACTCTGGAGTTCCGTAACCTCTCAAGAACCACTGAGAGCAGACACATGCAGACCGACCATATCTACTAATCAACCAGGAGGCAAGCATGCTCGTAAAAACGCAAGATAAACAGGTCGATGGCAATCTGGCAGCACTCGAGGGCTACTTTCAAACCCACGACGGCAAGTACTACTCCGCAGACGCTCACTTTTATGACATGACCCTACCGGAACCACTTGTAGGACGCGAAGCGATTGGCGCGATGTTTCGCAGCATCTACGTGGAGGGTTTCCCGGATGCCGTACCCGAAACGCGCAGCCTTACAGCCATTGGCAATCGTGTAATCATGGAGTTTACTTTCAAGGGAACCAATACGGGTCCCCTCTTCGGACGGGAACCCACCGGACGCTTTATCGAGGTGCCGATGATGATTATCTACGAACTTAAAGACGCTGTAATTCAGGAAGCGCGACTCTACTACGACGGGGCGAGTTACGCGCGGCAGCTTGGCTGGACGCTTAGCCCTTGACGGAGCCACCCGTTAAACCTGCCACAATATACCGCTGAGCCAATAAGAAAAATATGATGGCAGGTGAGAGATTTAGCGAGATAAACGCCAAAATGCGGTTCCACTCAACGGTAAACTCGCCCCGAAAGTTCATAAGTCCCAAAGGCCAGGTATGAAGGCTTTTGTCAGTACCCAGCATGATGAGGGGCAACAAAAAGGCGTTCCATGAGGTCACCAGTGTCAATACACCGACAGTTGCCAGAATTGGAGTGGATAAGGGCAAAATAAACCTGGTATAAAACCCAAGATAGCTAATCCCATCAACTCTGGCAGCTTCAAAAAGTTCGTAAGGTAAGCTCTCAAAAAATGCCCGAAAGAATAGCACCGCAGCGCCTATGCCAAAAGCAACCTGCGGCAAGATAATCGCCCAGTGGGTATTGAAGATATCAAGGATATTATTGATGATGGTAAACAGTGGCACAATGGCGACTGCTAAAGGGAACATGAGCCCCAGCAAGAGATAAGCATAGACAGCATTCTTGCCAGCAAACTTCACATGACTAAAGGCAAAAGCAGCCATTGAAGACACAATGAGTACCAAAACCACTGTCAATAACGCGACTTTTAATGAGTTATAGGCGTAGCTCCAGGTAAGGGACGATCTGGTTATGTCCACATAGGCCTCGAGCCTGAACTCTCTGGGAATTCCTATAGGATTGACTCTAAGCTCACCATTCGATTTAAACCCTCCCAGAAAAGTTGCAACGATTGGCACTAACACAAAAGCGGAAAAAACTGTCAAGAAGGTGTATTTTAAAACTGAACCCAGATGCCTCATGCTCGAGCCTTTCGCCGAAACATACTTTGCTCCCCCATAACAAAATACTGATAGGTAAATCCCACTGCCATACAAATACCAAAGAGCATGATACTTGCAGCCGAGGCAATTCCGTACTGCTGCCGGCGCGACAATCCCCACTCATAGATAAAGGTGGCAAAGGTCTGGGCATTCTCTGGGGGTGACGCCCCAAAAAGCCCGATAATGAGGTCAAAAACCTGCAAAGAACCCAGCAGTGCAAAAAATACCGAGAGCTTAAGAGCATGCGAAATCAGCGGAATCTTGATATAGAAAATGCTCTGCAGATTCGAAGCGCCATCAATCTGGGCTGACTCCAGCAGTTCTTTGGGCACGCCTTGTAAACCTGCAATATAAATAATCATATGGTAACCGAAATATTTCCAGATAAGTACCACAAGCACGGCAACAAATCCCCAGTTCTGGTCTGCCAGAATAAAGTAGGGGCCACCCAAAAACCGTTCATAGAGTGGAGCCAATACACCATTGCGCCCATCCAGCATAAAGACCCAGATAAGGCCGGAAGCAATTTCGGAAAGGATAAACGGCAAGAATAAGATCAAGCGAAATACGCTGTTCACAAAAGACTCTTTGTACAACATGAGAGCGCATAGTAAAGCCAGCGGCAACTGAAGAAAGAGTGAGGTGGCCAGCAATAACACAGTATTGATCAGAGCAGGTTGAAAAAAAGCATTAAACGTCCGCCTGGTAAAGATATTGATATAGTTATCGAAACCCACAAAGTCCACAAGTGGACCGTAGCCCCTGTACTTGAACAGACTCATATAACCTGCACCAATGACCGGAATAACGACGAACATAGTAAAGATCGCGACTGCTGGCAAGAGCAGAATCAAAAGTGACGCATAACGCCTCCTGCCTTCAGCAGACACCTGTCGAGAAGTCGACCCTCTATTTTGTTCCGAAACTGTAGCCATAGTAGTCGCAAGGAAAAGGAAAGCGCACTTCCCTTTTCCTTACCGAACCTAGTGTCTTACCGCAATTCCCAAGCTTCCTGAACGAGTTCTGCTGCCGTTGCCGGATCAATCGAATTGGTTGCAAGGCGCAGGGAGATATCATTCACAACCCCACCCACATCAGCACCCAGATCCTGATCCAAAAATATCTGATGCCACTGGGATTCAGCCAGATTACGAGAAATCTGGGCGAGAATCGGATTGACAACACCAACATCGGCACCAACTGCAAGCGGAATGTACAGGCCCATTTCGCCGGCCTGGAGTTGATTGGCTGGACTTGCAAAGTACTGCAGGAATTGCACGGCCTCATCTGGGGCATCCTTACTGAATACAAAGCCGTTGATGCCGCCCAGCGTATCCGTAGCACGACCTGCACCACCTTCTACTATCGGGAAACTAAAAAAGCCAAGCTGTGCTTCACTGAGCCCTTCACCGCTCTCTGAATTACCTGCCTGATTCCCGATATCCCAATTGCCCATCAGATGAAAAGCGGCATTACCATCACCAAAGTAACCCGAGGCAACACCGTAGGTTGCTGTTTCAAAGCCTGCCTGGAAGGGCTGTAAATCAATCAGGCGCTTGAACTCTTCACCAGCCTGTACAAAGGCTTCAGCCGCAAAACCTTCACCTTCACCTCGTCTGGCAGCCGCCATATCGTCCTGCCCTGCTATACGCATCGCCAGGTAAGACCAGTAAAAATGCAGTGGCCATTTATCGGCACCGCCAGCCGCAATTGGCGTAATGCCGGCATCCTTGACTTGTTGCACCGCTGCCAGAAAGTCATCCCAGGTTTTTATTGTCTCAACGTCCACCCCAGCTTGGTCAACCAAGTCCCGATTGTAAAAAAAGCCTACCTGTGATACCAGGTGCGCGATGCCCATGATTTGACCATCTACAGTAAAGGCGTTTATACCAGCCACGGACTGAGTGCTCAAAAAGTCAACACTCATTAATGCACTCGTGTCGCGGGTGACGCCAGCGGCAGCCTGCTCATAAAAGACCCCACCACCCCAACTATAAAAGATGTGCGGCGCTTCTCTGGTTTGCAGCAGAGTGGGCAGCTTTTTCTTAAAGTCCTCGTTTTCAAGTTCTTCAACAACAACAGGAATGCCCGTATCCTGGGTAAATTGTGCAGCAAGGCTATCAAACCAGGCTGGAAAAGCATCCGTTCCTGTAAGCCGCAGTACCCGTACCGTATCCTGAGCCTGCGCAATACCCATGATCAATAGGGCCAAAACCAAAAGCACTCTTGCCGTTTTCATTATTTCCTCCTAACCAGAAGTATTCAGTCAACCTGCTACCAAGACAACACCAAAGGATTAATAGTACCTCCCTTTGCTCATTTAGCACCCTTTGTGGGGCTTGTTTCAACAGTACTTTCACTGTACACAAAAAGCAATACTTTTGCAAGCGCTTGCAAAAGTATTAGGAATCGCTTTACAATTCTGATAAACTATGGCAGCTAATCAACCCAAAAACGTCACGATTTTTGATGTAGCCAGAGCATCTGGTGTATCTTCTTCAACTGTCTCACGAGTTTTGAACGGTTTTACGTTTATAAAGTCTTCAACCCGCCAAAAAGTACTAAAAACTGCCAACGATCTCGGCTATGTAGCCAATGTGCAGGCCCGTAGTCTGGCTGGTGGCAAATCCCAGATCATCGGTATGTTAATGCCTAGTCTTGACACTGGTTACAGTGTTGAACTTGCTCAGAGTATCGATGAAGCTCTGAGTGCTAGGGGTTATGACCTGATGGTATATACCACACGCCACAAAAAAGGTAAGGAAGCACAGATAGTTACTACTCTAGGCAACCTGAGTGATGGATTACTACTCATGGTCCCCTCGATGGATTTTGAGGAAGAAATACAGGACTACCTCGAGATTTTGTACCAGAGCCGCTTCCCTTATGTTCTGATTGATCAACTTGATCCCAGTGGACGAAGTAGCAGTGTCAACAGCAGCAACTTTCAGGGCGCCTATGAAGCTACCCAGTACCTCATTGCGCTTGGGCACAGGCATATTGGATTTGTCAGTGGTACCATGACGATTAACTCTGCCAGAGAACGTCTGGCAGGCTATAAAGCTGCTCTCAGCAGTGCCCGTATAAAATGGCAGCCAGCCTTGGTAGTGGAGGGGGATTTCCAATTTCAACAAGCATATAAGGCCACTCAACAACTCCTGGCACTTCCCCAAAGACCCACAGCCATCTTTGCTTCGAATGACCTGTCAGCTTTTGGGGTCATAGCGGCCATCCACCAGGCCGGTTTCAAAATCCCAGGCGACATTTCTGTTATTGGCTTTGATGATATCGCACAAGCTGCAACAAGCTATCCAAAACTCACCACAGTCAGGCAGCCGCTCGAGCAAATGGGCAAACTGGCAGTCGAGTTGTTGATCGAGAAAATTCACCGCCCAGATAGTGCAGCCAAACACCTGGAACTCGCTACAGAATTGATTCATCGGGAATCATGCCAGGCCAGACAGCCTGATGGCAGTTCTGGTTATTCACATTAAGATTACCAAGTAATACCAGTTCCAGGTAACTCATGGGCATAAACGCAAGGATTTATCCCGAGCAGGGCGTTAGGATCCGATGAACTGCTCTTCAAATCTTTAATCAATGTATCGGGCTCGGTATAACAGTCACCAAAGCCAGAAAATTTGTCCTGATAGTGAACAGCTTTCAGCCTCGTATCACCCTGGGCGCTGCCGCTGAATGCTAGAGTTAAATCAGATGGAACTCGAGCTACAAGCCCCACAAAGCCCAAAACCCAGCCTCCTGGGTATGCCTGTAGGTGAATTGCCTAGCCCGGATAAGGCAACTTTTCGGCAGCAACAACTGGCACACTGGCTCTATGTACAAGGCGCAAGCTCATTTGACGCCATGACCAATCTGCCCAAGGACTGGCGAACACATCTGAGCGAGCACTACACTATCAACCCCTTTACCGAGATAGCCAGGTTTCCCTCACAGGACGCTTCGGTACGCTACCTTTTTACCTTGCAGGATGGCAAACAAACTGAAGCAGTGTACATGCCCTATGCCAACAGGAAAACTATCTGCCTCTCCTCGATGGTGGGCTGTCCGGCAGGCTGCGCCTTTTGTGCGACGGGTGCACTGGGCTTTGGTCGCAACCTCAGCACTGCTGAAATGGTGGGTCAGCTGCTGGCCGTTGCCTGGGAGGAGGGCTTTGCTCCCCGTGAGATTCGCAATGCGGTACTGATGGGCATGGGCGAAGCGCTTTTGAACTATGATAATGCCCTTGCTGCCATACGCACCATGATTGATCCAGTTGCACTTGACATGTCGCCTCGGCGGATTACCCTCTCGACCGTGGGCCTACCCAACCGTATCCGACGACTGACCGAAGAAGGCTTAGCTCTTGTACTTGCCATCAGTCTTCATGCACCCGATGAAGAAACGCGTAAGCGTATTATTCCCACTGCCCACGCTTATCCGCTAGCTGACATCATCGCCTCACTGCACGACTGGCAAAGTCGCACGCAGCGCCGTATCACAATTGAGTACACCATGCTAAAAGGCATCAATGATGCGCTCTGGCAGGCTGAGCTATTGGCCAAGCGGCTTGCAGGACTCAAGGTACATATCAATCTGATACCCTTTAATCCCTGGCAGGCATCAGGCTTTGTCTCGAGCGACACTAAAACGATTCAGTCCTTTCAGCGCAAGCTTGAGCAGCTTGGTCTTACAGTTTCAGTGCGCTTTAGCCGTGGGCGCGATGCCGGCGGGGCCTGCGGTCAGTTGGCGCTGGGGCAACGTGCCGGAAAAATAACACTTTTACCGACAGCATAAGGCTTTGCATGAGATTTCACACGACTCTCAGATGTCTGAGTCTAAACTGAAGGTATGATTTACGGTCAAGCGGTGATCATCACAGCTTACGTAGGAGGCATTGGTATGATTAAAATCAGGAACGCGCTTAGGAGTCTGGCACTGGTGTCGCTGCTGGCAGTGGCATTCGCTCAGACCGACCTGGCAAGCCTGGAGCAAGCCGTTAAAACAACACCAAACAGTGTTGAAGCCTGGATCAACCTGGGCAATGCGTATTTTGCCATGGGCGCTTTTGACAAAGCTGCCGAGAGCTTTTATGAGGCCATCGCTCTGGATTATCTCTCGGGTGACGCGCATTTTGGTTTGGGCTTAAGCGAGTATGAACGCGGTGACTTTGCCGCTGCCCTCTTTGAGTTTGGTGAGGTTGCCCGGCTTTACCCGGACCGCTTTGACGGACACTTTAACCGCGCTGTAACACTGGCGAAACTGCGGCGCTTTGATGAATCAGCACAGGCATTTCGCCGTGCTATCGAGGAAGCCGAGCCTGAGGCCAGCCTCGAGCAAAAGGTCAATGCTTACCTGGGTCTGGCTGGTCAACTCAAGCGGATTGAGGATTTTTCTGGCGCAGCCGAAGCTTATTCTGCGGCGCTTGAACTACGTCCGGATGATGCCGAGCTAGCCTACCAGCAGGCCGAGTCCCTGTATTTTGCTGGCAAGGGTCTTGAGGCGCTCCCTGGTCTGACCGAACTGGAAAGCCGCTCGAGCGATTACCGCGTAAGTGCCTTAATTGCCGATATCTACGTGCAGGAAGAGCAGATTGACTCTGCCCTGCGGGCGCTCGAACGCGCCTTGCGCAAAGCAGCAGGTACAGCAGATGCACAAGCTGAAGCTAGTTTGCTGCTGAAGCTGGGACTCTTGCAGCGCGATTTGGGACGTCCACTTGAAGCACTGGCTTCATTTCAGCGTGCAGCAGCTGCCAACCCCAATAACTGGCAAGTACAGTATCACCTGGGTGTCAGTTATCTTGAAGATAAACAGGCTGCCTCAGCCCAACTCGCTTTGCAACAGGCACTCAACCTGAATGCTGAGAGTGCTGAGACGCATTTGGCACTTGCCAGCACCTATGAACAACTGAGACAATTTGATGCAGCACTGGGCACAGCCGAAGCTGCTCTCGAGCGCTTCAATGGTGGCGCCGAAGCCCAGCAGCTTTATGGCATTATCGGACGTTCGTTGTATTTCCTTGGCAACTATAGTGCTGCCGTTCGCGCCTTTGACAACGCTCTGCAGATAAGAGCAGACGACGCTTTGGCACAACTCTGGGCAGGTCTGGCGGAATACCAGCTTGAAAATTACCTGCAGGCTGTTCAATACCTCGAGCGTGCCGTTCAGCTTGACCCCATGAGCGTTGAAGCGCGGGCCAATCTTGGTGCAGCCTACTTCCAGTCAGAGCGTTACCGTGACGCTGAACTGGTTTACCAACTCATACTCGAAGATAATCCTCAAGACGCCGAGGCTTTTTACCATCTTGGCCTATCACTGCTGGCCCAAAACCGTCGTGATGCCGCGCAGGAAGCCTGGCAACAGTCTGTGAGTTTGGGCTATGGCCCGGCTCAGGATGCCCTACAGCGGTATTTTTAACCCTCCATAGTGATACCCCAACAAGGCTAAGGATCAACCCCTTAGCCTTGTTTTTTTGCAGCAGTCCCACGATAAAGCCTTATACCGAGGCCGATAAATTGGTTAAAGAATTAATACCAAGTCCGAAAATACACTTCATAAACTCCAGGCGAGTTTAATCGTTCCAATCGGCCTTGGTATCTGTTTCAATGGTCCAAGACAACGTTTAGTTCTTTAAGGAATAAAACGGAAAGATTATAAAAAGCACTTCCCGCTTCCTAACGCTCTGCTCGGGATAAACCCAACGATTTATCCTGAACTGGTATTAAGTCGTCCGGACGCTTAGCTTTCGACTCCCACGGGTCGCCAGGAGCCTCCTTAAAGACGCTTCGTAGAAATGCTTCCAATTACCAGGACCTTGTATACTGACGTTATGCTAACGGAATCCTATCAGGCACGCCATATTGACTGCCTTGGCATTCATAGTGCCGAGGGCTGGCGTCTAAAAATCTACAGCATTCGGCATCAGGACAAGGCACTCAACCCCGACCTTATTGAAACCGCCAAACACAGCGCCCTGAGTTTTCTACCACAACCAGCAAGCAGTCCACATCATTATGGACTTGGCTTTATCAGTGTCCATCAAGGCAAGACCTATGACTTTGTAACCGTAGCTTTCTGGAACTATAATACAGAACTCAGACACCAGAGCTATATGCGCGCCTCGAGCAGTTCGGTGACTCTCGAGCCAATCACAGCAGAGCTTTCTACCGATGTCTGGGATCTGCGCGTTCTAGCATTTGAACGGGACGCCTGGCTGAATACCATTCTTAAGTCCGAGCAAGCCGATGTAGCAGCTTATCTGAATACGCAACTAAATGACACTGCGTAGGATTTGAATAGGCCTCTTGCAGAAGTCCAGTTGGATAACGATGGTTTTCGGCCTAGAGATTGCTCAGTTGATACTTTCGCAAGAAGTCTAATAACTTTGAAGTCTGCAAGTGATTTGCCAGCTTCGGCATCCGGTATTTGCAGCGGTTTTGGCTATGCCTGACACAAGAAGGTCGTATTCAGAAATCGATCATAGCTTGCCAACTGTAAAGTATGTCTCAAGGAAAATCAAGATTTAGTTAAGGCTTTTCACAGCCGGATAATTTTTGCTTCGCTAAAATCGAGTATGGACGAGCTCGAGTTGTTGTATGAGTTAAACGACCGCCATCAGGATCACCTGGTCTATACCGGGGAGTATCGTCTTTTGGGTATCAGCTGGGATACCTACCGCCCCTTGCAGGGACTATTTGAAGATTGGCGACAGCGCATCTACCGCTTTGAAAACGATCTGGGTGCCTCGGTGGTCTTTTATCAGTCACTCGGTCGCTCACGAATGGATTTTGACCTGGTGCTGGCAAAGTTTACAGGTGGCGACGCCTTTGATTTTCACTATGCCGACAAGGTCAATAGCCGTCTGCGATGGCGTGATATACAAAAGTTACTCGATCACATCAAGATTAAAACCAGATAAGGTCGTGACCTGATACCAGTTCCTGATAAGGTCGAATACGCAGCCAATACCGAGCCCGATAAATTGATTACAGATTTGAAAAGTGCTTCCCCGCCTCCTAACGCCCTGCTCGGGATAAATCATTGGGATAAACCCAACAATTTATCCGGAACCGGTATAAGCTGTTAGCCATTGAGCCAAAAAAGCAACGAGCAATGAGTTTATCATCTCCCTCTATTTCCCTTATTCGCTCTTGCTTTTGACCTAAGCATTGTAGGTGCGAGAGGTCACTGCACCACCGCTTCCTGTCCAGTTGGTGTGGAAAAACTCCCCACGGGGTTTATCCAGGCGTTCATAGGTGTGCGCCCCAAAGTAGTCACGCTGAGCCTGTATGAGATTAGCTGGTAACTTAGCCGAGCGGTAACCATCATAGAAACTAAGTGCGGCGCTCATCGCTGGTACAGGTACACCTGCGCTTACCGCCTGGGCAATAACCCGTCGCCAGGCAAGCTGAGCCTTGTGAATAGCGTCCTTAAAAAATGGTGCTAGCAGCAGATTAGAAAGCTCGGTATCAGACTCATAGGCTTCCATAATGTCAGCCAGAAAGCGACTCCGAATGATGCAGCCACCACGCCACATCTGGGCAATGCCCGCATAATTGAGTTGCCAGCCATACGTCTCGGCAACAGCTTTGAAGAGCATATAGCCCTGCGCATAACTAATGATCTTAGAAGCGTACAGGGCCTGCTCCAAGTCGGCGACAAAGCTCTCTTGATCAAACTTCTGACCCTCAGGACCCTGCAACACTTCAGCAGCGACCAGGCGTGCGTCTTTTAAAGCTGATAGAAAGCGCGCAAAGACAGCTTCCGAAATCAGGGTCAGGGGAATGCCCTCCTCGAGCGCATTGACACTGGTCCACTTACCCGTACCCTTCTGCCCAGCGCTATCCAGGATTTTATCAACAACCGGCTCACCGTCATCATCGCGAACGCTAAAGATGTCTGCAGTAATCTCGATCAGATAAGAATCCAGTATGCCCTTGTTCCAGCGGGCAAACACCTGCGCCAGCTCATCCGCTGACATCCCGAGCAAATCACTCATCAGTTGGTACGCCTCAGCAATAAGTTGCATATCCCCATACTCAATGCCGTTATGCACCATCTTGACGTAGTGTCCAGCACCATCTTCACCGACCCAGTCACAACAGGGAACCCCGTCTACCTTAGCTGAAATCCCCTGCAGAATATCTCTGACAAAAGGCCAGGCTTCCGGGTCACCACCCGGCATGATACTGGGACCAAAGCGCGCCCCCTCTTCACCACCGGAGACACCTGTGCCGATAAACCGCAGTCCTTTATCACGCAGTTCTTTGGTTCGGCGAGTGGAGTCGAGATAGTTAGAGTTACCACCATCGATGATGATGTCGCCTGCCGCCAAAAAGGGCTCGAGACTGGCAATCACCTTATCCACAGCTGCGCCTGCCTGCACCATCAGCATAATGCGGCGCGGACGTTTTAAGCTCGCAACAAAATCTTTCAACTCAGCGTATCCCTGTACCTGGGTATCTTTAGCAGGTCCTTCGATAAACTCATTCATAACCTGCGTGGTACGATTATAGACACTCACACTATAACCGTGGTCATTCATGTTCAAGACCAGATTCTGTCCCATGACGGCCAGACCAATCAGACCGATATCAGCACCATGTTCTGCCACGATTCACTCCTTTTCTTGCACTTACAACTTTAGCGCTTCCATAATACTCAGCACAATCGCCTCTGTGTCAGCAGCGATTTCAATCGTTAGGGCGTTTGCGGGCTCCTCGAGCACTACAAACTGGCTTTGAAGCATTTCCGGCTTCATAAAATGATCCGTTCTGGCTTGCATACGACTTAAAATCAACTCATAGCTACCTTTTAAGTAAACAAAACTGACTCGCGGATCCGCAGCTCTGAGAATATCGCGGTAGTGCTGCTTTAAGGCTGAACAGGCCACTATCAAAGACTGCCCATTCTCTAGGCACGACTGGATGTGCTGTTGCAGAGCAAAAAGCCAGGGTTGGCGGTCAGTATCAGTGAGCGGGGTTCCCTGCGACATCTTAACAACATTTTCTGCTGGATGAAAGTTATCCGCATCGGCAAACTGCCAGTTTAGCTTGTCGGCTAGCGCTTCACCCACTGTAGTTTTGCCGCTACCTGCCACACCCATAATAATCAGCGCCTGGGGCTTCATGAAGCGTTCCAGGGCCAGTGAACACAACTGGGAATATCAAACAGTGCAATATCAGCCTTGCCCTTCAGTACCAGGGTTACAATTTCATGATCTTTCAGAAGGCTTTTGCCTAAGTCGAGTGTTTGACCACTGACACTCACATCATCAACAAGCAACAGTCGCTTGGGTAAATCATCCATCGACCCCTCGAGTAGCGCAGGCTCTGGGCGCTGAGGCCTGTTATCTGGGGCGCGGTAATTGATCCTTATCATGTGCAGTGGCAAACCCGTCTCATAGGCCAATAACGTGGCAGGATAACTCCCACCCGTCGCAATACCGACAATGGCATCAACTTCGGGCAGGGTGAGAGCTTTGAGTCGCGCTTTAATATCACTGAGCTCGAGTTTGACTTTTACGTTAACCATCTGCACCTTAGCATAAAATAAAAAAGCACCCTTGCGGGTGCTTGATGAACATCCAAAAATCCAGTTTGCAAGATCTGTTTTGGGTTACATCTGTAGATGAACCCTCTAATGACTCCTTAGAAAGGAGGTGATCCAACCGCACCTTCCGGTACAGTTACCTTGTTA
>CAZZPQ010000066.1:0-17596 GCA_964655595.1 uncultured bacterium
ATCTTTGTCTGCATCTTTGTCTGCTGGCTTTGGGGCAGTCTTTCGCTTATCAGGAACTTTCCAGCGAGCGCATCCGCGTGGTTTTTGCCAATGAGGCGCTCGAGCCCTTTGCCAGAGACATAATAACCGCGGCTGAGGCTGCTTTGGATGTACTGGAACCTCTGTTTGGCTTGCCTTCTGAGCCCATTGTCATTCGCCTCGAGGAAAACACCGATATCTACAACGCCTTTGCCCTGTCGCTCCCGCGCCCTACAGTTGCCCTGCGGCCTCTTTTCCCGAACAGTGCGGCTCTGGGCTTTGGCGCCCAAAGCGACCTCTATTTGCTACTGCTACATGAGCTGACGCACATCACCCAGCTTGGCTTTACTGAAACACCTGCTGCTGAAACCGGCTTCAGGCTGGGACTGGTCGGTGAAGCTGTCGCCTCTGTTCCACCTGCCTGGTTTTTAGAGGGTATTGCGACCTGGGTCGAGTCTGAGTACACCGAAGGAGGTCGCCGCGATGACGCCGTGACCTTTGGTCTGCTGGCAACCATGGCTGCCAGTGATGACTGGCCCTCGCTGGCGGAGGTCAGCCTCGCTACCTACAGTAACTGGCCCGCAGGTCTGGCTCAGTACCTGCTGGGTGTGAGATTTGTGGATTTCCTGATTGAGCATTATGGCTTTGAAGCTCTTAAGCAGACCTTGCGCTACTACAACCAAGGGTTCTTGCCCAAAGCCTTCAGCAGCGCCTGGCAGGAGGCTGTAGGTACAGAACTGGCAGCCGAGTGGGAGGCTTTTAGACACGCCGTTCTGGCTGATATTGGAGAATACGCTGCTGAAACGCTCCTCACAAACTCGGGCTGGTCGATTCGCGCACCAAGCTTTAGCCCTGATGGTCGTCGTCTTGCCTGGGTCGCTTCACCCGCCGCCATCATGCTTGCCGACTGGCAAGATGGTGAACTGCTCGAGCAGCGCGTCATCCTGACAGATACGGCTACTGATCGGCTGCGCTGGCTGGATGATGGCAGACTGATCTACAGCCGCATCTATCCGCAAGCTGGTAGCAGCTACCGTGAGCTTTTCGAACTAGACATAGCTACCGGTCTCGAGACACGTCTCAGCAGCGGTGCCAGGGCGCAGTTTCCAACACCTCTGCCGACGGGCTGCATCCTCTATGTACGGGATGTGCAAGCGGAGCGCTCGAGCCTCTATGAGTGGTGTGCGGGTGACAGCACCCTCGTCTGGCAAGCTCCAGAAGCCATGCACATCGTCGGGCTTGATGTCAGTTTCGCAGGCCGCATGGTACTGAGCATCTGGCGCGAAGGTTTTGTAGATCTGGCCTTGCTTGAAAATAATGTGCTGGTATTTCTCAATCAGGACAGGTTTCAGGACCTTTCAGCCACCTGGCTTGACGAAACGACAATTATCTTTCAGTCTGATCGTGAACAGAGCTTTAACCTCTACAGTCTGGATACCGAAAGTGCTGAGCTGAAGCAGCTCAGTAACAGTCTGGGAGGTGCATTTGCAGCGACCAGCAACGGCCGCGATATCATTTACCAAAGCCTGGGGGCCAGCGGCTATAATCTGGCCTACCTGGAAGGTTTAAGTCGGCCTCGTGAGTTTGGCTGGCAGCCACTTCCCGCCAGCTTGGCACTCGAGCCCTCAAGCTCTGAACTCAGGCCCTATTCTCCTGTGTCTAGCCTGCGCCCTTATGGCTGGCTGCCAGGCGCTGCCAACCTGGGCTTCAACCCTTTTAACTGGCAGTTAGAAGCCAGCCTCTACGGGCAGGATGATTCAGGTGAGCACAGCTACGCTCTCACGGCTGGCTATGACAGCAGCCTGCTTGGGCATATCGCTGGTGCCTATGCCAACTTGCACTATGGCTACCGCGCCCCTACTGACCTTGCTGGCTTTGGCACTTACCCGTTCGGTGTGCAGGTACGCGCTGGCCTGTGGCCCCACAGCGCACACCTGCACAGCACTCGAGCTACAGCTCTGGGCGCTCAGGTACAGCTGATAGGCAGGTACAGCCTGGATAGCTGGCGTGCTCAGGTCTCAGTTGGCTTGGGTCTGGTGCAGCTTAGCTCGAGTCCTTATCTAAAGCTGGAGGCAAGCTTGCGAGCGGTTCTCAGTCAGGGACGCAGCGATACCTGGGGCTACCGCAACCGGGGCACCAGCTTTGCTCTCACGGCGATATCCAGCGCCACAGCTACTCAGCCCTCACAGGGACTATGGCTGGACGCCAGCACCAGCACCAGTGCTTCGCCACTGGGCCTCCCTGGCACGCTGCACCTGAGTGGTCGCTTTGGCTACCGACAAGCACCGCCCATACCTCTAAGACTTGAAGACTGGGCAGCGCTCAGCAGCCTGGGCTACCGCTACTTTGTGCCTGTTGCTTGGCGTTACGCTGATGGGCTTTATGCATTTGAGCGTCTAAGCCTCGAGCCGCGCCTGCACCTGTGGCTGGATGGCTCGGTCGGTGTGGCGGCGGATATCAGCTTAAACGCGGATACCGTCCTGAATTATGCTGCCCCGCTATCCGCTAGCCTCACACTGGGCTACGCGCAGGGATTCTGGTATCGACTGGGTTTGCGCTTGCCGTTCTGACGGGCAAGCTACACAAACAAACCCTTGACCCAGGGGATAAAAGCTACTCCCAGAACCAGACCTGTATTCAAAATCAGGTGAGCCACCAGGGCGTTTACGCCACTACCAGTGCGCCTGAACACCTCAGCCGCTGCCAGGCCAAGGGCGAGCAATAGCAAGATGGGTATCCCCAAAACCAGGGCTGAAAGTGAACCGGAAATCAGCAGGGACAGGTTTGAATCATAGCGCTTGCTCAGCGTTGGCATCACAAACGCCCGAAAAAACAGTTCGCTCAGAGGTAGCAGGACTGCTGCCGCGATGAGCAGGGGTGTAAGGCGTGACAAATCCAGATAAAAGCCGCCAAAAAAGGCTATGTCAGGTAAAAAATGTAGATAAGCCAGCGTTGCGCCCAGCATGCCAAAACCTGCCAGAATGCCTAGTGGAAGCTGCTCTCCTGAACCAAAGAGCTTCTCGCCAGCTTCCCAGCCATTCTTCCGTACCTGCCAGATGCTCAGGCCAGTCAGTAGCAGGCTCAGGCTAATAAGAAACACAGCGCGCACATCAGTTTGCTGAATGGGGGTAACGATTGCCAGAAAGTTGTTGTAGCGCAGTATGCTGAATATGAAAGTGACAGCAGCCGCTCCGACGAGTGACAGGAATAAGCTGCTGTAAACAGCGCCCATTTTCCATAGTATCGGGCTCTCCATTTCGGTCGTAAGACTGCGTGGCTGCATTTTGCTCTCACCCCACAGATGTAGACCCAAGAGCACAACCAGGAGCACAAACCAGGGCAAAAAGGGCAATAAATAGCCAAGTGGAGAGGTACCGCTGCGCATGACCTCACGAAAGGCCAGACTGCCAGCTCTGGTATTGCCCTGCCCATAATAAATCAGCGTGAGTGCTTGCAGGTCCTGCGTTTTGGCTTCGCGACTCCTTACAAACTCACGTGGCGGATTAACCGCGTTCTCGAGGTCTGCCACCGCATTGGCCAGTTGTCCCTGTGACCACTTGATATGACCCAAAATAGATAGTACTTCGGGGTGATCAGTGACGCCAGTAAAACTCTGATAGTCTTCAAGAACCGCTCTGGCAGCATTCAGATCGCTCAGTCTAAAGTACAGATCAGCCGTCGCTACTCGGTAGGCTGGTTCCAGCCTATCAACCATGACCGCAGTCTGATAATGTTCCAGGGCCAGTTGAAACTGGTTGCGCGCTTCGGCAATGCGGCCTGCCAGTTGGTAAAGACGCCCATCGATCTGATTGTTGTAGTTATCTGCCAGATAGCCACGTGCATTGCCTAACGCGGCTTCTGCTTCGTCATAGCGCTTATCTGATAGTGCTACTTCAGCTAACAGCAAATACGCCTCGGCACTGGGAGCGTCGCGCCGCACCTGATTCAGCAAGCGCTCGGCGGCACTGCTATTGCCCAGTTGCAATTCAATGCGGGCCAGTGCCAGACTGGCAGCACTTAAGCCTGATTGAAGCTGCAAAGCGTTCAGGCAGCTCTGTTTGGCGGTTTCATAATCCCCTACTACCTCAAAGCGCAGGCACTGCTGATAGTAGGTGTTGGCGTTCCCCTGTGCCATGCTGAACATCGTGGCTAGCAAAGCCAGCCAGATGATCAGGCAACGTAGCAGCTTTTCCTGTGCAAGGTTATAAGACCCTATCATGCTACCTATCATGAACGAAAACCTGCTCACAGGTCAAAGGATACTTCACTTTTGGTACCCGGAGGCTAAAATGGTCAAAGAAACAGTACCCTCTTAAGGGAGCCGCCTATGCCACTTTTTGACTTATCACTCGAGCAACTCCACAGCTACAAGCCTGAGATTGGCCGCCCTGACGATTACCAGGACTTCTGGACCACCAGTCTTCAGGAGAGCCGCAGCCATGCGCTTAAAGCTCATTTTGAACCAGTGAATTATCACCTGAGAACAGTCGAGGCTTTCGATGTCAGTTTTACTGGCTATGCTGGGCAGACCATCAAAGGCTGGCTGCTTTTACCTAAAGAGCGCAGCGCTAAGCTTCCTTGCATCGTTGAATACATCGGTTATGGCGGTGGTCGAGGTTTTCCAACGGACTGGTTGCACTATGCCAGTTGTGGTTATGCCCACTTAGTCATGGACACCCGTGGACAGGGCAGTAACTGGCGGCATGGAGACACTGCCGATATCCCCGACCAGGGCTCGAGCCCCCACATGCCAGGTTTTATGACGCTGGGGATTTTGAGTCCTGAAAGCTATTACTATCGACGTCTGATAATCGACGCAGTACGTGCGGTAGAAGCTGCCTTAAGCCATGAGGCGGTAGATCCTGGGCGGCTTGCCGTTACCGGAGGCAGTCAGGGAGGTGGGCTGGCACTAGCGGTTGCCGGACTCGAGCCACGCATCGGGCTATGCCTGCCAGATGTTCCCTTCCTATGTCATTTTCAACGTGCTGTAGAGTTGATTGACAGTCATCCCTACGGCGAGATACAGCAGTTTTTGAAGATTCATCGGCATCATACTGAACAGGTCTTTCGCACGCTAAGCTATATGGATGGCGTGAACTTTGCCCGCCAGGCCCAGGCGTCAGCACTGTTTTCGGTGGCTTTAATGGATGATATCTGCCCACCATCGACGGTGTTTGCTGCCTACAATCATTACGCCGGCGCCAAGCAGATTCGGGTTTACCCTTACAACAAACATGAGGGGGGACAAAGCCATCATCTGCTGGAAAAGCTCGAGTTTTTAGATCAGCACTTCAGCAGATCCTGACTGCGCAGCTAGTGCCAATGATTTGTGCTGCTCGCAGCGGCGATGACAGCAGTCGACACGGCTAAAGCTACAAGTGGGGCTTAAGACGCTGCATCATGGTAGCTTTGGGCAGCGCACCCACAAAGGTGTCTACCTCGTCCCCATTTTTGAACAAGATGAGTAGCGGGATACTCTGCACGCGGTACTCTCCGGAAGTCAGCGGGTTCTCGTCCACATTTAACTTGATGATTTTGAGTTGCCCAGCCAAATCGCTGGAGATACCTTCCAAGACCGGTGCAATCATGCGGCAAGGGCCACACCAGGCTGCCCAGAAATCGACCAATACCGGAACAGCAGAGCGAAGCTCCTGCTTGAAGCTGCTGTCTGTGGCATTGACCAGCCAGGGGAGTGCCGCGCTGCACCGCCCACAGACGGGTACTTGTCCCTGAGGAGAGACTTTCAGACGGTTTTTGGCCTTACAGGCCTTGCACGAAACGATGTTTGCCATGCTGTTATTTTAGAGCAGCGACCCTGGTGCTGAGCACGCAGACTTTACGGTATACTTGCAGGAAATACGGTTAAGGAGTCATTTATGCAACGTGTACGCTATCAGAGTTATGACGGGATTCACTGGGGAGAGTTAGAAGGCGGTGCGGTCTTCCAACTGAGCGCTATGATGGGAAAGCGTACTGGTCACACCACTACCCTTTCCGATGTTACGCTGCTAGCACCTTGTGAACCCAGGGTGATTGTCTGCGTGGGTAAGAATTATGCCAGGCACATACAGGAGATGGGGGGTAGCGCTCTGGACCTGCCCAAAGAACCCGGACTGTTTCTTAAGGGACTAAACACCTTGCGTGGTCCAGGTGACCCGATTCCTTACCCAGGCTGGACGAAGAACCTGCACTATGAGGGTGAACTGGCTGTGGTCATCGCCCGCAGCATGCACAGAGTCAGCGAGGAGGAAGCGCTCGAGTATGTGCTGGGTTATACCTGCGCCTGCGACGTCACCGCACGCGATAAACAAAGTAGTGATTTGCAGTGGGTGCGCGGCAAGTCCGCCGATGGTTTTTGCCCGGTAGGACCTTGGCTGGAAACAGATCTCGATCCTGGCAATGTCAGCGTTCAGACAAGGATCAATGGCGAACTGAAGCAGGATGGTCACACCCACGACCTGATTTTTAGTGTGCCCCATGTACTTAGTTATATCAGTCACTTCATGACGCTTAGCCCGGGTGACCTGGTGCTGACTGGCACGCCAGATGGCGTCGGTCCCCTGCAGGTCGGTGACAGTGTTGAAGTGACAGTAGAAGGTATTGGCACACTTGAAAATAGCGTAGAAGCTGCCTGATGAAGCCATCTGTCCAGCAGTTGGGCGACATTTACCTGCTGGACAGCCAGCATATGGGCAATGAGGGTACAGTTGCTGTGTATCTACTGCCCTGCGAAGATGGCTTTGCCTTAATTGAAACCGGACCAGCCTCCTGCTTAAACACCCTTAAGGTAACGCTTCAGCACCTGGGTTTTGATCTTGCTGAGCTGAAGCACATCCTTGTCACGCACATTCATCTGGATCACGCCGGAGCTGCTGGCGCTTTGGCTGAGGCCACAGGTGCCAAAGTTTACGTACATGCCAATGGCGCGGCCCATCTGCATGACCCCAGCAAACTGATGGCCAGTGCCAGCCGGATCTATGGTGAGCTGATGGACAGTTTGTGGGGCAAGATGACCCCGATTCCCCGCTCGAGGCTCGAGCCTTTGGCTGGCGGTGAAACACTGAGGCTCTCGGGTTTGCACATTGAGGTTGTGGATACGCCTGGCCACGCCTATCATCACCTGGCCTATCTGGTCAACGGGGAGGCGCTCTTTACCGGCGACGCAGCAGGAATACACTTTGCTGGTTCACCCGTTATACGACCTGCCTTGCCTCCACCCGAGGTCGATCTGGAAGCCTGGCAGGACAGTATTGAGCACATGCTGGCGCTAAAACCCCAGCGCTTGCTGCTAACGCATTTTGGCGAAGTACAGGACGCTGAGACGCATCTAAGGCAAGTACCCGAACGCAATCAGCGCTGGGCTGAGAGCATTCTGGAAGGACTTAGGGCTGGTGAAAGTGATGAGGTATTGCTCGAGCGCTTAAAGCGCCTTGGCGACGCCGAACTGCTGGCGAATCACACAGCTAAAGACATAATGCGGCGACATCAGCTGACCAGCAACTATCAGATGACCGTGATGGGTCTCAAACGCTACTGGCAAAAGCAGCATCCAGAGAAGCTGACCCTGTCCTGAGCTATGCAGCAAAATGGCATTGCCTACCACAGCCTGAAGCGGGGCGCGGTACACTACGGCTAATGGTAGAGAAACTTGCAACTTTAGAACAAGAGTTTGAGATGCTCGAGCGCAGTCTGAGCGACCCTGCGCTGATCACTCAACAGGAGCGTTACCGTGACGCCATGCGGCGCTACAGCGAACTTACCCCCATTGTCAGAACCATTCGCGAATATAGCGCTGTGCTTAAGCGTCTTAAGGAAGCTCGTGAGCTTATTCATGACGCTGACTTTGCTGGTATGGCCCGCGAGGAAATCGAGACCTTAAGCCCGCAACAGGAGGCTCTCGAGGCTGAACTCGAGAAGCTACTACTACCCAAAGACCCTTTTGATGACAAAAATGTCATTGTGGAGATTCGCGCGGCAGCAGGTGGCGATGAGGCCAGCCTGTTTGCAGCTGAAGTTCTGAATATGTACCTGCGCTACGCCGAGTCACTGGGGTTTAGCACTGAGGTCCTGGATACTTTCATTACCGAGGTCGGCGGCGTCAGTAAGGTCTCTTTTGAGATTCGGGGCATGGGCGCTTACAGCAAGTTCAAGTACGAGTCAGGGGTGCACCGCGTTCAGCGCGTGCCTGCTACCGAAACTCAGGGACGTATTCACACCAGTACCATTACCGTAGCGGTATTACCGGAAGCCGAGGACGTTGATGTGCAACTTAGCCAGAGTGACTACCGTGTCGATGTCTACCGCTCTTCTGGTCCGGGTGGGCAATCGGTCAATACCACCGACTCGGCTGTGCGCATCACCTATAAACCTGGCAGCGACGAAGAAATTGTAGTCACCTGTCAGGATGGTAAATCCCAGATTAAGAACCGTGAAAAGGCGCTGACTGTGCTGCGCGCCAGGTTGCTCGAGCGCGAAATGGCCAAAGCTGCAGCTGAAGCCCGTGAGAGTCGCCTGGTACAGATTGGTTCAGGCGAGC
Organism: uncultured bacterium; assembly: GCA_964655595.1. Lineage (GTDB taxonomy): Bacteria > Deinococcota > Deinococci > Deinococcales > Trueperaceae > CAZZPQ01. The sequence continues at coordinate 8,555 of CAZZPQ010000066.1, forward strand.
GCAGTGAAAAAATACGTACCTACAACTTTCCCCAGTCGCGGGTAACTGACCACCGCATCGGCTACAGCACACGCAATCTTACCGATATTATGCAGGGCCAGCTGCTGGAACTCAGCGAGGCGCTCAGTGAAGCAGAGCAGGCACAGCGCCTTGAAGAAATGAGTCAGGGTGGCTCGGCGTGAGTTTGTCGTTGCCGCTGCGATACTACTCGACAAGTCAGGTCGGGTACTACTGGTTGGCAACGATTGGCAAGGTTATGGCAACGTAAGACACACGCTGCCAGGAGGTGTGGTGGAGCGGGGCGAGTCCACCCTGGACGCGCTGGCCCGCGAGGTTCGTGAGGAAACGGGGCTGATTCTCAGCCGCATCCGTCACCTGGCCTATGCGGTACATGTCGAGGATGTCAAGCGCAATGACCGTGCGGTATCCTTTGCCTTTGTGGCAGATTATGATGGACTCTTAAATCCGCGAGACCCTGATGGCTTTATCGTTGAGGCAAGATTTTTTCCTGTGGAGGAAGTTCAGGAACTCATTCCTTTGGCGCCCATACGTGAACCGCTGGTGAGCTACTTAAAAGATCACCAGCCCGGCAAGTTTTACTCTTACTCGAGCTGGGAAGGCAAGGAGTCCCGCAAAGTTTGATTTGCTGGTAGTTGTTCAACAGAGACAGCTGATGTTTGGATAGCAGAGGTCTTGATTCCCATGAACAAGGGGTTGCAACCTCTTGTTTGCAGCAATGGCAGTTGTGATTGAGCAGCTACCAGCTTATAGCAGTTCCAGATAAATCCTCGGGGTAAACCGAAGGATCTATCCCGAGCAGAGCGTTAGGAAGCGGGGATCGCTTTCAAAATCTTCAACCAAGATATCGTGCTTGGTATTACGTATAGCGAAGCAGTCTCAGCGACCCTTTTCGCAGCTACCTTTGGCGAGATTCGCTTCGCTCTTTCGCCACTCCTTGCCAGTAACCACCAGGAGCGCAAGCACCGTGCTTGCCTGAGCGGACTTACTCAGTGGTCGATTGTCGGTACGGTGTGTCCGCCGGGCCAGCATTGGGAAGCCGCCCGTACAGTTCAGCCATATCATGAAGCTGAGACGCCACCCAATAAGGTAAATCCTCCCAGCGAAACCGCCAGCTCCAGTTACCCGACGCCAGCCCCGGGGTATTCATGCGCGCTTCTGTGCCTAAGTTGAGTACATCCTGCAAGGGTACAACCGCTGTATCCGCCACCGAAGCACTCGCCAGCCTGACAAACTCCCAAGCAACGTTGCTATCATCGCGGGCGAGGTAGCGGCGCACAAGGTCGCGCTCTTTTTCGGGTGCCTGTTCGTACCAGCCGCGTGTCGTATCATTGTCATGGGTGCCGGAATAAACCACCGACCTGGCAGTGTAGTTGTGCGGCAGATAGGGATCACTGGCATCGGCAGCAAAGGCGAATTGCAAGACTTTCATGCCGGGTAGATGATTGTTGTCCCGCAGGGCTTCTACCCCGGGAGTAATCACCCCAAGGTCTTCGGCAATGATGGGAAGTTCAGCCAGAGCTGCTTTAATGGCATCAAAAAACACTTGCCCCGGCCCAGGGACCCAGCGTCCCTTGACAGCCGTAGGCTCGCTTGCCGGAATCTCCCAGTAGGCTTCAAAACCGCGAAAGTGATCGACCCGCACGATATCCACAAAGTCAAGGGTACTCTTAAAGCGCTCAATCCACCACTGAAAGCCCGTCGCCTGCATCTTATCCCAACGGTAAAGCGGATTGCCCCAGCGTTGACCTGTCGCGCTGAAGTAATCTGGTGGTACACCTGCGATAACGGTAGGATTGCCCGCTTCATCCAGGTGATACAGCTCCGGGTTTGCCCAGGCATCTGCCGAGTCATAGGCGATAAAAATCGGAATATCACCGATAATGAGAATGTCTTTCTCATTGGCATAGGTCTTAAGCGCGCGCCACTGTTCGTAAAAGAGCCACTGCCAGACCTTGTGTCGCCTGATAGCTGGCGCAAGCTGCTTGTGCCAGCTCTTGAGTGCTGCGGCTTTACGCAGGCGAATGTCTGCTTGCCAGTTATTCCAGGAAGCCCCATCATGAGCTTCCTTACAAGCCATAAAAAGGGCAAAGTCATCCAGCCAGGGAGCCTGCTTGGCGCAGAATGCTTCAAAGGCGACCCTATCTCCGGCACCAGCTTCAAAACGCTCAAAGACTTTGCTCAGAATCGGCAGCTTGTGGTGGTAAATGCCACCGAAATCCACGCGCTCATCACTCAAAACGGGATACACTGCTAAGTCAGTGGACTCGAGCAAGCCCTGCCTAAGCAGCACATCCAGATCAATCAGATAGGGATTTCCCGCAAAGGCGCTAAAGCTCTGGTAGGGGCTGTCCCCATAACCGGTTGGCCCCAGCGGCATCACCTGCCACAGGCGTTGCCCGGCAGCCTGCAGAAAGTCAATCCAGCGGTAAGCGTTCTCTCCCAGCGTACCAATGCCATAGGGTCCGGGTAGCGAGGTAGGGTGTAAGAGGATACCTGCTCGGCGTGTATTCATACTCGCCTCCTTTATTTTTCGTAGGGTTTGCCGATAGCCTTGGGAGGAATGGCGCGACCGATAAAGCCTGCTAAAACCAACATAGTCAGCAGGAAAGGAATGGCCTGAACGATCGTTTGGGGAAGTAGCTGTCCGCCACCAAGCACTGTCTCAGTTGCCTGAAAGGCGCCAAAAAGCAAGGTTGCTCCCAACACTCCCAGCGGATGCCACTTGCCAAAAATAAGCGCTGCCAGTGCGATAAAACCACGCCCTCCCGACATATTTGCAGTAAACTGATTGAGGTTGCCAATGCTGAGGTAAGCCCCGGCCAGACCTGCCAGCACACCAGATAAAATCACGCCATAGTAGCGCATTCGCCGCACATTGATACCCACACTATCGGCCGCCTCAGGATGTTCACCAACCGAGCGCAGGCGCAAGCCAAAGGGCGTGCGAAAAATGACGTACCATACTACAGGTACCAGCATAAAGGCCAGAAAAACCAGTGGGCTGAACTGTAAGCCTCCAACGCTCCATAGCGGCAAGCGGTTTTGCACGGGGGTGCTGCTGGTGCTGTTACTGTAAAGGCCAGTCAGAATCAGTGCCGGAATGCCAATGGCCATGAGGTTAATCGCCGTACCGGAAATAATCTGATCTGCCTTGTAACGAATTGATACCACCGCATGAATCCAGCCAATCATACCCCCCACCAGCGCTGCCAAAAGCACTCCTATCCAGGGGGCAAAGGCCAGATTGGCACTTGGGTTAGCTGCCAGCATCAGGGTCTCGATTCGCTCGACACCAATGGCCGCTGCCAGTGCACCAAACAGAATAATGCCTTCTAAAGCGATATTGACAACCCCAGCCCGTTCACTAAAGAGACCACCCAGCGCCGCCAGCAGCAGTGGGGTCGCGGCCCTTAAGGCAGAGGCGAAGAGAGTGAGTAACAGCTCGGCATCCATCTATTTCACCTCCGTATTAGCCTGACTTTTTTCACTGGGCTCAAGGCGCAGACGTCGCCGCAGTGGATGGGTCACGCTTTCAGGCAAAAAGCCCTTAGCTGCGATAAACAGCACCACCAGCGCCAGGATCATGCTGACCACATCACGGGTTAAGCCGGTAAAGGTAACATTCAGAATCGTGCCACCATTTTTCAGCACCCCAAAGAGAAACGCCGCCAATACCACGCCTACAGGGGTATTGGCCCCCAACAGCGCCACGGCAATTCCATCAAAACCGTCACCGGTGGGCAGGGACTGGCGCAGTGAGTAATCTTCAAGTGCACCCCCTAGCACATAGTGGCAGGCTGTAAGACCCGCAAAAGCGCCACTGAGGGTCATCGCCAGTATGGTATTTCGGGCGATACTGGCTCCGCCGTATTCGGCTGCCTTAGGCGCCAAACCTACAGCTCTCAGTTCATAACCCCAGCGGGTGCGCCACAGGAAGTAGTACATGAACACAGCTGTCAAAATGGCGATGATAAAGGATGCATTCAGATTCGATGGCGGAATCAGCACCGGTCGGCTGCCAAGCCCCATCAGCAGGCCCAGTCCATAAACGCCCAGAGCAAGCCCCAATGCTGCTAAGAGCCGCTGCCACCAGGAACTTTGCCAGACTCGAGACAGTAGCAAAACTGCCACTACAAAAGCCAAAGCTGCTAGCCCCGCAGCGATATTGAGTGACAGGATAACTTCACCCTGCGCCTCAACTCCCAGAAAACTCAATAGGCGAGGCAGGCGCGCTGTCTCTTGCAGAGCAAAGGACTTTGGTTCAAAACCTGGCTGCTTAAAGGGCATGGTAAATGATACTGGTGCATCGGCGACACGCGGTAGACTGAACGCCACCATGCCAATCAGGGCAGCAAGCAAAACCAGGGCAAAACTGAGCCGCGGCGCTCGGGTCAGATACTGGCGAATGACGGGTATCAGCAAAAGGACCATCATCATGAGCAGCAAAACCCCTAAAAATGCCAGTACACGTACCGCAGCCGCTGCAAAAACCAGGTTTGAACTCAGCATAAAGAGCAAAATAGCTGAGGCAATATAATTCATCAGGATGGTGTTGATGACTTCATTGGCACCAAAACGGGCCTTGAGCCAACCCGGTATCGCCCCCCACAGTCCCCCGCCAGCTGCTGCAGCCAGCACCGCCAGCGGCAAGACGATGAAGCTGGGGCCAGGCATATACAGACCGACCAGCATGGCAGCTACCGCACCCAGGACCATTTGCCCAGGCGCACCGATGTTAAATAGGCCCGCCTGAAAACCAAAGGCAACTGCCAGGCCCGTGAAAATCAGCGGGGTGGCAAACTTCAGGGATTCAGCAAAACCGCCGACCGTGGTCAGCGAGTTTGAAAATAGTGTCAGATAGGCAAACCACAAGACTTCAATGCGGCCAGTCAGGTAGGTCTGCCAATTAAACACAAAGTCGGCATCTGTGGGGGTAGGTTGCAAGGCCAGAATCACAAAAGCGGCAACCAGCAGTGACAGCACAATAGCTACTGCCGGTATGGCGATCATGGTGAATACCCGGTCCAGCCAGCGGCTGAGTTGTGGTGAAAAGCGCAGACTGAAGACCATCGCCAGAAGTCCTGTCAGAATAGCGCTAAAAGCGGCAAAGCCGATACCACTGCCAGAATAGGCCAGACGCCGAATGGTCAGTCCCGCCTGACGCGCCCTTAGAATCGTCATCTCGACAGGTGTTACCGAGACGTCTGTCAGGACTTGCCCCAATGCTTCTACATTCATGGTTTCACGTGGCGCTGCCAGCGCTTCGCTCAGCGCTTCGGAAATGAGCTGGACTCGAGCCTGTTGGACGGTCTGCTGAATCTGATTTAAGCCTGTTGCCGTCAAGACAATCAGGAATAGTCCTACCACCAGCCACAGTGGATAGCGCCAGCGTGCTGCCAAAAATGAAGCCAGGAGCAGTAGCAGCAAAGCAAGCACACTCAGCAGCAGAACAGCCGACAGGGCAGGTAACAGCAGCGGGTCATAACGCCCCGAAAAGTCAATGACGCGCTGGGGCAAAAGCAGTACCGTACTTCGTGCCCCTGTCTGGCGTGCCAATGCCGCAAAGGGAGCCAGCCACAGGCTGAGCAGTGAGATAACAGCCAGAGAAGCAACAGCAATTCGCTCGATCACCCGGCTATTCTAACGCAATCGCCAGCGCAGGTGTACAGCTTTGTTTGCCGCCCTGCCCTGGGCTTGTCAATTTCAATACAGCAAAGTCGTGTAGCCTTGTCTATCGTCAGAAGCATGAACCGTTTTTTAATTCTGATGGCTGTGCTGCTACTTGCCTCTTTCGGTCAAGCGCAGCTCGTTGGTCAAAGCGCTCCCGACTTTGTGCTGGTGAATGAAGCAGGTGAACTTGTGCGCCTGTCCGATTTTGTGGGTGTACCCATCATCCTGAACTTCTGGGCTTCCTGGTGTGCGCCCTGCGTTGAAGAATTGCCCCTGTTTCAGGAGATTATGGACGAAGTCAATACAGATGAAGCACCCGCACTCCACACGATACTGGTTAATAATGGTGAAGCGCTGAGCGCAGCCTCAGCCTTCTTGCGCGATACCCTGGCGATTCGTCTTCCTGCTGCATATGAAGCCGACCAGCAGCAGCGCGCTGAACTGCAAGGCCAGGGCATTCAGGCGTCCCGTAACCAGGACGTGCTGCGTGACTTTCGGGTACGGGGCATGCCCACGACCTATTTCATCGATGCGGAGGGAATGGTTAGAGCGCAGAAAATCGGCTTGCTTTTTCCCGCTGAAGCGCAGGCTTTTTTGAGTGACATAGGTGTAACATGGCAACCCTGAATCCCGCCCAGAACAAACGTGGTGTGCGCTTGCACATCACGCTTCACAGCCTTGCCTTTTTGCTGGGCGTCAGCCTGGTCTTTATCTCTTTCGGCGCACTGGGAGGCTGGCTGGGTAATTTCCTTTTTGATTTTGGTGACGCACTGCGCATAGTTGCTGGCATCTTTTTGCTGTTCTTTGGTGCGGTGATGCTTCGCTTGCTACCTATACCGTTCTTGCAGCGTGACCTGAGGCAACACCTCAGTCACAAACCTGCTGGTTTTGCTGGGTCAACCCTGGTGGGCCTGGCTTTTGGTGCTGGCTGGTCACCCTGTATCGGACCAATTCTGGCGAGTGTTATCACCATCGCCAGCAGCCAAGGCTCAGCGCTGCAAGGCGCGGGACTGCTGGCGATATATTCGCTGGGTTTTGCCGTGCCCTTTCTGATTGCCGCGCAAATACTGCCAGCTCTGCGCCGTTTCAACCGCTATGCGGGTCTCATGGAAAAAGTCGCTGGCGTTTTGCTCATTTTAGTAGGGATTCTGCTTTTGAGCAACGCTGTAACCGCCCTGTCGCCTTACCTTGCCAGCCTGGGCAGCCTGGAAGGTCTGCTTGGGCATGGTCCGCTGGTTCTCCCGGGACAGGACATTCCGCTTTTTCTCTATCCACTGTCCTTCGTAGCGGGCTTTTTGTCTTTTCTCTCGCCCTGTGTGTTGCCCATTCTGCCAGGTTTTCTGGCCTACCTGACCGGTATGGGCAGCGATCAGCTCATGGCGACAAAAAGCGCGCCTGCAACCAACTAGTTAGCAGCTCGAGCACCTCAGGAGCAACAGTCATATCAATCTGGGCGTACTCCTCCAAACTACCCGTAAGGGCAGGTTGAAGCAGATGGTTGAGTCCGGTAAAGACCTCGATCGTAACATCAGCCTTATCTACAGTTATTTCCTGCAGCGCTGCAACATTTGCTTCCCAGGCAACCTGAATATCCAGATCGCCATAAAGCGCCAGCAGTGGCACGTTCAGCTGTCGCAGGCCACGCTCTGGGTTATAGAGGATAAAGTCTCGAAAATATGGCGTGGCAATAGATGCCTGCTGTCCGGAGATCATCAGTTGCTGCACCGCCTCAGTGGGCCGTTCATCTTCGGCTAGATTGGCAAAGGTATCGAGCAGCTGAGCTTCGATTAGCTCAGTTGCCTCATCATAGGCTTCCCGTTCTAGAGTAGTGGCTAAGGTCTCGAGAAATGCAAGCTGCTGCTCGATTGCCTCTTCACTGCTTCCCGCCAGTGCCAAGATGTCGCGGTTTTGTTGAAGCAGGACCTCGAGCCCCGGCACAGCTGGTCCCGCCATCATGATGACAAAGGCAATGTCCTCTGAGACACTGGCTGCAAGGGGCGCTAAATAGCCACCTTCGCTATGTCCAAAAAGCCCAATGCGACCGGGGTCTATCTCCGTGCGATGTTTCAGATAATCCACTCCCACCAGAATGTCAGCTACCAGGTCCTGATAGCTGGAACTGGTCAGTTCGCCGGTGCTACCACCTATCCCGCGGTCATCAAAGCGCAAGGTCGCCAGACCTGCCTGCGTAATAACATCGGATAAAACCAGAAACGGACGATGTCCGGCGATAGCTTCGTCGCGGTCTTGCGCGCCGCTCCCCGAAATAAACAGTACCGCTGCAAAGGGGCCTTCGCCTTCAGGCAGCGTCAGCGTGCCTGCCAGCGTCACATCGCCACTTTGTAGGCTGACATCTTCTTCCAGATACGGCAAAGGGCGCTCTGGTTCCTGAGGGCGTCTTAAACTCAGGGCCTCAGCTGTGCGCTCGAGCCGAAACTCGAGCTCCTGCCCGGCCTGACTGAAAGTCCCACTTATCTCATCTTCCGATAGTTGCCCATCAAACGTAGCTTCGCCTGGTATGCCGACAATCCGCGCTACGAGCTTGCTGGCAGACGCTTCAAGGATAGCCAGTTCACCCTCAAAACTCTGTGCCGGAATGGCGATTCTGCCTATGAGCAGGTCATCTGCCGCATCAAAGCTCAGCCCAATTCCCAGGTCAATCAGCCCTTCGCCAATCACACCCTGCCAGTTACCTAGCAGTTCCTCGACCACAGCCATCTCGCTATGTGCTGTAGCCATGCGCCTAAGCTCAAAGGGAAAGCTCTGTCCGCCCTGTTCAAAGCTGCCTTCGATGCTGTCGCCCAGCAGCGTGCCGGTAAAGGTAGCATTGCCCGGAATACCGTCGATGACAAAAACCGCCCGCTCGGCGCTGGCCTCCTCAATACGCAAGGTGAGCCCTCTCGCCTGCTGAACCGGAATATCGATACTGCCACTCAGCTGCGCTTCAAACTCAAACTGCACGAGGATACCGAGCTCGAGCACGCCCGGACCAATGACGCCTTCCCACTTGCCGACAAAGCCTTCCTGAGCCAGGCTAAACGTCAGGCAAGCAGCAAATAGAACGATAAGCCGTTTCATAGCTACCTCCATGTTCATCTTAAGCTATCAGAATCTCTGGGCTATAGCGTCCAACGAAAGTCGTAGCTTAATAACCTTAGGCAAGCAGGGAAAAGTCACTGCTGACAGGTTATACCGGTTCCGGATAAATCGTTGGGTTTATCCCAACGATTTATCCCGAGCAGGGCGTTAGGAAGCGGGGATTGCTTTTCAAAACTGTAACCAGTTTATCGGGCTCGGTATTAATACACCGTAAAACAGATGTTGATACCCATATTTCGCTTAAAACTCCAT
>CAZZPQ010000067.1:0-17580 GCA_964655595.1 uncultured bacterium
GTAATACCAGTTCCGGATAAATCGTTGGGATAAACCCAATGATTTATCCCGAGCAGAGCGTTAGGAAGCGAGGAACTGCTTTTCAAATCTGTAATCAATTTATCGGGTTCCGTATTACGACGAAATTGCCGTTAACCAGGGGAGACGCTTAACAGAACGGTCACTCGAGCCTGAATGTGTCCACTGGCAAGGCCTTCACTGGTTTTAAAGCCAAGCCCCACATCGCACTCGGCTATACCGAGCAAGCTGGCTAGCTGCATCTGAATAGTGTGGCGGTAGGTGCCAAGCTTGGGGCTGTCCAGCGTGATGACCGCAGCCAGGTTATGTACTTTGGCGTTTTCAGCCTGCAGAAGCTTAAGCACGTGCTGCACAATGACTTGACTGTCTAAATCCTTGAACTCGAGCTGGCTGGGTGGAAAGTAGTGCCCGATGTCACCCAGCGCAAAGGCGGAAAGGAGCGCGTCTGAGAGCGCATGTAAGAGCACGTCACCGTCGCTGTGTGCCACTGCGCCTAGTGGGCTGTTTTCAATCCGCACACCGCCAATCACCAAGGGTCGACCTGCCGCTAGTTGATGAGCATCTTCTCCAAATCCGATACGCAGTTGCATAAGCCAGTTTACCGGATATGCGCTGTTTGGGATTGTGAACTGTAGAGAGGCTTGGCCGCAAAATAGGTAAGGGTGATGCTCTCGGACAGTGTGGCGATGTCATCCAGCAACGTGTCAAGTCCAGGATTTTCAGCTTCCAGAATGTCACTTACCTGCCGATACGCCAGTTGGGCTGCCAGCCAGCCAGAGTGGCGCTGGGCTTCGCTGCCAGAACCCTGATTGCGGATGGCCAGCTCAGCCAGAATGTCATTCACTGCCTGTAAGGCAAAGCGTACACTGCGCGGAAACTCCGCGTCCAACAGTAAAAACTCAGCGATAAGCCTGGCCTCGAGCTGGGTGCGGTAGCGCTTGCGGAAGGCTTCGTAGGCACTGAGTGACTTAAGGAGCGCCATACCACGGTGCGCCTCGATACCTTCGGCAACCGGAGCCTGGCCGCGGTACTGTCGGTAGGGCACGCGCAGCGTGCGTATCGTATTGTCAGCACGCTCGAGATACTGCCCGGCGCGCATAAAGTGCCAGCCCAGGTCGCGCGGCATGGTAGCGTCGGCAATGCCAAAAAACAGGTGACTGGCCTCACGGGCACTGACACAGTAGTCAAAGAGACGATCTTCTTCAAGACTCTCACTGCACTCTAGGCATAGAGCATGATAGGTACGGTTGATGGCCTCCCACATCTCGGTTGAGATGCGATCACGCAGGCTGCGGGCGTTTTCCCGGGCAAAGGCCAGGGTAGAGCGGATACTGCTGGGATTGTTTGGGTGAATTGCCAGCCAGGTACTCACATTGCCAGCATCGGCTCGTTCAAAATGCTGCCGGAAGCTTTCTTCATCACCGGTAATACTGAGTAGCGGTGCCCACTGCTCGGTGACGATGCCACGAGCCCCGGGTACCAAAGGTGCTTCCATCAGGGCCAGGTAGTTTACGCTCAAGAGGCGCGCGGTATTTTCCGCTCGCTCGATATAGCGACCAATCCAGTACAGGGTTTCGGCAATGCGACTGAGCATCAGCTGGTCTCTTCCTGTGACTCGAGCACCCAGGTATCCTTGGAACCGCCACCCTGCGACGAGTTGACTACCAGCGAGCCACGCTTCAAAGCTACGCGGGTTAAGCCTCCTGGCACGATATTGATAGTCTCTCCTACCAAAATATAAGGACGAAAGTCTATATGGCAGGGTTCCAGTTGAACACTGTCGGGATAATAAGTAGGATGGCGGGAGAGCTTGATAATGGGCTGCGCGATGTGATTGGCGGGATTTGCCAGGACAGCCTCAAGATAAGCGCGGCGACTGGCCTCATCGGCTTCGCTGCCCACCAGCATGCCATAGCCGCCTGCGCCTCCTACCTGTTTGATAACCAGCTCGGCTGCGTTGTGCATAATGTACTCGAGCTGCTCAGGGTCACTTCCCAAATAGGTAGGGATATTGGGAAGAATGGGCGCTTCGTTCAGGTAGTACCGAATGATGGCGGGCATATAGGCATAAGTTGCCTTATCATCTGCTACGCCTGTGCCGATGGCATTTGCCAGTGCCACCCGACCTTCGCGGTAGACCTGAACCAGACCAGCCACACCCAGGCTGGAATCCGAGCGAAAGGTTAAGGGATCAAGAAAGTCATCATCAATGCGCCGGTAGATGACATCGACCTGCTGCCGTCCTCTGGTGGTGCGCATCCAGACACGGCCCTCATCTACAAAGAGATCGCGTCCTTCTACTAACTCTACCCCCATCTGCTGGGCCAGATAGGCGTGCTCAAAGTACGCACTGTTGTACTGACCGGGCGTGAGCACCACCACGGTAGGATCAGGTATATCCCTGGGGCTTAAGCTGCGCAGCATATTCAGGAGCGCAACCGGATAGTGCCGGATAGGACGTACCCCCTGACCTGCCAGCAGTTTTGGGAAAGCTCTGGCCATGACCCCACGGTTTGCCAGCATGTACGAGACGCCGCTGGGGCTGCGCAGGTTGTCCTCGAGTACAAACCACTCACCTTTGTCATCGCGTATCAAATCACAGCCAACAACGTGGGTAAAAGCCGCGTGTGGAAGCTTAATACCGTGTACCTCGCGCCGAAAGTTAGGATTATTAATAATTAACTGTTTGGGAATGACGCCATCATTGAGAATGGCCTGCTGTGAATAAATATCCTGCAGAAACAAGTTAATGGCTTTGACCCGCTGGCGCAGTCCAGCCTCCAGATGGGCCCATTCTGGGGCAGTAATAATGCGAGGTATCGGATCAAAGGGAAAGGTGCGCTCGGTTCCGCGCTCATCACCATACACTGTAAAGGTAATCCCCTGGTTACGAAATACCAGCTCAACCAGGGCGCGTCGTCGGTTGAACTCGGCGTCGCCGTAGCTGTGCAGCATCTTGAATAAAAATTGGTAGTGTTCTCGCGCTGTCCCTTTGTGACTCAGCGCCTCGTCAAAAAATCCGTCTAGCTCATAAGCTTTAAGTAGCGGGGCTTCCATGCTGTAAAAGTTTACCACGAAGTGCTTAAGTATGCAGTCAGGATGATTGTGTTGCTACAATGAAAACAGCTCGCGTAGCCGACGAGGGGCGTGCGGGCGGCCCTGGGAAACTGCTAGCAGGGACTTTCAGCCTTGTTTGAGCATTTGGCTTGCGTTACAATTCTGATGTCTATACGGATGCATGCGCAGTTTGCCAGTCCTGTGCTGCAGATGGGTAAGCGTGTTTAGCTGGCCCGAAAGGAGTACCTTGGTGGAGTATGTTCTCGAGCTTAATGGCGCTTTGCTCATTGCTATTTTTGTGTTGATAGGTACGGCAATTGTTTTCGCCACACTGGGTATTGCTCGCCTGATTGCCCCGCGACATCTGAGTGAAACCAAGCTCTCGGTCTATGAATGTGGCGAAGTGCCCGAAACAGATACCGATGTCCAGTTCAATGTCAACTATTATCTCTTTGGCATCATGTTTGTAATCTTTGATGTGGAAATCGCTCTGTTTTTCCCCTGGGCGGTGGCCTTTGACGCCCTGGGTCTCTACGGCGTCATCGTGGTGGCGATTTTTGTCTTTTTACTTTTGGATGGCCTGCTGTATGCCTGGATGAAGGGAGTGCTCAAGTGGGTTTACTAACGAACGAGTACGTGCCGGATAACGTCTTTATCGCCAAGCTCGATGATCTTATTAACATGGCCAGAAGCCGTAGTATGTGGCCCTTGACCTTTGGGATAGCCTGCTGCGCCATTGAAATGATGGATTCTTCAGCCACGCGTCACGACGCAGACCGCTTCGGTTTTTTTTACCGTAACACGCCGCGCCAGGCTGATGTGATGATCGTTTCAGGTACGGTGACTAAAAAACTGGCCAAGCGCATCAAGGTGCTCTACGAACAGATGGCAGAACCCAGGTGGGTGATTTCCATGGGAGCCTGCGCTAATCAGGGAGGGCCCTTTCGGCAGGGCTACAGTGTCGTGCCTGGTATTGACAAGGTCATTCCTGTCGATGTCTATGTGCCAGGTTGCCCACCGCGCCCGGAAGCCCTGCTGCAAGCCATGCTGCTGCTGCGTGACAAGGTCGCTGACCGCGAGTTGCGCTATGTACCAGGTACGCTGATTGATGCAGGCTATGACGTGCTGGCACAACCTGGAAAGGATGGGCGCTTTGACCTGCCACTTGCTGCACCAGAACCAACCGAGACTGAGGCTGACTAAATGCTAGATGTCAGAATTGATGATTTGCCAACCTTGCGGCATCGGGTCATTACGGGTGAGCAAACCTTTCATCTGGAGGACGCTCAGGCTTACCGCAGTCTGTGCGAGCGCTTTTTTGCTGCCGGCTTTGATTTTCCGCAGTGCTTGAGTGGCGTGGATATGGAGTATGGTTTGCGCTCGGTGCTGCATCTGCGCCGCTTGCAGGATCAGGCCGAGGTGACCATCTGGCTGGATGTAGCCTATGAAGCGCCGCATGTGCCCAGTGTGACGGATCTGTGGGGTGGGCTCGAGTGGTATGAGCGCGAAGCTTATGACCTTTTGGGGATCAACTATGAGGGACATCCGGATTTGCGCCGGATTTTGCTCGAGGATGACTGGGAGATTCACCCTTTGCAGCGTCGCTATGATACCGGAGGCTACCCGATTGCCGACTGGCAAGCCCGACCCTGGCCCGACTGGGACGCTATTGAACAGGAGAAAGAAGAGGCCAGGCGCAAAGCGGAAGAAGCGGCTGCCAAACGTGTGGCGGCTGCCAAGGCCAAAGCTGCCGAAGCTTCTCCTAAAAAAAGCCCCGCAGCTAAAGCTCAGGGAAGCTCAGAGTCAGCAGATGCCCCCGCAGCAGCTGACAAGACGGATGGAGATACGCCATGAACACGGCTCTCAACCAGCGCCCTCGCACACAACTCGAACCCATAGCTGGTAGCAGTGGTGAGATGATGATTAACCTGGGGCCGCAGCATCCAGCCACCCATGGGGTTTTGCAGATTCGCCTGGGGGTAGAGGGGGAGCGGGTCACTAGGGCCACGCCCTATATCGGTTTTCTGCACCGCAATCACGAGAAAATCGACGAGTCCCGCAGCTATGAGATGGTCATTCCCTATCTGGACCGTATGGACTATGTCTCAGGTGTGCAAAACGAGCTGGCGTATTGTCTGGCAGTTGAAGATCTGGCAGGTATCGAGGTACCCGTGCGTGGAAAGTATCTGCGTACGACTTTTTCTGAGCTCAATCGTATTGTCAGTCACCTGCTGTGGCTGGGCACATTTATGCTTGATCTGGGAGCCATTACACCCTTTCTCTATGCCTTTCGTGACCGCGAGGTGGCGCTTGATATTTTTGAAAAGACCTGTGGTGCGCGGATGCTGCCCAATTACTTTACCTTCGGTGGGGTCAGGCGCGACATTCATCCCTCTTTCTGGCGCGAAGTGGTGGCTTTTGTGGATTATCTCGAGCCCGTCATGAAGGAATACGAAACTCTCACCGTAGACGCGCCCGTGTTTCGGGCCCGTACAGTTGGCGTGGGAGTGTTGGGCAAAATGACAGCTATTAACCACGGTATTAGCGGGCCGATGCTGCGTGGTAGTGGCGTAGCACATGATCTGCGTAAGGACCAGCCCTATGACGCCTATCCGGAGCTGGATTTTAAGGTTATCAGCTATGACAGCGGTGACGTCTGGGCGCGCTCCAAGGTTCGTACCGAGGAGATACGGCAAAGCATTCAGATCATCCGTCAGTGCGCTGAGAAAGCACCGCGTACGGGACCGTTTAAGGGCAAAGGGCGCGTCAAAATAGACGAGGGGATGCAGCGTTACCGTGCGGTTGAAGCCAGTCGGGGACATTTTGGCTGTTACATTTATAGCGATGGCAGCACGAACCCTTACCGCTCCAAGCACCGCACACCCAGCTTCTCAAATCTGCAGGTGGTACCTGACCTCTTTGTTGGACAGAAGTTCTCAGATGCAATTGCTATTTTAGGTTCGATCGACATTGTTTTGGGAGAGGTGGACCGCTGATGACTTCCCCGCCTCCTAAGCGCATCGCTATTCCCGAAGATCGCCGCTTCCGCGCCAAACTGATAGGCTACAATCCCAAACACCCTAACCGCCTGGCGGAAATTGCAGGATACAGCCTTCTTTATCTGGTGATGGCCTTTCTTATTATTACCATGTTCAGTATTTTGCCCTGGCTGATGAAGCTGCCAGGTTCGCCCTTTGCAGCTGGTGGCGTGTTTACCACTGCGGGTTATATCCTCTATGCCCTGGCGGCAGCAGTTATCAGCTTCCTGATACTGGCAGTGGCAGCGCTTATCCTCATTTTGGCACTACGCAAGTACCTAGCTATCGTTCAAAACCGCTATGGTCCCATGCACAATGGGCCTGCGGGTGCTTTTCAAACCATTGCCGACGCAGTCAAAATGGTTGCCAAGGAGGACTTTGTGCCGGGCAAGGCCGATGCACTGGTCTTTACCCTTGCGCCGGTGATGGTCTTTATCTCAGCCTTTTTGCTCATTACCGTAATACCCTTTGCGCCTGGCTGGGTGCTGGCGGATATCAGCGTGGGTCTGGTGTTTATCATTGCCGCAGGCACACTCGGAGCCTACGGCGTACTGGTGGCTGGTTGGAGTGTCAATAACAAATACGGACTTTTGGGCGGTCTGCGCGCAGCGGCGCAGCTCGTTTCTTACGAGATTCCCTTGGCGATGTCACTGCTTAGTGTGGCCGTCTGGGTGGGCAGCATGCGGCTTAGTGAGATCGTGGCAGCCCAGGCCCTGGTCTGGACGGCGCTGCCCCTTTTTATCTCGATGGTGGTCTACTTGGTGGCCAGTCTGGCTGAAATCAAGATGACGCCTTTTGACCTGCCCGAAGCCGAGAGTGAACTGGTAGCAGGCTTTAACACCGAGTACTCGGGCATGCGTTTTGGCTTTTTCTTTGTAGCAGAGTTTGCCGAGCTTTTTTTGCTCCCGGCGATTGCCGTGACAGTTTTTTTTGGTGGCTACTATCAGCCCTTTGCTGGCTGGTGGGACTTTGCCGAAGTGCTGCGGAGCTGGGGTGCCGAAGACTCGGTACTCAATCAGTTCGGGCATCTTTTAGCTAACACCTACGGCATGATCTGGTTTTTGCTGAAGACCGCCGTGATTGCCTGGTTGATTATGTGGATTCGCGCCACGTTGCCACGGTTTCGTGATGATCAGCTGATGGAACTGTGCTGGAAAGGGCTGATACCCTTATCTATCCTGGGACTTGCTGTTGCCGTCTTTATGAGGCTGATTTTCAAATGATATTCGTGAGTCGTATACGTACCAAGGAGGATCTGTGAACCCTATTAGCAATGCCTTGAAAGCAGTGCAGGATATCGCAGCGGGGATGATGGTTGTTCACCGTGCGGCCGATAAGGGTATAGCGACCAAGCTTTATCCCTATGAAATGCCGGAGCTGCCGGCAGTTTCCTGTCAGTCCCTTGCGCTCATTACCGAGGAAGATGGCAGTGACCGCTGCGTTAGCTGTCTGGCTTGTGAGCGGGTCTGTCCCAGTCAGGTTATCACCATCGAGCGAGAGAAAAATCCGGAAGGCAGGGGTTTTATTCTGAAGCGCTTTGACATTGATCTGGTGAACTGTATGTACTGCTCAGCCTGTGTGGAGGCCTGTCCGGTCAGTGCCATTGTTACCATTCAGGACTTTGAGTTGAGTACCTATGACCTGATGACCCTAAAAGCAGACAAGTCTTTTTTAGATGAGCAGGGCAGGCGAGCGCAGCAGTGGTACAGCCCCAAGTTGGGTGTGGAGTACCGCGATGAAGCAGGGCAGATTCATGTGGCACCACTGGGGCAACAACCGGGTGGTGAAGCCCTGTTGCTCGAGCAGGCTGCCAAAGATGCCGCTAAAGAAGCGCAGGGTGGTGACTAGTGTCTCCCAGTCTGGCGGCCTTTTATCTTATTGGGACGATCGCAGTTGGTTTTGCTGTTGTGGCGGTGACCTCGGTCAATCTGGTGAGAGCAGCCCTGGCGCTGGTCTTTAGCTTTTTTACCCTGGCAGGAATCTTCTGGTTGCTCGGATCGCCCTTTGTGGCAGTGCAACAGTTGGTGGTCAATGCAGGTGCGATTCCCATTGTGACGATCTTTATTGTGATGATGACCCGCTCGCGCAGCGAGACGGGTGGAAACGTCATCGTGCCACTGAGCGCCGCGCTGCTTGCTGTGCCAGCAGGGCTGGCGCTGCTGTGGCTACTATCTGGTCCAGTGGGTCAGGCAGATAGCATCACGCCCATTTCGACTGAGCGCATCGGCGCTGAATTACTCAGTCAGCGCGGGGCAGAGCTCGAGCTGAGCACGGGTCCCCTGAGTGTAGAAACTGGCTCACTCATCGCCTTCGAAGCTACTGCGGTCGTGCTACTGGTAGCCTTTGTAGGAGCGATTATTCTGGCGCGTCGTGAAAGTAGCCTACTCAAAGCTCCACCCGAAGCCCAGGAGCAGCATGCTGACGCTTAATCACTTCCTGGGTCTCAGTGCCATTCTTTTTGGCATTGGCCTCTATGGTCTGCTGAGTCGCCGCAACCTGGTGGCCATTCTTTTGTCCATCGAGATTATGCTGAGTGCTGTGCTGATTAACTTTGTGGCGGTGGCGCGTTTTAATGATAATGCCCAGGGGGATATTTTTGCGCTCTTTGTCATGGCTATGGCGGCTGCCGAAGTGGCAGTGGGGCTGGCGCTGTTTCTCAATGTCTTTAGAATTACTGGACAAGCGACCACTGATGTTCTGGGGGGGCTCAAGGAATGAACGTCTTTAGTTATGCCTGGCTGATACCGGTGCTCCCGGCGCTTGGCTTTATTGCCAGTCTGCTCTTTGGCTACCGACTGGGGCAGCGTGGGGCAGCTTATCTGACAGTTGCTTTGCTGCTTGTCTCGAGTTTGCTGGCGACCGCCCTGCTATTTCAGACGCGACAAGCTGCGCCCAATTGGGACCGAGCCGTCGTGATTGAAATTGGCGAACTGGAAAAGGAACTGGGCTATCTAGGGCTGTCTGGCAGTGCGGATCAGGTTGAGGCCTTGCAAGAGCGTATTCATGCACTGGAAGCTCTCGCTCAAACCAAGGCCGCTGCGCCCAATTTTCCATTTAAGACCGAAGTTGCCTGGCTAAGTTTTCAGAATGCGCCAGACATCCCGCTGGGTTTTTACATCGATCCCTTTGCCGCCCTGATGACTTTTATGGTGGCCTTCGTCTCCTTGCTGATACATCTTTTTTCAATTGAATACATGCAAGGCGAGGCGCGCTATCCGACCTTTTTTGCCTATTTAAGCCTCTTTAGTGCTGCAATGCTGGCAATGGTGATGAGTAGCAACCTCTTCCATGTATTGCTGTTCTGGGAGCTTATGGGTGTCATGAGCTATTTGCTGATTGGTTTCTTCTACAAGAAAATAGCGGCGCAGCAGGCTATGAAAAAAGCCTTTTTAGTTACCAAGTTGGCAGATCTGGGTTTGCTGCTGGGTATTTTCTGGATTTACCGCGTGTTTGGTACCTTGGATATCGCCACGATTCAAGCGGCAGCACCGGGTTTACTGGCAGGTGCAACAGGCGCTGCTACGGGTATTGGCTTGCTGCTCTTCATTGGGGCAATGGGCAAGTCAGCGCAGTTTCCACTACATGTCTGGCTGCTGGACGCCATGGAAGGTCCGACGCCCGTGTCTGCCATGATTCACGCAGCAACGATGGTCGCCGCCGGGGTATACGTCATGGCTCGAGTCTTTCCCATCCTGGAACTGGGCAATGCGCTCATGACCGTGGCCTGGATTGGGGCTATTACTGCGCTTTTTGCTGCCTTACTGGCACCAGCCTTTGCCGATATCAAAAAAATCCTGGCCTGGTCGACGGTATCTCAACTGGGGCTGATGTTTCTGGCATTGGGCGCTTTTGGTTGGGTGGCGGCGGTGTTTCACCTGGTGGCCCACGCTTTTTTCAAAGCGCTGCTGTTTCTCTGTGCTGGCTCTATGATTCACGGCTCGGGCACCCAGGATATCTTTGAAATGGACAAACTTAAAAAGCACATGCCGGCGACTCGCCTGACCTTTATCATCGGCGCCTTGTCACTGGCAGGCGTCCTGCCCTTTGCCGGCTTTTGGTCCAAGGACGAAGTGCTGCTCAGCGTCAAAACCGCTATGGTGCAAGACGGCACCTATACCTTGCTTCTCATCATGGCCTACGCTGCCTCGCTGCTGACTGCCTTTTACATCAGCCGCGCCTATCTGATTGCTTTTGAGCAACCCAGGCAGGACTCTCCCTGGAAAAGAGCCAGCTGGAACCAGGGGGCACTGGGGGTTTTGAATATGAGAATGGACGAGGTCAGGCATGATGAAAGCCTTGAGCACCATAGCCCGTCCCAGCCACACGAGTCTGGCTGGCACATCACAACAGCGCTCTGGCTGCTGGCAGGCAGCGCCACAGTCTTTGGTTTGTTGGGTAGTCCGCTGCTGGGCAATCCTTTGCAAAGCTTTGTCTATTATGGGAGTGTTCCGCACATTGAAAGTCTGAGCGCGCAGATGCTTGGTTTTGTACTGGGAACTGCGGTGGCGCTGGCGGGCATTGCTCTGGCAGCACTGCTCTATGTCAGGCCCGGCCCGCAGCGTGCACCCGTCGCCCTTACACGTGCCTTGCAGCAGCGTCTCTATATCGATCAGCTCTACTACCGCGTCTTGGCCCAGCCCCTAACTAAGCTCGCTGCACCTGTGACCAGCCTCGACCGTCACATGATCGATGGACTGGTGGATAGTCTCGCTAGGCTGACTACCAATCTGGGTCAGTTACTCAGGCGACTACAAACAGGCAAACTCGAGCACTACAGTTATACCCTTGTCGCGGCCGCGCTGGTGCTACTCATTGCGCTTAGTCTGGGAGGCAGAGCATGATTAGTCTGCTGATCTTTGTCCCTATTATTGCGGCTGCTGTCATACCGTTATTTCAGGATAAAAACGTTGCCAAGTGGCTGGCGCTTATCATCAGTGCGCTATCTACCATCATTGCCACTGGGCTGTGGCTGGCCTATGATCTGAATTCCGGGGGCTTCCAGTTTGTGCAGGACATTCCCTGGATACCCAGTCTGGGCATTGGCTATAGTGTTGGCCTCGATGGCCTGAGTGTAGCCTTTGTATTTCTGACAACGCTACTGACGCTGGTCGCTGTGCTGAGTGAATGGCAACGCAAAGCCCCGGGTTTTTTTGCCCTCTTTTTGCTGATGCAAGGGGCACTGACGGCTGTGTTTGTGGCTCTGGATCTGATTGTCTTTTTCATCGCCTTTGAGTTGGTGCTGATCCCCATGTTTTTCATTATCGGTATCTGGGGCTACGATGAGCGCCGCTATGCTGCTATTAAGTTTCTGCTCTACTCGCTGATTGGCTCGGTCTTTTTGCTGCTTGCTATTCTGGTAACCGCAGTAATGGCTGCTGCAGGTGGTCCAATCAGCTTTGACTACCGCTTACTGGCAGAGGCTGCCCCCATCATTGCTCAGGCCAAGACGGCCGCCTTGCTCGCCTGCCTGGGCTTTCTGGCGGCTTTCCTCATTAAATTACCCGCTTTTCCCTTGCACACCTGGCTGCCGCACGCGCATACTCAGGCCCCGACGGCTGGTTCGATCATGCTGGCTGGTGTACTCCTCAAAATGGGGGGCTATGGCATCATCCGCTTCAATCTGGTGCTCTTTCCGGAGGCCATGCTGACTTTGCAGCCGCTGCTCGCTGGTTTGGCAGTCATCGGCTTGATTTACGGGGGCTATGTGGCTCTGGGTCAGAGCGATCTGAAAAAGCTCATTGCCTACTCGTCGGTCAATCACATGGGCTTTGTACTTTTGGGCATTGCTTCACTGACTAGCCTGGGTATTCATGGGGCGGTCTACCAGATGATTGCGCACGGCGTTATTACCGGTCTGCTGTTTATGCTGGTTGGCATGCTTAGCCACCGCACCCATACCCGCAGTATTGCGGCAATGACGGGTATCTACACGGCTATGCCACTTTTGGGGGGCATGCTCTGGCTCGCCATGCTGGCAGGTGCAGGAATTCCGGGAATGGCGGGCTTTGTCGGTGAGTTTCAGGCACTGTTGGGGGCCTTCGAAAATCCGGCGACGACCAGTTTTGCGGTCTTGGGGGTCTTGGGCATCCTGATCAATGCCGGGCTGATGCTCTGGACCATTCAGCGCGTGCTGCAAGGTGAACCTACCGCAGAGATGAAAGCCAACTATGACTTGCACGATATGACAGGGCTCGAGTTGATTGCGGCTATTCCGCTTGTCGCTCTAGCGATTTTCTGGGGTTTGTGGCCTCCCAGCCTGACGCCCTATCTGGACAGCGCCATTGCGCCAATCACCCAGACCCTGAGCAACCTGGGTCAGCTGGCAGGTTACTGATGACTATGACACTTCTGGCTCTTCTCACACTGACACTCAGCGCCAGCCTGAGCCTCTTGCTATCGAACTGGCTCGAGCGTCAGCCCCTTTTGCCCGCAGCAATCAACCTGAGCGCCAGTATCCTGGCCATGATGTTCTTTGCAGTAAGTTTTACGCAGCAAGGCACGCTTCTGGGCATGATGCAAGTTGGTGGCATCCCGGCCTTGGGTGGCTTTCTCATGAGCGCTATTGCCGCACTGACCATTCTGGGCATCATGGCGCATCCGGACAAATACCCGGCGGGTCCCAGTGAGCTTTATGCCTTCGTTCTCTATACGGCACTTGGCGGCACTTTGATGATAGGCAGTAATAATCTGCTCCTACTCTATATTGGCATTGAACTCTCGAGCTACAGCACCTACATTCTGGTGGGCTATTACCGCGATAAACGCAGCAGTACCGAAGCGGCGACCAAGTACTTTGTGCTGGGCGCAGTTGCCAGCGCCCTACTGCTCTATGGCATGAGCCTGTTGTTTGCAGCCAGCAACGCCATTTATTATGATCAGATAGCGCTTAGTCTTGCTGCCAGTGTCCCACTGGTATTCTGGCCCGGGCTGGCGCTAATCCTCGTTGGTTTTGGTTTCAAGCTGGCGCTGGTTCCCTTTCATGCCTGGACGCCCGATGCCTATCAGGGCGCACCTGCTATGGTGGCAGCACTTTTAAGCGTTGGACCAAAGGCTGCGGCGGTCATTGCTCTGGGTGCTTTGCTAAGCATCACGCTGAACCAGGAAAGCGTTGTGCCTGTCTGGCAAAGTGCGCTTGTCTGGTTGGCGATGATCACCATGACGGTAGGAAACCTGCAAGCTATGAACCAGAATAATATCCAGCGCCTCTTGGGCTATTCGTCTGTGGCACAGATCGGTACTATCATCGTGGGTTTGGCTGCTGCCAGTTATGCGGGCTATCAGGCGGTGATTCTCTACGCCATCGCCTATGCTATAACCAATATCGGTGCATTTACGACTATTGATCTCTTGAAAAACGCGGGCGTAAGGGAAAGCGTTGACGCCTATGCCGGACTGGGCAAGCGGCATCCACAAAGTGCGCTGATGCTGAGTATCTTTCTGATGAGTCTTGCGGGTGTGCCACTGATGGCAGGCTTTGCTGCCAAACTCTTTGTCTTCAAAAGCGCTGTTGACGCCAATCTGCTATGGCTGGCTGGAGTGGCGCTGCTGAATACCGTCATCGCCTATTTTTACTATTTTAGAATCATCGTGAAGATGTGGCTTTATCCGGCTGAGAGCGAGGACCGTCTCACGGTGCAGCCGATTGGTCTGGCGGCACTGGCACTGGCAGTGATTGGCATTTTACTGATTGGTGTTTTTCCAACACTGGTGCTGGATGTGATCGCTGCTGGCTTGGAGCCAGTCCAGATGCTGCTGGTGAGCAGACCTTAAGCTTTATACCGGTTCCGGTTAAATCCTTGGGTTTATCCCAATGATTTATGCCGAGCAGGGCGTTAGGAAGCGAGGATTGCTTTTCAAATCTATAAGCAATTTATCAGGCTCGGTATTAGAGCGCATGATAAGCCCAGGTCTGACAAAGGTATACAAACTCTGCCTTTGCTCACTAAATTGCCTGGGGCTCGCGTGCTACACTACAATCTGGAAATGCTTTACCCCGTCTTTTGTCCCAAGGAGGTTTTTTATGTATCGTGGTCGTGAAGGCCAGTGGGCTTTCATTCTTCACCGGTTGTCTGGCATTGCCCTGGTTTTGTACCTTACTCTGCATGTGGTCAATATCAGCCTAGCGATGTTCGGGCCTGAGGTGGCAAACGCTGCTATGGCAATTTTTCACATTCCCATTTTTCGTGTTGGCTTGATTCTGGTCATGGCCGGTGTCGTCTACCATGCGCTCAATGGCTTGCGCATTATCATCATGGACTTTACGGGTTGGGGGGTCAAGTACCAGGCGCAGCTTTGGTATGGTGTCCTCATTCTTACCACAGCCATTGGCATTCCGGTACTTGTCAAGGTTGTGCCGGAAATCATCAGGAGTCTGTGATGGCCGTTGCTCGCCCCAAAACCCTGCGTCAGGCAAAAAGCAGCTATGAAACCAACAGCGAGTTAGCCTGGTGGGTCTTTATGCGTATTTCGGGTCTGGCACTGGTGGTTTTAACCTTTGGCCATCTGTTCATGACCAATATGCTCATCGATGCTGGCAAGATTGACTTTGCCTACGTTGCCAGTAGGCTGGCCAATCCAGTCATAAAGATCTATGACACCTTTTTACTGGTACTCGCCATGCTACATGGCTTTAATGGTCTGCGTTACAGCATTGAGGATTACGTTAAATCCCCTTCGCGCAGATTCTCTATCAAGATGATTACCTACGTCATTGCCATCGTGGTATTCACGTTTGGCATTATTGCCCTGTGGGCAGCAGACTTTAGCCAGTTTGATGTTGCTGCTGCAGCACATTAAGGAGGATCATGCCACACGCACATCGTTATGATGTCATCGTTGTAGGAGCAGGCGGCGCTGGGCTCATGGCAGCGCGATATGCTGCGCAAAACCCCAATGTCAGAGTTGCGGTTATTTCCAAGCTTTATCCGACCCGTTCTCATACGGGAGCAGCCCAGGGCGGTGTTGGTGCAGCACTCGGTAATATCAGCGAAGATCATCCGGAATGGCACGCTTTTGATACTGTCAAAGGCGGCGATTATCTGGCAGACCAGGATGTTGCCGAGATGTTCGCCTATGACGTGATTGAGTCAGTTATTGAACTCGAGCACATGGGTTTACCCTTCTCACGCACTCCGGACGGAAAAATCGCTCAGCGCAAGTTTGGTGGTCACACTCGCGAGTTTGGCAAGAGTGCCGTTGAGCGCGCCTGTTACGCAGCTGACCGTACCGGACATATGATTTTGCAAACCCTCTATCAGCAATCGATCAAGGATAACGTGATTTTCTTCAACGAGTTTCACGTGCTGGATGTCATCATGGTAAATGGTGAATGCCGTGGGGTGGTGGCCTATGAACTGGCTACCGGTGAACTGCATACCTTCCATGCAAAATCGACCATCATTGCCGCAGGTGGTAATGGTCGTATGTTCAAGGTGACTTCCAATGCTCATGCGCTGACTGGCGATCTGATGTCGATTGTGTACCGGCGCGGGATTCCTATTGAAGATCCGGAGTTTTACCAGTTTCACCCTACTGGCCTGTACAAACTGGGGGTGCTGCTGACCGAGGGGGCCCGCGGTGAAGGGGGCATTTTGCGCAATAAAGATGGCGAGCGCTTTATGGAGCGTTACGCCCCCACCATCAAGGATTTAGCACCTCGTGATATGGTCAGCCGCGCTATGTTCATGGAAGTGCGCGAAGGACGTGGTTGCGGCCCTGATGCGGACTACATCCACCTGGACCTGACCCACATTGATGCTCACATTATCGAAGAGCGCTTGCCAGACATCACCGAGTTTGCCCGCATTTACCTGGGTGTTGATCCCATTAAAGAGCTTGTACCTATTCAGCCGACTGCCCACTACGCCATGGGCGGTATTCCCACAACGATCGATACCAATGTCATTATGGATGGTAACAACACCATTATCCCTGGACTCTATGCTGCTGGTGAAGTGGCTTGTGCTAGCCTGCATGGGGCAAATCGTCTGGGAACAAACAGCCTCGGCGACCTGATCGTCTTTGGTCGTCGTGCGGGGCGTTTTGCGTCGGAATATGCTGCCACAGCAAGTTATGGCGAACTGCCAAAGGACAATCAGGATTTTAGCCGCGACTTGCTGGACCGGGCGCTGAATGGTCCTGCTAAAGAGAAAGTGGCTCATGTGCGCACTGCCTTACAGGAAACCATGCAGGACAATGCCAGCGTGTTTCGCACCGAGGAAACACTTTCCCTGCAGGTCAAAGAGCTGGAAACGCTCAAGGAGCGTTATAAACTGATTGGGGTCGAGGACAAAGGCAAGCAGTTTAATACCGAGTTGATGGAAGCACTCGAGCTAGGCTTTCTGATTGATAATGCCGAGCAACTGGTACACGCTGCCCTAAACCGTCAGGAATCCCGCGGCGCACATTCTCGTGAAGATTTCAAGGAGCGTGATGACGAAAACTGGCTCAAGCACAGCATGGTCTATAAGGATGGGGACAAGGTCAAAGTCAGTTATAAATCTGTTACGCTTGGCAAATATGTTCCCAAGCCTCGAGTCTACTAGCCCGGAGGTCTCATGACTGAGATGCAACTAACCATCAAGATTAAGCGTTATAACCCAGAAAAAGACAAGCGACCGTACTGGGCCGAGTATAAACTGAGTGCCAGACCTACAGACCGCGTACTGGATGTGATGCACACCATTAAATGGGAGATTGACGGCAGTCTGACCTTTCGCCGCAGTTGCGCACACGGTATCTGTGGTAGTGACGCCATGCTGATTAATGGCGTGAACCGCCTGGCCTGTAAGATTCTGGTACAGGATTTGGGCGAGATTATCAGTATCGAGCCTATTCGTGGTTTACCCGTCATCAAGGATCTTATTGTCGATATGGAGCCCTTTTTTGACTCTTATAAGGCAGTGCTGCCATTTTTTATCAACGACGACCCGACGCCACCCAGAGAGCGTTACCAAAGCCCGGAAGACCGCGAAATCTTTGATGCCAGCACCAAGTGCATCCTCTGCGCCTGTTGTACGACAAGTTGCCCTGTGTTCTGGACCAATGAACGCTATATTGGACCAGCCGCGATTGTGAATGCTCACCGCTTTATTTTTGATTCACGCGATCAGGGTACGGAAGAGCGCATGCAGGTACTGAGTCAGTCCAATGGCCTGTGGCGCTGTCGCACTGCCTATAACTGTACCGAAGCCTGCCCCCGTGATATTCCTGTTACACAAGCTATAGAGGAAGTCAAGCGCGAACTGCTCTGGCGCAGAGCCTAGCAGCTCCGCTGTCTAGTGCTTTATAAGCAGTAAAGGTTTGATAGGTGAGTGACCCCAGGTCACTCACCTGAATGTTATTCACCTGGCACAAGTGCTCTGCTGTAGCCCCCTATAGCTGTTGCATTCACGAAGTACCCCGCAAGGTAGAGCGACGTAGCCACCCATGTCATAAGCAGAGCTAAATGTGGGAATTATCCCGAGCA
>CAZZPQ010000068.1:0-17437 GCA_964655595.1 uncultured bacterium
ACGAACTCGAGCGTGATGTTAACGGCAAACACGGTCGCATCATGAAATACAATCTGAATCAAAAGTGATAAATCAGCGCAGAGTAGTGGTTCAACAGAGACTACTAATGTTTGGGTAGGAAATGTCTGACTCCCATGAACAAGGGGTTGCAACCCCTTGTTTTGCGCCAATGGCAGTTATGATTGAGCCACTACCGGTATTTAGTGTGTCTCATACTGCATCTTGATAGCACCCAATCTGTTGCAACGTTGCTTACACTAGTGATCTGAAGTAAACTTTTAATATGTCAGGCACATTTAAGCTCTATGATCTGAAAGTGGAAATCATCAAGGTTAAAGAGGGACTCGAGGATATCTGCAACCACCATATTGGGGATTATTTTGAGGTCTCTGGTGAAAACCTGAGCATTCCAGCAGGCAAAACCTTCAGCATGTACGCACTCGCTGCTGTCCTGCCGCTGCTACCCGCCAAGCAGCGCATTACCGATCAAAACGACTGGATGAGCAGCGACGATCTGGTCATGTGCCCTGACCCCAACTGCGAAGCTGTCATGAAGATCAGCCGCACCCGCATCCGTGAGTTCAGAACGGATGAGGTAACAGTAAGGCTTTAAACACATCGGACGAGCTGTCAATACCCTGAGTTCAGGTGGTGAGCGAAGCTCTGGTTAGCCCTGAATCTCCGAAGGACTCAGCCATCGTGGCACTTATACCGAACCCGAGTAATTGATTGCAGATTTGAAACGCAATCCCCACTTCCTACTCGCTCTGCTCAGGATAAAAAGATACAAAGTCATGATAGCAAAAAACTGGACCCAGCCTCATTGTAATAATTTTGCAAGATAAGCTTCGCTACACTTGATATGTGACGCGAAACGGAGTGTCGCCCCCGCAGCGACCACCCAGTATTCAGAAACTAGAAGCAGCGCTTGCCGACACAAATCTGTCTGAGGCAAGGCGCGCTGAACTGTTGGCTGAACTCGCCTGGGAACTAAGGCGACTTGATACCCAGGAGTCATTGCGCTTGGCCGAAGAAGCGCACAGCCTCGCCAGTCAACACCATCATCAAAAAGCGCTGGCAGCAAGTCTTTTGGCTCGAGGCTTCGCACGCTCACGCCTGGCACAGTACCAGGACGCACAAGCAGACGCTCAAGAAGCACTTCATCTCTTTGAGCAGCTTCCTGATAGTCACGGTTCGTACCGCGCACTTAACTTACTTGGTGTGACCTATGGCCAGATGGGCGATTATAATAAGGCGCTTAAGACGTTTTTGGAGACGCACACGCTCTGCGAAATGCTGGCCGATAGCGCAGGTGCGGCAGCTGCACTAAATAATGCAGCTTTAAGCCATACATACCTCAGCGACTATGCCAGTGCTCTTGAGCTTAACTTGCGCGCTCTGGCAGCCTATGAATCACTGAAAGATTCTGAAGGTAGCTCACGCACACTCACCAATATCGGCTCAGCCCACATGGAACTCAAGCGTTACGAAGAGGCACTCAGCAGTTTTCAGCAGGCACTGAACAGGCAGGGCCGCTGGCACGACCAACATGTCAATGCCACGATCTTACTATCTATGGCACGGTGTTACTATGCCTTACATCGCCTGGATGAAGCTTACAGTAATACTAAAAAAAGCAAAGGCCTATTTGAAGCCCTGGAGGACAAACAAGGTCAGGCGCAAGCAGTCTTTGTATTAGGCTTAATTGCACTCGAGCAACAAGATTTTAGCCAGGCAGAGGCCTTGCTGAGTAATGCACTCGCGGCTGCCCAGTCGATTGGCGACCCCCTGCTGAATATACAATCACGACTCGAGCTGGCTCGAGTCCACAGACTGACAGTCCAACAAAGCTCAACCGAACCTCTGCTTATGGAAGCCTTAGAACTGGCCAAAAAGCTTGAGGCCAGAGCCGAGATTTACCGCGTCCATTTAAGCCTGGCTGAGTTTTACGAATCCATACATGCCTTTGAAAAAGCCCTCTATCACCATAAGCGCTATACAGAGCTCAAGGATGAGGTCTTCAATGACGCATCTGACCGCAAACTGCAAAGCTTACAAGTCAGTTTTCAGGTAGAGCAAACCGAGCGCGAGCGCGAAATATACCGGCTCAAAAATGTAGAACTGGCTGCAGCGAATGTCGAGTTGCAGAATCTAAACCGCTCTTTGCAAAAGCTTGATCGGCAAAAGAGCAACTTGCTCAAACAGCTCGAGCGCCAGGCACTCGAAGATTCACTGACAGGTCTATTCAACCGCCGCCATTTTGATCAACAAACACAGGTCCTGTATGCACAAACACAAGCTACCAATAGCCACTTAAGCATCATGATCTGCGATATTGATAACTTTAAAGCCATAAACGATACCTTCTCACATCAGGTTGGTGACGAGGTCCTGATTGAGGTCGCGACCCTGTTCAAAAAAGCGGTTCGCCAGAGCGATATCCTGGCACGCTATGGCGGCGAAGAGTTTGTCCTGGCAATGCCAGATACCCCTCTTGAGGTAGCCCTGATAGTATGTGAGCGACTCCGCTACAGCATTGAAAGCCATCTCTGGCAGAACATTCACCCGGACTTGCGCGTCACCATCAGCCTGGGCATAAGCAGTGATCTTTCTGCTGGCAACTTTGAAAAAATGATTTCCCTGGCCGATGAAAAGCTGTATCAGGCAAAACGAAATGGCAAAAACCAGGTCTGCGCCTGAAGGCAACCATCAGCCCGATGTCCCAGCCAAACGTGCATATAATTATCTTGTAAGAGCTTAAGAGTTATGCTTTAACAAGCGAGAGAATCTCGTCAAATCAAGAAAGGACCGTCGTGTATTCCATTATGAAAAACTCTTTCTTCAAGTCTTTGTTAATCGCACTCCTACTTCTGTTGCCTGCATCAGCTCTTGCTGACGACTTAAAACCTGTCGTCACCGAAATGAAGGTATGTGTTGTTGATAAAAAAGCAGCTGACAGCAAATGTGATGATGGCGATGATATCCGGCCATTAAGAGGCGTTTGGGACGGCTAAACTCCTATTAAACGCATAGCGTCAGAGGCTCGAGGCAATCTCGAGCCTTTAATTTTGCTTGATACCTTCTCTATAAGCAGCTTATACCAGTTCCGGATAAATCATTGGGATAAACCCAATGATTTATCCCGAGCAGGGCGAGTAGAAACCGAGGAAAGCCTTGCAAATCTGCAATCAATTTATCGGGCTCCGTATAAGGTGGGTTTCTTGTTGCTCCTTGCTAAAACAAAAAGATTATCGTAATTGTATTTAGGTACTTAGTGGGGATTCACAAGAGCTGTCAAGAGTGAACAAAGAATTGTCATTTACTGTTTGAAGCTGTGAAGATTTTCTGTTAGGATAGTCGCTACTATATAAGCCTTTGCCGTGAGCGTACTCACGGCGAGAGCCCTACCCAAGAGTTCCAGGCTGATGCTGAGGAAGGATGACCTTTAGGATGTCTTTGCTGCAACTCACTGGTGTACATAAGCGCTTTGTGGGCGTGCATGCGCTGCGTGGTGTGGATTTTGATGTTCGGCCCGGCGAGATCCATGCCCTCTTGGGTGAAAACGGGGCGGGCAAGTCTACCCTGATTAAGGTCATTGCTGGGGTTCACAAGCCAGATGAAGGCCAGCTCATCTTTGAAGGGCAACCTGTGGAGCTACATAACCCACGGGACGCCCAGCGGCTGGGTATCGATACTATCTATCAGGAACTCAGCCTTTATCCTGAATTGACCGTTGCCGAGAATATTTTTATGGGGCGTGCGCCAATGCGACATGTGGGCCCCTTCAGACTCATTGACTGGCAAAGTATGGAAAAGCGGGCCAGGCAGCTTCTGGCTGAGCTTGATGTACATGACCTGGATGTCCGGCGCAAGGTGGGAACACTCAATGTAGGCAATCGCCAACGGGTGGAAATTGCCAAAGCGCTGTCACTGGACGCTAAGCTACTGATCATGGATGAACCAACAGCTGCCTTGACCGAAGCGGATGTGGCCCAGCTGTTTAAGATTACGCGTCTGCTTAAGTCACGGGGCGTTGGTATTATCTATATTTCCCACAAGCTCAATGAGGTCTTTGAGCTGGCAGACCGCGTCACAGTGCTGCGTGATGGGGCCTATATCGGTACGCGGGCGGTGCGTGATACCACAGAACAGGAACTCATCAGCATGATGGTGGGGCGTACCATCGACAACCTCTTTCCCAAGCAGGAAGCTGTCCTTGGTGACGTGGTGTTGGAGGTCAGGGATTTGCGCCATGAGCCCTACACCCGCGGCGTATCATTTCAACTGCATGCAGGAGAGATCCTCGGATTGGCGGGGCTGGTGGGTTCGGGTCGCAGTGAAACTGCCCAGGTAATTTTTGGGATTCTCCCGGCCCAGGCTGGCGAGATTCGCATCTCTGGTAAAACTGTCAGTATCAGGGAGCCTGCACAGGCAGTGGCCAATGGCATTGCCTACGTGCCCGAAGACCGAGGGACGCAGGGCTTGATCAAGCAAATGACCATTCGCGAAAATGTCTCTCTGGCAGTACTCAGCGAGGTTGCCAGTGGTGGTTTTATCAGTTTTGCGAAAGAACAGCAGCTTGCCCAAAACGCCATCACCACCTTTGGGATTCGCGCGTATGGACCGGAGCAGACTGTCAACAAACTCTCGGGGGGCAATCAGCAAAAAGTGGTCGTGGGCAAGTGGTTGGCTAGTGACCCTAAGGTGCTGATCATGGATGAGCCAACGCGTGGTGTTGATGTTGGAGCCAAAACCGAGATTCACCGCCTGATGAGCCAACTGGCTGCCGAACGCGGGCTGGCTATTCTGATGATTTCCAGTGAATTGCCCGAGATTCTCGGGATGAGTGACCGTGTGCTGGTTATGCGGGCCGGGCAGATTGTTGCTGAGTTCAGCCGCGCAGAGGCAACACAGGAAGCGATTGGTACTGCCATGATGGTCAGTACGGTAGCGGCATGACGAAGCACCTGAGTCCCCGCATGATCTTGCCCCTGCTTTGTGCGCTGGGTCTTTTTATCAGCTATCAGTTTTTGCCTTTTGTCAATCAGCCGACGCTAGGCCCCAGTACCATTGCCGAGCTGACCGCCAGCCGCTCGAGCAACGAGTTTCGCCTGGAAACCAACGGGCTGGCCCTGATTCCCTTTGCAGCCCTCATTACCCTGATTGTGGGTCTGTGGAACCTGAGCAACCCTCGTCTAAGCCGTATTGCCAGTGCTGTTACTGCGGTCGCGGGAGTCTTGGTACTCGAGTATTTTGTGGTTTTTAGCAGGCACTATCTGAGTAATGAAGGAAACTATTTGGCCAGTATGAACATCGGCTTTTGGCTCATCCTGGCTTTGGGTCTCATCATGCTGCTTCAGGTTCTGTTGCCTAGAGCAGCCGTGCCTGCCGAGTTTCAACTGCGAACTTTCATTGCCAATCAGGAAAGTGCTATCGTGCTCGCCCTGGTGGCACTGTTGCTGATTGTCGGTATCAGCAATCCCAGGTTCCTGGCTGAGCGCAATCTGCTTGATATCCTGCAGGGTAATGCCTACATTGCGGTTGCTGCCATCGGCATGACTATGGTGATTATTACCGGTAATATCGATATCTCAGTCGGTTCGCTGATTGGCCTGCTGGCCATTATTAGTGGTCGTCTCGTGGTCGAAGGTGCGCCTGTGCTGGTCGCCTGGCTGGCGCCCCTTCTTATTGGTGCGGCGGTCGGCGCTCTGATTGGCTGGCTGGTCGCCTATCTTAAAGTTCCTTCGATTGTCGTGACCCTGGGCATGATGAGTATCTTAAAAGGCATTCTGATTATCTGGACCAGTGGCCAGCGTGTGACAGGTATGCCTGAAGCCTACTACCTGGCGCAGATGAAGCCCTTTGGAATGCCCATGCCGGTTATCTTTATGGTGGTGCTGGCTGTTCTGGCAGCTTTCTGGATGCGTTACAGTGGGCTTGGTCGAGCGTTTTATGCTCTGGGTGGTAATCCAGAAGCGGCGCGGCTCTCAGGCTTTTCCCCGACCAAACTGCTGATGCAGGTGTTTATCCTGAATGGTGTGTTTGTGGGGTTTGCGGCTGTGCTTTATGCAACACAACTGAGCGTGATTCAACCTACGCCGCCCACCAATCTCGAGCTCTTGGTCATTACCTCGGTGGTGGTGGGTGGCGTTAGCATTCTGGGCGGCAAAGGCACGGTTATTGGCGCAGTTCTGGCGGCCATTCTGCTAAACACCATTCGTTCGGGGATGATTTTTATCAACGTGTCACCCTTCTGGATTCAGGCAGTTCAGGGTGTGCTGATTCTGGTGACGGTGCTGGTCGATCTTATCAGACGCCGCAGACAGATGATTTAGGGAGTGATGACCACGTCGCAGTCAGTAAGCACCACGATTCTTCAGCGCATACGCTCCGGATTGCTCAGTCAGGAGGGTATCCTCTTTCTGATTTTGGTCATCGTCATCACTTATTTATCTCAACAGAGTAGCGCCTTTTTAACACCCCAGAACCTGCTCAATCAAGGGCGCTTGATGAGCGAGGTTGGTCTGGTGGCCTTGCCTATGACCTTTATCATCATCACAGCAGGGATTGATCTGTCGGTCGGCTCTATTCTGGGTCTGTGCGCCATTTTGCTGGGGGTGTTTTGGAAGGTGCTGGGTTTGCCCCTGTGGCTTGCCATCATTTTGGTGATCGTGATTGGTGGTTGCGCCGGACTGTTTAATGGCTTGCTGATAGTTCGCATTGGTGTACCGCCCCTGATTATGACGCTGGCTACCATGGCGCTTTACCGAGGTCTGGCACAGGGTATCAGCCAAGCACGCAGCGTGACGGGCTATCCCGAGTGGTTTTTTATCTTTGGGCAAGGTAGCATTGCCGGTTTGCCGACGCAGCTGTGGATTTTTATCATCATGGCTGTTGCTGCGGCACTGGTACTGCGCAGCACGACCTTGGGCCGCTCGCTCTATGCAATAGGCAATAATCCGGTGGGGGCACGCTTTTCCGGCTTGCCTGTGGGGCGCAATCTGCTTATTATCTACAGCTTCGCCGGGGTCATGGCGGCCTTTGCTGCGGTTATTTTTGTGTCGCGAGTGACAACGACACGCAGCGACATGGGCACTGGGCTCGAGCTTGACGCGATCGCTGCTGTCGTGCTGGGGGGTACCAGCATTTTCGGTGGAAAGGGCAGCATCCTGGGTACTGTTTTGGGACTGATTCTCATCCAGTTGCTCAAGAATGGCCTGGCGCTTTCTGGTGTAACCAGTGACGCGACAATTATCGTAATCGGAACCATGCTGATTCTGGCTATTATGGTGAATAACCTGATTCAGGGACGGCGTGGACGTGCGTAAAGGAGGTGATGTTTTCGCAAGCGGTAGGTGCTACCTGTGGGTAGCTTAAGTCTAGGTTTAAGATATTCTCGAGGAGAGAGCGATGAAAATTACGAAAATCCTGATGTTTTTGGTACTTGCAACAGTCATTAGTCTGAGTATGGCGCAGCGCTGGGCTGGTGCCGATGATCTGCCAGTCAATCCGCTGCCCTGTGGTGATGCCAGTGGTGGTGATGTCGCTATGCGTCCCTATGACGGTGGTCTGGCGCAAAATGCTCCTGACCTGGCTGGGCAGACCATCAGCCTGATCGATGTTCCCAAGCTGGTTGGTATCGGTTACTTTGACGCCACCTCGCTGGGTATTCAGCAGGCTGCGGCCGAACTTGGCAATGTGACAGCACGGACTGACGGCCCAACTGCTGCCAACATCGACGCGCAGATTGCGGTCATTGAAAACTACATTGCCAGCGGACAAATCAACGGCATTCTCTTTGCTGCCAATGATCCGGTAGCCATTTCACCGGTCTTAAAGCGTGCTCTGGAGCAGGGTATTCACGTCGTGGGCTATGATGCTAACAGCCAGCCCGATGCGCGGACCTGGTTTGTCAACCAGGCCGAGTTCAATGGGATTGGTAAAGCCATGATCGATAGTTTGGTCGCGGAAAAGGGTGAAGATGCTGGTTTTGGCATCGTCACCAGCACCTTTACCACCCCCAACCAGGCGCGCTGGATTGCCGAGATGTGGGCCTATGCCGAGCAGTGCTACCCCAACCTGACCTGGCTCGAGACCTTGGAAGCCCAGGAAGATGCCGTGCTCAGCTTTAACCAGGCCAATACCCTCATCAATAAATACGGTGACGACCTGGATGGCATCTTTGGCATGACCAGTGTCGCGACGCCCTCGAGTGCCGATGCTGTCACCCAGGCAGGACTCTGTGGCGAGGTTGCCGTTGTTGGTCTGGCAACCCCTGATGCCATGAAGCCCTACGTCAACGCTGACTGTGTACAGAGCGTGGTGCTGTGGAACCCAATTGACCTTGGCTACGCGGCAACTTACATCCTGCGAGCCGTCGCCGATGGCACGTTGCAACCTGGTGATAGCAGCGTTATGGCCGGTCGCCTGGGTGAGTTGCAGGTGGTCAATGGCTCAGAAGTGCTTTTGGGCGCACCCTTCATTTTCAACAAGGACAACATCAACGACTTTGACTTCTAGGCTTTTCCCTTTTTGATAATTTCATACCAGCTCCGGATACATCGTGTCATCCAAACTGTAGGGGTGGGAGATTTGCCCCTACAGTTTTTGTATTAACGTTGAACATTGCTTATACCAGTTCCGGATAAAAAGAGCGAGTAGAAACCGAGGCACTGCTTTTCAAATCTTTAGTCAATTTATCGGGCTCGGGATTAGGGGTATAGTAAGGCTTATGAAAGATATCTTTGAATTTAAAAACATTGATGTCCATCAGGTCATCAAGGCTCTTAAAGGCCAACACATCGAGACGCCCTCCTGGGGCTATGCCAACTCTGGCACGCGCTTTAAGACCTTTCCCTATCCGGGTGCGGCCCGTAGCCCAGAGGAAAAAATCGATGACGCCGCCATGGTGCACCAACTCACTGGCATCGCCCCCAGCGTGGCCCTGCATATCCCCTGGGATAAGGTAGACAATTTTAAGGCACTTAAGCGCTATGCCAAGGGTCAGGGCATCAGCCTAGGAGCCATCAACCCCAATGTATTTCAGGACGAAGATTACCGCCTGGGTGCACTGACTAACCCACGCAAGCGGGTGCGGAAACTTGCCCAGGCACACCTGCTCGAGTGTGCCCAGATTATGAAAGAAACCGGCTCGTCACTGCTCAGTCTCTGGTTTGCAGATGGTACCAATTATGCAGGGCAAGACGATATCCGCAAGCGTAAGCACTACCTGCTGGAAGGCTTGCAACTAGCCTACGACGCCATGCCCAAAAACGCTCGTATGCTGATTGAGTACAAGTTTTTTGAACCAGCCTTCTACCACACCGATCTGCCAGACTGGGGGGTAGCTTATAGCCTGTCACTCAAACTGGGTGACAAGGCCCAGGTGCTTGTCGATATGGGTCACCACGCCCAGGGAACTAATATCGAGCACATCGTTGCTTATCTGCTTGATGAAGGTAAACTGGGCGGCTTTCACTTCAATAACCGTAAATATGCTGATGATGACCTGATTGTTGGCAGCGTCAACCCCTTTGAGCTGTTTTGCGTCTACCACGAAATTGTCAAGGCAGAGCAGTCGAGCGGTGCGCTCAAAAAACACAGTCGTGACGTTGCTTACATGATCGACCAAAGCCACAATATCGAAGGAAAAATCGGTGCTATGGTGCAGAGTGTCATCAACTGTCAGATTGCCTATGCCAAGGCGCTGATTGTGGATCAGAAAACGCTCGAGCACCAACAGAAACAAGGCGACGTCTTGGGAGCACACCGCACGCTGATGGACGCCTACGAGACCGATGTGCGTCCACTTTTGGCACAGCTACGCGAGGAGCTGGGGATTCACCCTGATCCGATGCAGGCGCTTGCCGAGAGTGGCTATGAGGAAAAAATCGCCAAAGAGCGCGGTAGGGCAAGAGTGGCGGGTGGTTATCAGTCCTGAGGCTGTCGTCTTTAATCACCTCAGGCACTTTGTCGTTGCGAGCACTTCGCCAGGCTCAGCACAAGCTCTACGCAGTGGAGAGAAGCAACCTCGCCGCTAATCGTTTACCGCAACCGTTAAACCCAAGATTGCCACGGCTTACGCCAAGGCTCGCCTTCAGCTACGCCCGACTACGTGAACGCAATGGCAAAAAAGGGCCATAGTGCGGGGTTTGCGTAAGGCGAGTTACTGCATTGAGGGACGTGACCTTCTCATATTATTAGCGTTTCCATAGGTCATTGAGACATCTCAATGACCTATGCGACCTGAGGGTTTGAAATCAACTCATTCAGCTTGTCTCAACAAAGCCTGGAAATGCTATATCAACCGTAAGTGTCCAGATTATGGCTGTCGATAAAAACCGTTTCAACATAAACTGCAGGAGGCACAGGCTCACCATTTAGGATTTTGAGTGCCAAGTCAATGATTTTTTCACCATATTGCTCGGGATTAAAGGAACTCGAGCCAACAATATGGAGATTTCCCCGTCTGATTTCATCGCGAATGCGGCGATCGGCTCCCTGACCAACAATCACCGCAGCCTGATCAGGAGAACACTCTTGCAAGGCTCGACTGGCACCAAGTGCCGCATCATCATTAAAGCAAATAAAGGCTAG
This sequence comes from uncultured bacterium, assembly GCA_964655595.1. GTDB lineage: Bacteria > Deinococcota > Deinococci > Deinococcales > Trueperaceae > CAZZPQ01. Next base: position 10,597 of record CAZZPQ010000068.1, read on the forward strand.
TTTAGCGCTTGGACCAAGCTGTTGTAAGGCTTGTACAGTCTGTTCATAGCTTTTCTCGATGGTATTGCCGCTGTCTAACACCAGTTTGTTTTCTGGGGCAATCTCCCCAATGATTTCCTCCAGACCATGCATTTGACCCTGAATTCGGGCAGCTGGCAAGGGACCAGCGCGTTTTTCCTCGAGGATGATGAGCTTATCAAGCTGACCTTCCCAGTGCTGTTTTATCCAGTGCCCCAGTGCGCGACCCGCCATATGCCCGGATTTGTAGTTGTCTACGCCAAAATAAGTTGCACCTACCATCGGTATATCAACAGCAATAACAGGGATTTGCCTGTCTCTGAAGCGGTTCATCAGCACGTTACCAATGGTTTCATCAATCTGATACTCAATAACCAGATCAAGCCCCTGGTCTATGAACTCATTGGCAATCTGTATAGCCATGTCACTGCTTAAATCATTATTGGCAATAAGCAAGTCAACGTGACTGTAAGCTTTTACAGCACGCTCGAGCCCACGCCTGACATCGACAGCAAAAGGTATTCTTTCACTTAAATTTGCAAAGCCGATTCTGCAATGTGTTTTGGTTTGGTTGGGAGGTCTTAGGGACTGTACAGTCTGCTCACCACAAATGGTCAGGCTGACATTGGCTTGTTGCAAACTACGAATAACATCTGGACGAATGCCATCATCGCTCACGATTTGATCGATCTTGGTCAGTCGTGCAAAAGACTGTAGACCGACCCGATCGAACTTGCTCGAGTCCAGGAGGACCACGACATGTTTTGCAGAATCGACGACCTGTTCTTTGTAGGCAGCTTCATCCAGATCAGCTTCCATAAGACCCAATTCGGGTGTAAAACCCACACAGGACACAAAGGCTGTACCAATATGCAGGTTTTTAAGAACATCCTGACTGATGCGTCCCATAACAGCTGTACCATCAGGCCTCAAGATACCACCGACTAAAATGATGGTTTTGCTGGGATCCCGAGCCAGTATTTGTGCCGCTTCAAGCTGATTGGTCAGGACGGTTAGATTGCGTCTTTCATGCAAGAAGGGTGCCATGTGTAAAACGGTTGTACTAGCATCAAGCAAAATCACATCGCCGTCGCTGACCATTTCGGCTGCCCACTTGGCAATTCGCCTTTTTTCATCACTGTTCACTTTGGCACGTTTATTACTGATCGGGTACAGCATAGGCCCATTTTTGGGAATGGCACCACCCCGTACCCGCTTGAGAACATTCTGCTGCTCTAAGGCGCTCAGGTCATTGCGAATCGTACCTTCTGAGACCTCAAACAGTTGAGTTAAATCGCCAACCTTGAGGCTCGAGCGTTCACTAAGTAATTTGACAATGGCTTGATGTCGATCGTAAGTCGTCATGAAACTCCTCGGTACCGTGCTAATGAATCTAGCATCTTTATTGGGAATTGACAATTCTTTGTTGAACTATTATACTTTCAACAAGTTTCAACAAGTTTCAACAATAATCTAAGTATGACTTGGGTTAAAGAAAACTTTGAGGAGCCTATTGCCTGAGTATCGTTCTCATGAATGCTAAGGTTTTAGCTTAACAGGAATGGCAAATAGCTGCGGAGGAGGTTAAGTTTAGACGGCTTGTAAAACCCAAAGTTATTCATTGAAAGTTTAGGAGAGTGTTTATGAAGTTAGCTAGGTTTTTCTTGGGTTTGGTGTTGCTGGGGACAACAGGTCTTGGCTTTACTCAGGAATGTACAACAGCAAAAGATAGTTACACTATTGGCTTTGCCAACTTGACTGAAGATATTGTTTTTACCCAATTGGTGCGCGAGAGTATTGTGAGTACCGCTGCCGCTTTAGGCAACGTCAGTATTGTACTTGCCGATAACAAGCTTGATGGCGCTACCGCTTTATCCAACACCGAAAACTTTATTACTCAGGGCGTTGATGGCATTATTCACTTCCAGACAGATGAAGCCTTTGGCAATGTGATTATGGCCAGAGCGCGTAATGCAGGTATTCCAGTTATGGCCATTGATATTCCGATGCCTGGTGCAGTGTTTTTTGGTGCCGATAACTACAATGCGGGCCGCTTAGCCGGTGAAGCTTTAGGCAACTGGGTAAACAGCAACTGGGACGGCGCAGCTGACGCTATGCTGATTCTCGAGCTACCTCAGTCTGGCCCCATTCCTGCCGCACGTATGCAGGGTATGCTTGATGGCTTTCAGGACACTGTAGCAACCGCGCTAAACGACAACCAAATCTACCGCCTAGATAGCAAAAATACCCAGGAAGAGTCGTTCCGCGTGGTCGGCGACACCCTGCCCTCCATTCCTGACGCTACCAAGATCGTCGCTATTACGATTAACGATGGTACTGCACTTGGCACCATTGCTGCTGCTGAAGCTGCGGGGCGCAGTAGCCAGATAATGGTAGTTGGTCAGGGTGCTGACCCAAGTGGTCAGGAAGAAATTGTGAAAGACGATAGCCGTTATCTGGGTGCAACAGGTTACTTCCCAGAAAACTATGGCGATAAACTTCTTCCTGCCATGATTGATATTCTCGAGTGTCGCCCTGTTGCCCCTGCCATTTATCAGGATCATGTCTTTATTACCAAAGAAAACCTCTGCGAGTTCTATGCTGATGAGCGAGCAGCTTTTTGTAACCCCTAAAGACCCCTGCGGGGCGCTGAAATCGCGCCCCGCTTCTAAATTTTATAGGACTTTATTTTGACTGCTACAGCGCCCCACAAGAAAAGAAGCTGGCTTAAAGGTGACAGCATCACCACCCTGAGCTTGCTATTAAGCTTTTTGGCTCTTTGTTTGTTTTTTGCTACGCAAACTGAGTTCTTTTTAACCACTGCCAATGTTGCCAATCTGGCGCGCACACTGGCGGTAGTTGGTATTTGCTCGATCGGTATGACACTGGTGCTTATTTCGGGCGGTGTTGATATTTCGGTTGGTTCGGTTGCTGCCTTATCAGGCGTTTTGGCAAGTTTATTCTGGCTCGAGCTCAGCATTCCTTTGGGTTTAAGTACCCTTCTCGCACTCTTTTGCTGCGCGCTGGTAGGTTTGCTGAATGGCCTGATAATTACAGTAATAAAAATAAACCCGCTGATTACCACGCTGGCAACCTTTTCAATTGTTCGAGGTCTGGCGTTTGTGATCAGCGAAGGGCAAACCAATCAGCTAAACAATGCAGCTTTTACCTATATTGGTCGGGGTAGTCTGTTTGGAGTACCATTTTCACTTATTTTAATGCTCGCTCTTTATCTTGCCTTCGGCTTGATTTTACGCTCGAGTGCCTTTGGGCGCAACCTTTACGCTATTGGCGGAAGCCCTGAAAAGGCTCGCCTGGCAGGTATCAATGTCAACCGTCACTTGCTGATTACCTATACGCTTTGCTCGTTTCTGGCAGGTCTCTCAGGCATCATTATTGCGGCGCAGCTAGCTTCGAGTGCGCCTCGGGCTGCAACAGGGCTCGAGTTTACCGTCATTACCGCAGTCGTGTTGGGTGGTACCAGTTTAGCAGGAGGCAAGGGCAGTCTGATAGGCACACTGGTGGGTGTCATTATCTTGCGCGTGCTTAACAACGGCTTGGTGCTGATGGAAGTGTCGTCGTTTTACCAGGAAGTGGCTAGAGGCTTGGTTTTGCTCTTGGCCGTTAGCTTTGACCAGATACGCTTAGGCCTGAGTCGTCTACGCTGGAGAGGCACATGAGCGTAGCCTTACTTGAAATGCGTGCCATTCACAAGGCATTTTACGGCGTAAAGGTCTTAGAAGATGTGTCCTTGATCTTAAACCGAGGCGAGGTTTTGGCCTTACTTGGTGAAAACGGCGCTGGCAAGTCGACTCTTATCAAAATTCTAAATGGTGATTACCAGCTAGACAGCGGTCAAATCTTTTTAGAGGGTCAGCCCGTCCATTTTAAAGAACCCAGAGACGCTGAAGCAAATGGTATCAAGATGATTTATCAGGAACTACACTATGCCCCTGATTTATCCGTGGCTGAAAATCTCTTTATTGGCAATTTGCCAAGAGTACAGGGGTTTTTGGGTCGAATCTTTATTGACTGGAAGCGGATGCGGCAAGATGCCAGAGCTGCGCTGGCCCTCTTAAATGTTGATATAGACCCCGATACGCCCATGCGAGACCTAAGCGTGGTAGAGCGGCAGATTGTCGAAATCATCAAGGCCATTTATGCTGATGCCAAAATCCTGGTCATGGATGAACCAACCGCTGCTCTCACCCCACCCGAAGTTGAGATGCTTTTTGATATGGTGCGGCGCTTGAGTGAAAAAGGCGTAGCGATTATTTATATATCTCATCGTCTCGATGAAATTTTTCAGATAGCTCAGCGGGTCACGGTCCTCCGTGATGGTCGGCAGGTGGCAAGTAAACCTATGTCTGAGGTCAGTCCGGCAAATCTGGTTGAAATGATGGTTGGGCGCGAAATTAACGCCCGACAGGTTGAGCTGGCTGAGCAAAAAGAAAGTGCTGAGGTAGCGCTCGAGGTTCGGCAATTAGGCAAGACGGCTGTGTTTGAAGACATCAGTTTTAAGGTGCATGCTGGTGAAATCGTCAGTATATTTGGGCTTTTGGGCTCGGGGCAGATCAGTTTGACTCGCAGCATTTTTGGGGCAGAGCGCTATGACCGCGGCAGCATTCTGGTCTATGGTGAAGAAAAGCGCATCCGTAAACCGCAAGATGGCAAGCAGGCTGGCATTGGCTTTGTACCGATTGACCGTAAAGTCAGGGGCTTGGTGTTAGGTATGAGTGTGCGTAAAAACCTGACCCTATCCAACTGGAAAAATCTCTCAAGGCTCAGTTTCTTTTTGCCCCAGCTCGAGCGCCAACATAGTCAGAGCTGGATTGACGCCCTGGGAATTCGTATGGCTGGGGGCATGGATGTAGCCGTCAGGTTTTTAAGTGGTGGCAATCAGCAAAAGGTGGTCTTGGCAAGATGGCTCGAGGCCAGGGTCAAGGTGCTCATTCTTAATGAGCCAACCTGGGGCGTCGATGTGGGGGCGCGCTCTGACATTTACGATCAGCTGGAAATGCTGGCGGAAAAAGGACTGGCGATTCTGGTGGTTTCTTCAGACATTCAGGAAGTCTTGTCGATTAGCCACCGCATCCTTACGCTTTATAAAGGGCGCATAACGGCTGAGTTTGAGCATACTGAAGCCTCGCAGGACAAGGTGCTCAATGCCGCCGCAGGAGGTGTGCTGTGAGCTTTGAACGCTTGCATCAGCGCATTGCTGCCAAAACAGCCTCATACAGTGAAGCGCCAATCATCATGGTTGCCTTTGGCGACAGCGTCACGCAGGGCTACAGCCGTGCAGGCACGATTGACGCATCGACAGTCTACCATCAGCAACTTAAGGAAAAGCTCGAGCGTCACTATCCGCTATGTACCTTTAGCGTCATCAATGCGGGAGCAGCGGGGCAAACAGCTAAAGGTAGCCTGACCAGGCTCGAGCGGGATGTGATTCGCTATCAGCCTGATCTGGTTATGATTGGTTTTGGTCTAAACGACGCCGTGGTTTCTGAAACAGGGCTCGAGCTTAAACAGGCTCTGCAAACCATCATCAGGCGCTTGACAAGCGAAGCTGAAGCCGATCTTATACTACTTAGCCCAAACTTTATGGTTACTGCCGATAACCCGCATATTGACTGCTCAGAGCGGCATTATCTGGCAGATTTTCTGGAGGTTTTCCGCAAAGGGAATCTGGCAAGGGCAGCGCAAATTATTCGCGACTGTGCCAGAGAGTTTAAGCTGCCTCTAGCAGATATCTACGCTCAATGGCAAGCGCTTGCTACCGAAGGGCAAGATACCAATAGCCTGTTGGCAAATGGTCTTAATCATCCAGGGCGTGAGGGGCATAGGCTTACTGCTGAATTGATTTTTGAGCTGATTGCCGAAGGAGAGAAATCATGAGAAATATTTTGCGCTCGAGCGCCCTTCAGGAAGTCCTGGCTCTCATCATCATGCTGGCGCTCATTGTTGTGATTATGGCCTCAGCCTCTCATCTCTTTTTGACACCGCGCAATCTGACCAATCTGCTCGTTGATAGTACTACCGTGGGCATTATTGCCGTATTTACCACTATGCTGATGATTAGCCGAGGTCTCGATTTATCGGTGGCGTCAACCGCGGCACTTTGTGGTGTGGTCTTAGGCGCGTTTCAGGTTTCTCTGGGTCTGTGGCCTGCTGTATTGCTGGCGCTGGCTACTGGCGCACTGGTCGGTCTTGTCAATGGTCTCTTGGTGACCTTTGTCGGCATTAATCCTCTTATAACCACTCTGGGTATGCTCTCTATTGCCAGAGGTCTAGCCTTTGTCTTTTCTAATGGGCTGACCATTCCTGTTTTTGATTTAAGCGGTGAGCATATGGCAGCATATGACGCCTTTGCTCGCCTCTCTGAAGGTCGCTGGTTGGGTCTGCCTTACCCGGTTTGGGTCATGCTTTTGCTTTTTACACTGGGTTTAATCATTTTAAATTTAACAAGCTATGGACGAGCGATGTACGCCATTGGGGGCAACGAAGAGGCATCACAACTGGCAGCTTTAGCAGTCAAGCGTTACCAGGTCACAGCTTACGTTTTATCAGGCTTAAGTGCTGCTGTGGCTGCGGTATTTTTAACCTCGAGGCTTTATGCTGCTGATCCCAGAGCTGCACCTGGGGTAGAACTTACCGTGATTACCGCTGTAGTGTTAGGGGGAACCAGTCTGGCGGGCGGGCAAGGCAATTTGCTGGGTACCTTTTTAGGGGTACTGATTTTAAGCAGCTTGCTTAACGGTATGAAATTGCAAAGTACCTCAACCGAATTACAAAACATTGTGCAGGGTCTGGTTTTACTTTT
>CAZZPQ010000069.1:0-17413 GCA_964655595.1 uncultured bacterium
ATTAAGCCAAGCAAAACGGCCCTTTAACCTGTGGCGCAGTGGTACTCTGCCCATCCTGGCATTAGGATCGCTTTCTGGCCTGGTCGGTGTTTACTGGGATATCAGCTGGCATATTGATATGGGCAGGGACAGTTTTTTTAGCCCACCGCATACCTTCATTTACGCGAGTATGCTGATCGCGCTGTTAATAAGTATTTATGGCCTCATTCGCGACAGGCGACACAGCGCTCTACATTTATCCTTTGCTAACACAAGCCTGCATCCCGGCCTATTGATCGTTGCGTTCGGAGCAGCACTCGAGCTCTTTTTTGCCCCAGCAGACGACCTGTGGCACAGACAGTTTGGGGCTGACCTCAGCCTGTGGGCACCCATGCACCTGATCGGCGTTAGTGGTCTGATTCTATTTACCTTTGGTGCGCTAATAAGCAGTTGGATTGAGCGGCGCCTAAGTCTTGACAGTAACAGCAAGAAATTTTACGGGCTTTGTAGCCTCTTTTTTGCAGCAGTGCTACTCGGCTGGCTGATGCTGCTACTGTCCGAGTATGAGTTTGGGGTTCCAGCCTTTCCAGTATTCTGGCATCCACTACTCGTGACAGCTCTGCCCGTTTTCCCACTGCTGATGATGGCCAAACTACGACCTGTACCTTTTGCTGCCACCTTAACTGCGCTTATTTTTACCCTGATGCGGTTTTTACTTGCCGGTTGGTTGACCATGACAGCCAGTCTTGATCTGGCAGGCATCACGCAACCCGTTATTCCGATCCTGATAACAACGGCGCTCGCTGCCGACCTACTAATCAAGCGCAAACTGCCGCTATGGCTACCTTCGCTGATCCTGGGCCTGGTCGGCTTTGTCAGCAATTGGCTACTTAGCTTTGCAATACCGATTTATTTCTGGCACGGTGCGGCTTTAATCATCGCAGTACCATCAGGGCTCATATTGGCAATCGTAATGGGTTACGCGGCAAACGCCACCGCGACTGCACTACAACCCAAGCTGAGTCAGTCCTGATGCCAACCACGATGACCAGATTAGGACTCTTGCTGCTAGTCATCATAGTTCAACCTGGTCTTAGTCAAAGCTATAACTGGCGACAAGGAAGTGAGGCAACTTTAAGCGTCCAGAAAAAGGATTCAACCCTATCTATCGAGGTGTTGACCAATCCTGAACTTACGAAAAGCCATGAGATGTCGTTTTTTATTCAGGATCGCAGCACGCAAGACATCATTCGCCGCACCATTCCTCCTGAAAACCCGGGGCACTACAGACTCAGCATTGAAGCACCAGCCGTCAACCGCTTGGGTATTAGCCTGCGCTACGGTATCGGCATTGACATGTACTACGGCTACAGGGATGTACAACTAGGACCTCAGCCATCCGGCGAACGCCTTTACCCCCTAACATTTCGCGGCACATTGCGGCAGGATACACCTGCCTACATTCAGACTCTGGGCTTTGGTATATTGGCAATGGTTCTCATACTCACACTCATTTCGGTTACCGCCGTCCTACGGCACTTAAGACAACAAAGCGTCCCTGGTTGACCAAACTGAGACCTTTGCACTTAGGGCAAGTACCTTGTGGTGCACACGATTACCACAGAAAACATGTTAATGTGCAGGCATGTCCAATGAATATGTTTTGCACGATAGTAAAGCGCTGGAAAAACAGCTCCGCGAGTGGCGGCGCACGATTCACCGCTACCCGGAATTGTCCTTCACCGAAGAGCACACCAATACCCTGGTACGCAAGACCTTGCATGCCCTGAACATTCCCTTTGAAAGTGGTATCGCCAAGACAGGTGTCGTCGCCACTATTCGTGGTGCCGACGGACCAGTCATTGGCCTGCGGGCGGACATGGACGCACTGCCTATACAGGAAGAAAACGGGACGGACTTTGACAGTGAGCGACCCGGAATCATGCACGCCTGCGGACATGACGCACACACCGCCATGCTGCTGGGTGCTGCTGCTGTACTAAAAAGCTATGCAGATACCGGCAAATTGCCGGGCAGTGTCAGGTTACTTTTTCAACCCAGCGAGGAAGCCTGGGATGATGAAGGTAAGTCTGGTGGTCGACGCATGGTAGAAGAAGGGGCGCTTGACGGACTGCACGCCGTATTTGGCTTACATGTAGACAGCGAAATGCGTTCAGGTGTCCTGCGTACCCGCAGCGGCCCCCTGCTGGCCGCAGTTGACGACTTTAAGCTGGTACTGAAAGGTAAAGGTGGACACGCAGCTGAGCCACACCTCACCAACGATGTCATTGCCGCTGCTGGGCTGGTCATTAATGCCGTTCACCAAATCGTCAGTCGCAAACTTAAGCCAACCGAGCATGGTCTCATCACCATTGCTTCCATTCATGGCGGAGAAGCCAGCAATGTCATCGACACACAAGTCACGATGACAGGCACCATACGCAGTTTTAGCGACGAGGGACGCACCACCTTGCATCAGGAACTACGTCTTGCAGCAAGTATCGTACAAGCACTAGGCGGTGACTTTGACTTGCACATTGGGGAGGGCTACCCTGTTACCGTCAATGACCCCGGAGCAACGATGCTGGCGGTAACAGCACTCGAGCACCTACTTGGCAAGAACAACGTGGTCGAAGCACCTATCAGCTTGGGTGCAGAAGATTTCAGCTTTATGAGCGCCAAAGCACCCGCCTGTTTTATGTTTCTGGGGGTCAGACACCCTGACTGGACCCAGGAGTATCCCGTTCATACCAGCACGTTTAGGCTGGATGAGGCTGCCTTGCCCATTGGTACGGCTGCCCTGGTCGCGTCAGCTCTCAAGGCACTCGAGAGAACTGCCCTCTAATCCCATCACCAGGCGGAAACACAGGCTTGGGCTATGTCATGTAATTCGCTTAAACTACGTCCCTTTTTGACCAAAGCACTTCCTAGTGCCACGGCAAAAGCCCCACTCGCCTTGAAGTCGGCGATATTGTCTGCGTGCACTCCCCCAGTAGGCACAAAGTCCACATCATCAAAAGGAGCTTTCAGGGCCTTCATATAACCAATTCCCAGACTATCGATCGGAAAGAGTTTGAGCAGACTTGCGCCAGCGTCGATGGCTTCTTGCACCTCAGTAGGCGTCAGAACACCTGGCAGATGCAAGACATCGTGGCTGATTGCATAGTCCACAACAGCAGTGTTCAGATTGGGCGAAATCAGATAGCTTGCGCCAGCGGCACAAGCATCCTTAGCCTGCTGAAGCGTCCGTACAGTGCCAGCACCAATACACAGCCGATCACGGTAGGTTGCACACAGATCCTCTATGACTGATAAAGCGCCCGTTGTATTCAGGGTTACCTCGAGCAGACCAATCCCCGCCTCATACAGCGTTTCAGCGATATCATGTATCTCTGCACGCTCATAATCACCGCGAATAATGGCAACGACGCCCTGCTGGCCAAGCCTCGCCTTGACTTGTTGAATACTCATGGTGTTCCGCCAAAAAATGTGTTGCTATACCAGTTCCGGATAAATCCTCGGGATAAACCCAACGATTTATCCCGAGCAGAGCGAGTAGGAACCGTGGAGCTGCTTTTCAAATCTTTAAGCGATTTATCGGGCTCGTTATCAGGGTAGTTTTGGTTCATAGCTCTCAGACTAGGATGCTGCTGCTTACAATGTCAAGCCCTAAACGCGCCGCTGCGCCCAAGCACTTAACTGCTCTCTCAGAATCTTGGAATTATGCCGGATATCGACTGGCAAGCGGGGGTGAAACAAAAAATGCCTGATATGTTGGCCACTGTCATGCTGTGCGGCGATGATTACAAGCTCCTGACGAATCTGCGAATGCTGGCTGCGAAGTATACCTGCTACCAGTTCAAGCACCAGTGCCGCTTCTGTTTTGCCCATGACCTGAACAGCCACAAGAGCGCAGCGCTGCACAGCCGGATGGATATAAAAGATACGTTCGGTCGCCACAGTAAAGAGCAGCTTGCCTACGCTCTCTACTCGCTGACTCTTGCGCCCCACAAACCACAAGCGACCGTCATCATCCAGATAGCCCAGGTCACCCATGCGGTGCATCAGCCTCTCCCCTGCTCTAATCTTTGCCAGTGTATTAGCTGAGTCACTGCTCACATAGCTTTGGCTGACATGTTCACCTGCTACTACAATTTCACCCACATCGTTCGGTGCAAGCTCGAGCGTAGTATGCCATTGGTCGATGGCTGCATCCGTGATACCGATAATATGCAACGCCAAACCCTCAACGGGACGACCAAGACAAACCCCCGCGCCTCCATGGGTCTGCGCCTGAGTTCGCAGCAGCTCATGACTGCTGATACTACTAATTGGCAGGCACTCCGTTGCGCCATAAGGCGTATGAAGGCTGGCCTCCTGAGGTAGCAATTTGGCGAAGCGCTTAATGGTGCTGAGATTGGCGGGTGCGCCAGCACTGATGACACGCTTTAGACTGCCTAGAGAAAGCTCAGTGGTTTCCCCATAACGCGCAAAGTTCTCGAGCAATACCGGCGAGGCAAACATGGTCGTCACGGCAAAACGCTGGATTGCTTCATAGAGCCTGGCAGGCTCAGCTTTGGCCGGTCGCAGCGTGTTGGTATTGGCTAAAACCGAGGTCAGGCCAAAAGCCAGATCAAGAAAGGTAAATACCGGCAAGGTCGGAAGGTCGATATCATGAACGTCAATGCCATATAAGCGCTTGACCGCATGAAGCTGCGCGCTCAGATTTGCATGACTGTAACTGACTGCCTTTGGTGGTCCGGTACTGCCACTGGTAAAGATGATAGTTGCCAGATCCGTCGCCTTGCAGGAAAGCGCTGGCAGTGTAGCAGCCCTACCTTCATGCCTGAGTTGGCTTAGCCTCACACCCCAAGCACCATCGCTGCGGATACACAAGCGGTTGCGGGTCATCCCCAGGACTGTCAACAGCGCCAGAACGTAGCCTTTGGCTACGATGGCACTCGTGCCCGCATCATTCATGCCCTTGCGCAGCTGCTGCAAACCCACCGCCGGATCCAGAAAAACAGGTACCAGCCCCGCTTTAAACAGACCCATCACAAAAGCAAAAAATTGCGGTTCGGGTGGGCTTAAGAGCGCGACTTTTGCCCCGGGTGACAATCTCGAGCTTAAGCTGGCTGCATAGGCATTGCTGTCACGCTGCAACTCACCATAATGATAGGGCTGATAGCTTTGTTTTCGTCGATCGTAATAGATGATAGCTGGCTTGGCCGGATCACGCTCAGCCGCACGGTCAATCAGACAAGCGACATTATGGTTCATAACCGTTCCACTCAATGTCGTAAGTGCTGGCAGCCAGCAGGCTGATGCTTTGGCTGAATGCCACCTGCACAAAGGGCCAGGCAGCCAGTCCTTGCAGTATGCTCGGCAGCGGGTCACGCCTGTTCCAGATGGCATCTTGACTTGTCATCAACTCGAGCCACCACTGGCGCCAGAGCGTCCAGCGGCGTGTCCGCAGCAATTTTGCCAGCAGGGCAGCGGTCAGTCTGTACCGCATCCTGCCATCGGGCATCAGGCAGGGTGATATCGGCCCAACGAAGACCCCGCTGATATTGCGGCTGCGAAACAAGTGGAGACCGCTCGTACTGCGTGGGTTACACTCGAGCACCTGTAGGCCACTAGTTGTCTCGATAAAGTCAAAGGCAATCTGACCGCTGTAACCAATGTGCTCAACAAAGTGTTCTACCCAGCGCCGACAGTCTTCATGGGGTACATGCTGAAAGGCAATGGCAGCCCCCTGACCACTGGTTACCTCTGAGTAGTAACTGCTGTGTGCGGCAAGCCTACCCTGGTGAGCCACGCTGTAACTACACAGCGTCTTACCCTGGAGATAGGTCTGTGCCACCCAGGGGCGACTCTCGCTAAGCTGACCTGCCATCTTGACTGTATTGAGAGGTGGTAGCAGCACGGAGCTGGCAAAGCGGGAATATGCAGGCTTAAGCACATAGCCTTCTTCAGGCAGGGCTTGCAGATCACTGGCACTTGTAAGCAAAAGAGTTTCTGGTGCTGGTAAGCCACTTGCCCTAACCAATTGGTTAAACCTGTATTTGTTATGCAGGACTTCAAGGCGGCTGATGGGTTCGCAGAAAACCTGACAAAGCCTTGAGAGCGTTGGCCAGGCACGTGCAACATAAAAGGTTTCTTCGCAGGTAGGTATCAGAACATCAATGTCATATTGACGAATCATGCTCAGCAAGGCTTCAACAAAAGCAGCATATTGCTGTCTGGGTGGTGGATATCGTATAAAGGCGGGACAGGCCCTCGAGTAACTGCACAAGCTATGTCGCACGCTATCAGCTGCCACCACAAAATGACCTGCTTCTGCCAATTGTCTGGCAAGCTCGAGTGTGGCTGGAGCACGACCTCCAGTTAACAGTACGCGCTTCATCAGTAACGCAGAATCACGCCACCCAGCGATAGCCCCGCACCTGTACCTACCAGTAGCGCTGTCTGACCGGGTTGCAACCGCTGACTTTTGATGGCTTCATAAAGCGTCAGGGGCACTGAAGCAGCAATGCAGTTACCCAGGCTTTGAATCGTTTTGACAATGCGATGGCTAGGCCAGCCAAAACTCTCGAGGTAGCGCAAACCAATTTTACTGGCCTGGTGTGGAATCACCCAATCGACGTCATCTAAACCCTGAGACAGCCCGGGGCGCAGGCGTTCGAGAAAGGCTGGAGCATAACGATACGCCGCCCGCAATACCTTCATGCCCTCCATGTGAAAGAGGTTATCACTCGCTTTGGTGTGGGCTGCGTGCGGATGCCAGCGAGTTCCACCACCCCTGACTACTGTGGAATCGGCAGCCTCCGAGTGCGTTTCAAAACGCGAAGCCATAACAGCACCCTCTGTTTGCCCAGTAGCCCGAACAACCACTGCTGCAGCACCGTCCCCAATGAGGCTAAAACTCTCTGGCTCGTCTGGATTCAGCGCAACTGAGCCAGCTTCAGAACTGACAATCAGGATGTTTTGGTAGTTTCCGCTTAGGAGCAGGGATGAACTAATCTCGAGCGCTGCAATAAAGCTGAGACAAGTCACATGCAGTGTCATCCCGGGAATACCGTAGGCAGCTTCGCCCAGTTGCCGCTGAATATAGGTGGAAGTATCAGGAATGCTCTGCTCAGTAGTACCTGAGGCATTTAAGATCAGATCAATATCCTTGAGGCTGAGTCTTGCATCCTTAAGGGCTTCCTCAGCGGCCCTTGCGCCCATGTAAGAAGCCGTCTCATGACCAACCCAGCGCCGCTCCAAAACACCGTTGCGTTCCAGTATCCACTCAGCGCTGCGCTGACAGCGTTCAGCCAGCTCCGCATTGGTCACGATTCTTTCAGGAAGATAGCGACCAATGCCGGCGATATTCAAGGGGCGAAAGGTTTTTAGTGCAGGCATAATCTAAAATCCATAGTGGCGAAATAGTGGACGGGCAATGCGCTCAGATACCTGCTCTAAGAAAGCCCAGGGCGCACGTCTGTAGGCGGGCAAGTGCCTGTCAAAAACGGCATTGTACTCACTGACAGCCACCCCACCACGCAAACGCTTAAACTGCCCGACGCCAGCGCTGGCATGCATTCGAATCCCATGCGCCTGCGCCTCGAGCAGTGTTTGCAGACTTAGCAAGCGGTAGAGCCCGACCTCTTTGGGCAGACTGGTGTCATAGCCAAAAATAGGAGGGGTCATCACACCATTGCGTATGTAGTAGGCAAGTACGCCGTCAATGCGGCCTTCAAAGCGAAACACTCTGAAGTAGCATAGGTGATTTTGCCACAAATGGTGGACAAAAACTTCACTGAATTGTGGATTCATCCTCGAGTACTTATCCAGATAAAGTTGCGAGTAAAGCTCTGTGATACGAGCAATGTCATTTGAGCCATACAAGTCATCACTCAGGGTATAAGGATGAGAGCGCAACACCTTGCGGTCAATCCTGACCTGTTTTTTGCCTAGGGCAATCTCTGGTTCCTGATAATAAACCTGGCGACTCAGAATCATGCGATATCCAGCCTGCCTGAGCTGGTGAAACAGCAGCGGATTCTGGTAGGCATCGACGGAGCGAAAAACAATGGCGCGGTCGGCAAACAGTTCGGGAAGCGCTCTGGCCAGGTCGCCTATAGCCTCTGCGGAAAGCTGTGGGTAGAGGTTGGTAGACAACAGCCAGTTGTTGACCATTACGACCCGATCAAAAGCACTGTAGCGCAACCATAAGTCAAGCGGCCTGATGGCAGCGCGCAGTGTCGCAGCCAGCAGCGGGCGCATCACATGCCTGGTTTCCTCATAGCCCCCGTAGCGAATGTAGTGACCATAGGGGCTACACACATAGCTGTTTTCAGGATGAAAGTCAGTGATGGTCAGCGGCACGATAGTCTCAGCCAGCCTGGCAATAAGAACCTGTGTCTGCTGCACATTACTGATAAAGTGCTGAGGGCCAGCCTGCATGAAGGCTAGCAGATAGCGGCGAGCGTAGTGAGCGTCCTCAGACGCAGGCCAGGAGAGCTGGGGCAGCCTATCTGCGGTAAAGAGTTCCAGACCGCTACTCACTGTAATACCGAGCCCGATACATTGATTACAGATTTAAAAAGCAGCTCCTCGGTTCTTACTCGCTCTGCTCGAGATAAATCATGGAGATAAACCCAATGATTTATCCGGAACTGGTATAAGCTACTCACTGTACTGCCTTAGCGCAACAGGGCAATGCGAGGGAATCATGATGACCTCGGGATGCTGCTGGTGAAACTGGTGTAGCTTGTAGAGCGTCTCGTGGCTGGCTGTCACATCATCAAAGAGCAGCTGTGCCAGAGGATGGGCTGGAATATTGCGCTGGTAGGCCTCGCTCAGCCAACAGGCGTCAGCCACCAAAAACCAGCGTGTTTTGCCTGCCGTCACCAACAGCCCCAGCTGACCAGCAGCATGACCAGGCAAAGCCACAGCCATCAGACTCAGGTCACCCAGCAGGTCATAACCCTGGGTAAAGGGCTGACAGTCTGCAGGCAATGAGATCTGCTGGGCAGCGCTTAAGGGCTTTAGACGCTGCGCAAAGTCTTCGGGCAGAAGTTCAGGCAAAAACCCCCGGCGCAGTGCGGCAAAGCCACGACGCCCGTTAATGGCGCTATGGGCCTCTGGCAAACAGATAAAGTGGGCATTCGGAAAATCTTTTAGTCCAGCGATGTGATCAGCGTGGAAGTGAGAAATAATAATGGTGCCAATTTCCTGCGGATCGATTCCTTTGCTGCGCAGCTGTGAAGCGGCATCCTGCTCTGCGGGCAGGCTGACGGGCGTAATGCGCGCATAAAGGTTATAGGGAAAGCGTCGGCTGGCAGAAAAAAAATGTGGCGCATAGCCTGTATCAAACAGTATGGGGGACTGCTGTGGATGCTCGAGCAGCGCAAAACTGACCGGGATGTGAACGCTTCCTCGCGATCGACCGCGCATAATCAGGTGATCTGACTGTTGGCAGTAGCCACCAGCAAAGAGCCGCAGCTTCATCTTTGCTGCCACCAGTCCACAAACATTTTTAAGCCATCATCGATACTGACCGTTGGCGCGTATCCCAAATCACGCTTGGCAGCGCTGATATCCAGTGTCATAGAGTGCGCCATCAAACCTACGGTGTAGCGCGTTAAGGGCGGTTCAGGTTTGCCGGGCAGCACGCTGTATAAGCGCTCGAGCAGCGAAGCTACCACTAAAGCCTGTCTGATACTCAGCCTGCGCCGAGGCTGCGGATAGGCCAGCATGTCACAGAGCTCATGAAGCTTATCCCACAGTCTGACGGGTTCACCGTTGCTGATGTTATAGACCTGGCCAAAACTGTGGTCTGCCGCGTTCAGACTCTGCACGACCGCCGCTACTGCATTATCGATATAGGTCATATCTATCAGGTTTTGTCCATCGCCAATAATGGGCAGTCTGCCTTGCTGCAAGCGACTCAGCAAGCGTGGCATGATACTGGTATCACCAGGTCCAAAAAGGGCCCTGGGGCGCAGCATAATTGTCGCCAGCCCCTTTGCCTGTGCTTTCATGACAATCCGTTCTGCCAAATGCTTAGTCTCAATATAGGCATTGTGGGCGGGTAGTTGCTCCGCATCTTCGGCAACATTCAGCCGTGATGCCTGCGCGAAATAAACCGCAGGGGTGGAAATATGCACCAAGCGCTTAACCCCATGGTGCATACAGGCGTCAACAACATTTTGCGTTACCGTAACATTAGCGCTTATGAAGGCTTGCTTAGGACCCCAGGGACTCGATAGTGCAGCACAGTGGACGACAGAGGTTTGACCCTGGCACAACTCCAATACGCGCGCTGCGTCGCTAAGTTCAGCAGCTTCAAAGCGTAGTCCAGCCTGGCGTAAGGCTGCACCTGTTTTTTGTTGGCGTCCTGTCGCCAGTACGTCATAACCCAGCAGCTGAAGTTGCCGCGCCACCGCGCCACCCAAAAACCCGGTTGCTCCCGTCACCAGCACCTTCATTGGACGAAAAAGTCCTTCAGGGCTTCAGCCGCACTTTGACCCACACCAGGGATGCTGGCTAACTCCTCGAGCGAGGCCGCCTTTAGCTGATCGATGCTCGAGAAATGCGCCAGCAAGGCGTCACGGCGCTTGGGACCAATGCCGGGTACATCATCCAGCACACTCCTGGTCATTGCCGCACCTCGTTGCTTACGGTTGTAACCCACAGCGGTGCGGTGCGCTTCATCACGAACATTGATAAGCAAGCGCAGCGCCGGATGTGTTTCGGGTACCAGGATTTCCTCTTTGCCTTCAGTGATGATAGTTTCTTGTTTTTTAGCCAAACCCAGGAGCGGAATACCCAGACCTGCATCATTGAGCGCACGGCGGGCAGCACTCATCTGCCCTTTACCCCCATCGATCAAGAGCAAGTCGGGCATGGGCAACTTGTCAGAAAGTGAACCAGTGAAGCGGCGATAAATCACCTGATGCATGCTATAAAAATCATCGGGTTTATCGAGGCCCGTTATGCGCAAGCGCCGATACTCCGACTTCTTGCTGCGCCCCCCTTCAAACACCACGATGCTGGCCACCGTATGCGAACCCATAAGGTTACTAATGTCATAACCCTCAATACGCCAGGGGGCCTCTTCCAGACCTGCTAGCTGCTGAAGCTCCTTGACACCTGGCGCTTCACCACGCCTCTCAAGCAAGGCCAGTTCAGCCTCGAGTCCTGTTTTTGCGTTGCGCTCTGCCATTGCCATCAGCTCGAGCTTATCCCCACGCTTTGGACTGCGCATCTCCACTTTGCGTCCGGCACGACTATGAAGAAACTCGAGCCAGAAACCCTGATCAAGCGGCATATCAGGCAGTAAAATAAGAGGAGGAATCTGCATAGCCTGTCCGTAGTAGTTGGCCATAAAACTCTCGAGAAGTTCCGCACGACTGGCGTCAGCAGCGTTCATCAAAAAGCGCTTATCGCGTCCAACGACCCGCCCACGCCGCATCTGAAACAGTTGCACCATGGCATAATTACCCGCCTGGGCAACACCCAGAAAATCCAGGTCCTCGCCATTAACCCTGGCAACATCACTGTTATAGCCAGTCATGCGCTCCAGTGCCTGCAAGCGGTCACGGTAAGTGGTCGCCAATTCAAAGTCCTGCCGTTTTGCAGCCGCCTGCATCTCGCTTCTAAGCATGCTTACGGTATCTTCGATACGCCCCTCTAAAAATGATTTGACCTGCTCCACCACCCTGGCATAGTCCTCTGGCGTCGTCTCAGCGATACAGGGCGCCAGACAGCGCCCCATGTGAAAGCGCAGACAGGGTTTTTTTCTGGCTTTCATAGGCAAACCCGAGTTTTGCCGCAAAGGAAAAATCGAAGCGATGAGGTCCTGAACACGGCGCACGACCCCTGGGTTTGGATAGGGACCAAAGTACTTTGCGCCATCATCCTGCACTCGGCGGGTAAAAAGTAGCATCGGGTAGCTTTCCTGGCTAAGCTTCAAAAACGGATAGCTCTTGTCATCCTTGAGCATCACATTGTAGTGCGGCTTGTAACGCTTGATGAGGTTGGCTTCTAAAATCAGGGCTTCTACCTCGGACTTGGTGACGATGAACTCGAGCCTGATAGCCTCCTGAACGATACGTCTGGCTTTTTTCTCCGCCCCGTTATTAAAGTAGGAACTCACACGACTGCGCAGATTGAGTGCCTTGCCAACGTAAATCACGCTTTCATCCTGCGCGTAGTAGAGATAGCAACCAGACTGGCTGGGAAGTACGGGTAGGTCACTGCGCTCCATGAATAACAGTCTAGCGCGTGCTGTGAAGCCATGTCCTGTGTGAACTTTCTGTAAGATGAGATTTCTTAAGATAGAGAGGTGACTGCATCGCCCAATGACTCCTACGAAATGCGCTGGCGTCGTTCACTCCTTTGGGTTGCACCCATTGGTATCCTGGCATTTGCACTTTGTGTCTTACTCGAAGTGCCCAGCGGACAAGCGCTGCCCTTTGACATGGTGGCTTATCCCATCGGTGCTCTATTTTTATCAGCAATCCAGTTGTTATTATGGTTTAGACCCCGCTACATCCGCCAAATCATCATCGCCTGCGTCGTTGGCGTGAGTTCGTTTTTCCTGGTTCGGCTTACCTATCTGATGACCCTGATTGGCGAACCGGTCAACATACCAGCACAGTTGGCTGAAGGCTTTTACTGGATTCCGGTGATTTATCTGCTGGCCCTGTCCTTACCCTATGTCGTCATTAACCGCAGTATTCAAACCGTCTTCGCACTTGCTTTTACCTCTGTCACCATTCTCTTTATTGCCATTGGTATCTGGGAGCGGGCCTGGGACGTCGTTTATGCAGTCACACAGCTATCCCTGGCAAATATCGCCGTGTTTATCTTGATTCAGGCATTTGCCAAATACAAAGAAGATCTAGTGCAAACCAAAGCCCAATTACAACTCACCGAACACTATGCCTACACCGACGCTCTCACCCACCTGCCCAATCGCTATCAGCTGGACAAGGTGCTCGAGCAATACATTAGCCAAGCGTCTGCGCTGGACACTTCATTTACGGTTCTTTTTATCGATTTTGACAATTTCAAGTTAATCAATGACCTTTCCGGTCACGAAGCTGGTGACGCGGTCCTTAAGGCTGTAGCTGACAGAATGCGTGATGCCCTGCCAGAAAACATCTTTCTGGCACGACTAAGTGGTGATGAGTTCGTGGCCGTGTCTGAACCTGGCATATCTCTCGAGCAAATGCAGTTTGCCGCCCTGCAGCTAACTGAAATCCTGGCCGAACCTTTGCGGGTCCTTGACGATGAGATTAAACTCTCCATGAGTATTGGCTTGAGCAATTACCCTGATGACGCTATATCCGCAACAGAACTCCTTAATCACGCAGACGCTGCCATGTACCGCGTCAAACACACAGGTAAAAATGGCCTGGCTCTTTTTGATCACAAGGCAGATGATTTAAGCTACCAAAGACGCATTCAACAGGATATTCGCCTGTCGCTGGAACGCCAGGAGATCTCATTGGTGGCGCAGCCTATCCTGGAACTTAGCACCGGCAAAATCAGTCGCTTTGAGATACTCACCCGCTGGAATCACGGCAAACTAGGCATGGTATCTCCTGCCCTGTTTATCGTTGCGGCAGAACAAAATGGCTATATTATCCAACTCGGAGAGTGGATTTTACTAGAAGCCTGTAAAACCGCGCGACTATGGGTAGAAACGCAACCTGAGATCAAAATAGCTGTCAATGTTTCACGGGTACAGCTTTCACATCCAGACTTTTTGGCTTCAGTCAAGGCTGCCTTAGAACAGAGTGGGCTGGCGGCCAGGCATTTGGAGCTCGAGATGACCGAAACTGCCTTAACCAGTAATCCCGCCCGCACCAAGAGCCATCTGGAAGACCTGCGAGCGCTGGGCGTAAGCCTGGCACTCGATGACTTTGGCAGTGGCTATTCCTCACTAACCTCGCTGAATGAGTTCCCTTTTGATGTCTTAAAGGCTGACCGAACCTTTGTGGCAGGCATCGGACAAGCCACTGAAGATTTATCCTTTGGCGAAGCGGTGCTGGACGGTATTGTCCGCATCGGACGCAGCCTACAAATTGAGCTTTTAGCGGAAGGTATTGAGACGAAAGAAGAATACGAAGCCTGCAAACACCTGAATTTTCATTATGGCCAAGGCTATTTCATTTCAAAACCAATCCCCCTCCCTGAAGTTCCTGTCTATCTCAAGCAGAACGTCACAGCAGCTTCCAACGCGCAGCGACCTGTTGCCAAACAAGACCTAGTAAGATCAGACCCAGGCCAGCTAGCCAAACGCTAGGTGGTACAAAAAATGCCAGTCCCAAACACGAGGCAAGGCCCATGACCGCTATCCAGCGCGGGTAGAGACGCCCTGTTGACGGTAGCTGCAAGGCAGCCAGGTTCGTTATTGCATAGTAAATCAGTACGGTAAAAGCACTAAACGACCAGGTAAGTGCAACATTGCCAATAAGAACTAGTCCGGCAATGACCACGCCCATCATGATGACAGCGGCGCTGGGCGTCGTAGCAGCTGAATTGAGTCTGGCAAAGACAACTGGCATATCCTTGCGACGTCCCATCGCCATAAGCACCCTCGATAACCCAAGGATTAGATTCAGTAGCACCCCGAGCATAGCTGTCATTGCGGCAAGAGCTATTAGTTGCGGCAGTAGTGGACGCTGCATAGCTTTTGCAACGGACTCGAGCGGTGCTGCCTGCTGAAGCGTAAAAGTCCCTAGGCTAGGTGCTCCAACCGTGGCGACCGCTACCACTGCAACCGCGCTATATAACAACATGGTAAGCACAAGCGTACTGATAATCGCTCTGGGAATGGTGCGTTGTGGATTGACAACTTCTTCTCCCATGGTAGCGATACGTCCATAGCCTGTATAAGCCACGAACATGAGTGCACAGGCATAAAAAAAGCGACTAACACTAGTGTCTTGCCAGAAAGGTTGCAAGTTGACAGCAAAGTTGACGGTAACATTGCTAAAACCCAGCAATATAAATACAAAAAGTGCCAGCAGAGTAAGCGAAACTATGAACGTATTAACCTGATTGGAGCGCCGAAGACCCATAAAGACAATTACCGTCAAAAGCATTACGACAGCCAAAGCCAGTGGTACAAGCCAAACCCTGGACAGCAGCAAAATATTGGTCAGATAAGCAGCAAAGCCTAGTGCCGCAGTTGCAGCAGAGGCACTCTTGGCAAGCAAAAACAACCAGCCAGCCGTAAAGCCCAAGGCTGGATTCAGATACTTGTAACCGTACTCGTAGCTTCCACCCGCCACAGGATGACTGGCTGCCAATTGCGCACTGGATAAACCATTAAATAGTGCTACCACAGCACCCACCATAACGGCCAGAATCACACTGGGTCCGGTAATACCTGCTGCAATACCGATACTTACAAAGACACCTGTGCCTATAATCGAGCCAAGCCCCATCATAGTAGCGCCTGATATACCTAGTTCACGCTTGAGGCTCGCTGTAGTCATGCACAAAATCTACCACAAGCACAGGCTACAGCCTAAAAGCTTATGGACAAAGCCCTTTATAAATTTGGTTAAAGAATTAAAAAGCAATCCCCGCTTCCTAACGCCCTGCTCGGGATAAATCAGCAGCAACCCGTTACACGCAGGTGTCGCATCATAAACTGCCCTGGGTACAAATCAAGTACCTCGGGAAGAAAAAAATTCGCCTCACGGTCTTGCCATAAACCATCCTGGTTTACATCATGCCAGACCTGTACATAGTAGCGCCCGGGTGGTAGCAGCGCATCAAGCTCTGTATCAGCATAAAGTCGCAAAATTTCCTGAAGACTGCCCGCATCCAGAAATCGCACCACCAGCGGTTGTTGATTAGTAGTCATCAACGCCGACAAGGCTGCCACAGGATTGACGACCTTCTCTGCAGTATCACCGTAGCTTGTAGCACTCAGGAGCAGATACTGCCAGACGCTATCCGCATCAGGCACAAGAGATAACATCAGCGCAGCAATCGCCGAAACCTGGGCTGCAGCAAACGACGTTCCGTGCACTCGCTGACCCCTTGCCAGTATACCTGCTTCAGCATAGCGTCCCCAATTGGTATCCGTAAGACCGCCCATCGGGGCTAAAATCCCTCTGTCATCCACCCTATTTGAGTACGGTGTCAATCGCCAGCTACCGTGGATGACCTCAGCAGCGCCGACCGAAAGAACATCAGGTAATGCAGCTGGAAAAGCTGCCACAGCAAGGCTGTCATTACCCGCTGCTGCAACAACCAAAACGCCATTTTGGCGTACACGGATGATGGCGTCACGCAAGTCGGGGCTGATGCCATTTGCACCCAAACTCAGGTTGATAAGCTGTGCTGGATAAGGATTGGGCATATCCTCCAGTAGATTAGCAGCAAAAAGTACCGCTCTGGCCACGTGAAAACTCGAGCCCTCCCTATCCTGATTGAGTACCCGCAGCGGCAAAATCTTCGCCTCTGGCGCAATACCCCATTCAGGGCCGCGACCAGCGATGATACTAGCAATGGCTGTCCCATGACCATTATCATCATGCATACAGGCTGTATCACGCAAAAAGTCGTATCCCGGCAAGACGGCTCCCTGCAAAGAAGGTTCCAAAAGATTGACCCCACTATCAATCACAGCAACCGTTATGCCATTTCCCCGGCTGACTGCCCAGAGTTTATCCACCTGCAGCAGGCTTAGATGTCCCTGCTCAGACATAGCTGCTTGCGAGCTGTTGTGAAAGAAACCCCGAACAGGCTCATCTACCGGGGATACCTGAGGTACGGAGTTTGCCAGCATAGCCTCCGCACAAGGTTCAGATTGATTCGTAGCACGCAGATTGCTATGTCCTGCTGAATCTGCCTTGACTAAACTCTGATCCGAACTGACCTCTTGAAACCCGTTCGCACCCTGAAACGAATTGAGCCGAGATTTGGAGCTTGCCTCCAGCGCAAAGCTGAGCTTCAACCTCACCATATTATTAGGGGTAAAGTCTTTTTCAGACGGCATGCAACCCGTCAGCAAAACTCCAACCAGCAATAAGATAAAGCTTCTGTCTCCCATTAAAGCTCCAGATGCAAACAAGCGTGTTGGCCACCAATGTTTGCCAAGATGACGCTGACACAAACAGTAATTGGCCTTATCTCTCTTGCGTAAAAGGCAAAATCATTACTGCAAGTACATCACCGGAAGCCCACCCCAGTTGTGTAAGTCTATCCGGTGATGTTAAAAATTTAACACAGCTTTTGTCAACTGCCGGCCACAACCGTCACAGGCAAGGTGATAGCAACAAAACACCGAGATTCAGCCTCAGTAGGGCAAATGAGTATTTCTGTGACTTGCTGAGGCTAGCGGTAAAGCCACTGAGCAAGGTCAGAACGCCCTTTCACAGTCCTCGAGCCCCAGCAATGTCGCAGCTTCTATGCC
>CAZZPQ010000070.1:0-16799 GCA_964655595.1 uncultured bacterium
TAAATCATTGGGTTTATCCCAATGATTTATTCTGAGCAGAGCGTTAGGAACCGAGAAACTGCTTTTCAAATCTGTAATCAATTAATCGGGCTCGGTATAAAAAGCAGGTATGCTATGAGGAAAGCATCAGGAGGAAGAAATGACCCGAAAGATATGTCAGCGGTTTGTGGTTGTGCTCTTGGCACTTCTTCAGACCCTTAGCTGGGCGCAGATACCTGAAGATACGGCTCGTATTCACTACCAGAGGCCCGATGGCGTCTATGAGAACTGGGAGTTGCACGTCTGGGAAGATACTACCGAGAGCGTCACCTGGGCAGATGGCCTCAAGATTGCGGGCTTTGATGACTATGGTGCATACTGGGATGTAGGTCTTAAAGAGAATGCCCAGCGCGTGGGTTTTATTGTTCATAAAGGTGACGAAAAAGACCCGGGTCCGGATATGTTTTTGGTGCTTGGCCAGCATGGTAATGAAATCTGGCTAAAGTCTGGCAGTGACCAGATATTCAGTAGCCGACCGCTAGAAGCGCCTGCTGAGAACCAGGCTCGGGTTCACTATTTTCGCCCAGATGGAGACTATGCTGGTTTTGAGCTGCATGTCTGGGAGGATGCCGATGAGCAGGTGACCTGGACCAAGGGGCTCGAGATTGCCGGGATAACGGACTACGGCGTCTACTGGGAAATCCGCCTTAAAGACGATGCTGAGCGCGTTGGCTTTATCGTTCACAGAGGTGATGACAAGGATCCTGGTCCCGATATGTTTTTGGTATTGCAAGAGCATGGTAACGAAATCTGGCTGCTCTCGGGCAGCGCGACGATTTACAGCGAGCAACCCGATATTCGGACCGTGGCTTCCGGAGATTTGCGCAAGTCTCAGGCGCACTGGCTGGCGCCAGACCTGATTGCCTGGGATGTGGGTACGGTGCTGCCTGGCACCGACTTTTATCTGCATGCTTCAGCCAGTGCGGGGCTCGAGCTGACTGAGAGCAGCGTCAGCGGCGGTGTGACCGTTCAGTTGACGCTCGATGAAGCAGGCTTAAATGAAGAATTGCAAAGTCGTCATCCGCATCTTGCTCACACCAGCGTCTTGCGTTTGGCAGGCGCGGACGCCGAGCGTGCAGCAGAGCTGCTGCAAGGCCAGCTGGCGGTATCGATGGTGGTGCTGAATGAGACACTGCTTGATGCGACTGGTTTGCAGATACCTGGCGTTCTGGATGCTCTTTATGCTGACGCAGCTCGCAAAGAACCACTGGGACTTAGCTGGCAGGACGACAGACCGCACTTTGCTGTCTGGGCACCCACGGCGCAAGCAGTACGCTTTCATCTCTTTGAAACACCAGGCTCTGCAGCAACCATGATGCTGGATATGGATTACTCTCCCGAGACAGGTATCTGGACAGTGAGTGGCAAGCCGGACTGGTATGGTCAGTATTATCTCTATGAAGTGACGGTTTATGCGCCCAGCACAGCGCGTATCGAGACTAATCTCGTGACCGACCCCTACAGCTTGAGTCTCAGCATGAACTCGAGCCACAGTCATATCGTTAACCTGGATGATGCCAACCTCAAGCCGGCTGGCTGGGGTAGCCTGCGCAAGACAGGGATTGCTGAACCCGAGGACATCACGATTTATGAACTGCACATGCGGGATTTTAGCGTAGCAGATGAGCGCGTACCCGACGACCTCAAGGGTACATACAAAGCTTTTGGACTATCGGATAGTTATGGGGTGCGTCACTTGCGTGCATTGGCAGAGGCTGGCCTGACACACCTGCACCTATTGCCCACCTTTGATATTGCCACCATCAATGAAGATAAGAGCACCTGGCAAGACCCGGGCGACCTGGATCAGTTTCCTCCGGACTCGAGCGAGCAGCAGGCAGCCATTAACGCCATTCGTGACGAAGACGCCTTTAACTGGGGCTATGATCCTTTTCATTTCAACGTTCCTGAAGGTAGCTATGCCACCAATCCTGAAGGTGCAGGGCGTATTTTGGAGTTTCGGGAGATGGTCGTAGCACTGGCAGATATGGGTTTACACCTGGTAATCGACGTGGTCTACAACCACAGCAATGCCAGCGGTCAGAGCGATAAGTCTGTTTTTGATCGAATAGTTCCAGGCTACTATCACCGCCTGAACAAAGATGGCTTTGTTGAAACCAGCACTTGCTGTCAGAACATCGCCAGCGAACACGCCATGATGGAACAGTTCATGATCGACTCAGTTCTGCTGTGGGCCAAGCACTACAAGGTGGATGCCTTTCGCTTTGATCTGATGGGACATCATATGCGCAGCAACATGCTGGCAGTACGTGAAGCACTTGATACGCTTACCCTAGGGCAAGACGGGGTAAACGGTCAAAACATCTTCATCTATGGCGAGGGTTGGAACTTTGGCGAGGTTGCCAACAATGCTCGAGGTATCAACGCAACCCAGTTCAATATGGCGGGTACAGGCATCGGTACCTTCAATGACCGCCTGCGTGACGCTGTACGAGGCGGAGGTCCTTTTGACAATGGCCTGGAACTCCTCTCAAGACAAGGCTTTATCACGGGTCTGGGTGTCCTGCCTAACAACGTTCTGCGCATTGCACCTGCTGGACTGACAGCAGACGCAGCCCACAACGCTGACCTGGTCCGGATTGGATTGGCTGGTAATCTGGAGAAGTATTGCTTTGAAAGTGCTGCTGATGAGTTGCGCTGCGGCTTTGAACTGGACTATAACGGCTCCCCAGCAGGGTATACCAAAGATCCTCAGGAAAATATAGTTTATGTATCCAAGCATGACAACCAGACGCTGTGGGACATCATGAAGTACAAGCTACCTGCCAACCTGACCACGGCAGAGCGTGCCCGCTTGCAGGTGGTCGCCTTGTCCACGGTTGCGCTGGCTCAGGGTGTTCCTTTCTTTCATGCGGGCAGCGATTTGCTACGTTCAAAGTCACTGGACCGCAATAGCTACAATTCCGGCGACTGGTTCAACCGACTTGATTTTAGTTACCAGCACAATAACTGGGGTGTTGGTCTTCCGATGGCGGAGGATAACCGCAGTAACTGGCAGCACATGCGCCCATTGCTTGCTAACCCTGACCTAGGGGTTAGTCCTGAGGACATAGTAGCAACAGCCACAGCTTTTCAGACACTTCTGCAAATCCGCTACAGCTCACCCCTCTTTAGGTTGCGCACAGCCGAGGATATCGGCGCACGTCTCAGTTTTCATAACACTGGTTCCGAACAGCTACCTGGTCTGATCATCATGCGGCTCAGAGATGATGTCACTGGACTCCCGGCCCTTGATCCTGAGTTTCATGAGATTGTGGTGGTCTTTAATGTCAGTAACAGGCGGCAGACTGTGCACTTGAATGAGTTTGAGGGCAGTAATTTGCGGCTACACGCACTGCTGCGAGAGGGACATGATCCGCTGGTGAAAACCGCGACGTTCTATCAGTTTAATAGCAGCTTTTCAGTACCCGCCTTTACCACGGCGGTTTTCGTGTCACCACGCTAGGCTTTTGCTCCGCCGCGCTTTGCTAGACTGACGTATGGCACTATCAAGCAAGGCAACAAATGGCTTTTACTATGCTGATGGCTGGCAACAGGCTGAGCGGAGCTATCAGATTACCAGTCCGGTGACGGGTGAGCCAACTGGCAAAATTGCAGACTGCGGCGCCTCTGAAGCCGCCAGATCGGTGGCACTAGCCACCCAAGCGCAGAAGCTATGGCAAGTGAAGACAGCTTTTGAGCGTAGCGAGATACTTCAAAAGTGGCATGACCTGATGATGGCGCATCAGGAGGATCTGGCCAGAGTGATGACGCTCGAGATGGGTAAGCCCATACGTGAGTCCAGGGCGGAAATTGCCTACGCTGCTGGTTTTGTACGCTGGTATGCTGAGGAGGCCAAGCGTATTCCTGGTGAGGTCTTCCCGTCTCATGTTGGGCATAAACGACTGATAGCCATCCGGCAACCTGTGGGGGTCGTATTTGCCATTACGCCCTGGAACTTTCCTGCTGCCATGGTGACACGCAAGGCTGCACCAGCTCTGGCAGCGGGTTGCAGCTTTATCCTCAAGCCAGCTGAACAGACACCACTGAGCGCGCTCTATCTGGCGGGACTGTGGGAGGAAGCCGGAGGGCCAGTAGGCACTTTACAGGTTTTGCCTTGCGAGGATCCCGTTCCCTTGTCTGACACATTGCTAGAGGACCCCAGGGTTCGCAAAGTGACCTTTACCGGGTCTACCGAAGTTGGACGCATACTCTACGGGAAGTCTGCGGCAACTGTCAAGCGGATATCGCTCGAGTTAGGTGGGCACGCTCCCTTTTTAGTCTTTGAGGATGCAGATCTGGACAAGGCGGTCGCTGAAGTGATTGCCTGCAAGTACCGCAACGCTGGGCAAACCTGTGTCTGTACCAACCGAATCTATGTGCAGCGTAGCATCCTCGAGCCATTTGCTGAAAAATACGTCAAGGTTGCCGGTCAGCTCAAGCTCGGCGATCCCTTTGATGACAGCACTGACATTGGTCCACTGGTCAATCGGGACGGTTTGTCAAAAGTCGAAGCGCATGTGAGTGACGCGCTATCTAAAGGTGCGAAGATGCTGCTAGGTGGCTCAGTAACAGAGGGTCTGTACTACCAGCCGACCGTGCTATTGGCTGTGACTCGGGACATGAAGTTAATGCAAGAAGAGACCTTTGGTCCGGTTGCGCCCATTATCGGCTTTGATACTGAGGATGAAGTCTTAGCCGCAGCTAACGATACCCCCTATGGTTTGGCTGCCTATGTCTATACCCGTGATGTGGGCCGCGTGTTTAGGGTGGCTGAGGCACTCGAGTATGGCATTATTGGGGTAAATGATGGTGTACCTTCCGTTCCGTATGCGCCTTTTGGCGGTGTTAAGCAATCAGGGATTGGGCGTGAAGGCGGGCACTGGGGCCTGGAGGAATATCTCGAGCTGAAGTTTATCTCAATGGGTCTTTCCTAGAGAATGGAGCAGGTAGTTCCGTCTGGCGAATTGACCGCCGAGGCGGTGATAGAACAGGTGCTGTTCGCTTTGGGGCAAAACGATGTGCCTTACGCAGATGCTGGTATTGAGGTCCTGTACCGCTTTAGCTCAGAGCGTATGCGCGCTAAGGTTGGTGACCTCTCAGCGTTTCGGCGTATTCTGCATAACGACCTGTTTTCGCCGCTTCTGAACTTTGAGCGGGTGACCGCTCACGCCCCCGAAGTTGTCGGCACAACAGCGCGGCAAGCTATCTGGCTTTATGGTTCGCAGGCTGAAGTGCCTTTTGTGGTTGCCTTGGCAGTGGCGTCCTATGGTGCTCATGAAGGTTGCTGGCTGATTAGTGGTATTACACGTGGCGACATTCCTTTGAGCTAGAGACTGACGTCGTTGCTAATGATGGGTGCATGCTGGCTGCTGCTTAAACTGGCCTTGGCCAATCTGAGGCCACGCTTCTCAAGCAAGCCACGAATACCACTTATGGCCAACTGAGCCTTGCCTCGGCTGGCAATGACGATACGCTTCACGGGCAGAGCTTGCGCGCGGTTCATGAGCTGGAAGGGTTTATACGGCATGATGATACCCCGAAAGCTACGATATTCGAGCCTTTGGTTTTTGACCTGGTCAGTGATCAGTCGCCATTCCTGTTCATAGTGATAGCGCTCGTGCTTGAGCAATGCGGCCGCCTGCAAAATGATGTCAGCTACATGTTTGGCTTCACGTCTGATGAACTCCTGGACGTGTTGCCCGTGAAGCTCTGGACCTGCAATGCCCTGATCAAGCAGCTCAAGTTTGCCCACCCAACTCTGCAAAGCGCCGAGTAAAGCCCCCTGGATGATAGTATCAAGCTCCTGCCAATCACCGTAATAACAAGGAAGCAGACTAAAGTTCTGACTTCCTGCTAACAGGTCAATCTGATGACTATCGAAACCCAAAGCGTAGCCACCTTTGGGGCAATAATTTTGCCACTCGAGCTGAGAGTCGGCCTGACTGGAAAAACTGACTGAGCAGACGCTCAGACTGTTATTAAGGTGTGCATGAAGGTAGCGCTTCAGCAGGGACAGAATCTGAAAGCCGATAAGGTAGCGGTGCTTGTGATGAACATTTGGAGCTTCATCAGCTATAAGTTCGGGTCTGGGGTTAAGTAACTTAAAATGCTGCTCAAGTGTCTGGAGCGCCAGTTTAAGAGCGCGTTGGTATTCGCTGGTATCACGGATGTAATTGAGCGGGCTTGCCCACAGCTGCTGAGTGTTCAGGATGCTCAATGTATAGGGTGTAGCACTGTAGTGATAAAGAATATCAGGATAGCTCTGGGTCAAATGGGGGGAGTATTTTTCAATATATGTCCAGATGGCGCTGCTATCCACTGAGGTATCTTACCTCATATCCAGCACGCTCATGCTCGAGGCTTTAACTATCTGATAGGCTGGGTGTTGAAAAAACTTGAGCGCCTGACTCCCACTCAGACGCCCTACTCCCGATACCCCGTTCTCCTAATATCAAGAATATCACAGGCTCGGGTTTCTGTCAGGACAAATGTACCAAAAAAATCGGTTCCGTGTGGGAGAGCACGAAACCGGAGGGAGGAGAAATATGGACGAGGTATCGGGAAAGTCCGTGTTCGTCCGTAAGATGAGTCTACGTGTTCCTGTCTTACAAAAATCTTACAGACTATTATACCCGATGCAACTCTCCCAAAATCACAGCTACAATCTTCTGGGAGTAATGCCAATTCCGTTAGAATCAGCGGCAGTGGTTTTCCAAAAGCTAAGGGAATCATAAAGCTATTTCACTGTTCTGGCAGCGCTTAGTGTTTTGTTTAAAAGGTCGGGCGCAGTTTTGTAACAACCGAGTTTGCGCCATTTTGCCAGTGCCAGAATGGTGCTTGGTATCAGTATTAGCTGGGTTGTAACAAAGCACATAAAAACCAGAACGTCAGTGGCAGTCATGGGTCATCACCTGGCATCAGTGTGACCTTACAGCGTCAGCCCAGTGTCAAGCGATTACAGGCCAAAGCGTGCGTAGATATCATCCACAAATCTCAGATACCACGCGAGGCTAAACGCATCGTCCAATTCGGCTTGACTAAGGGGATTTTGGGAATCTGCTGCCATCAGGTCTTTTAGGGGTTGCTGGGTTTCCCAGCACTGCAGACTGTGCCGCTGGACCAGGTCATAGGCTGCTTCTCGCATCATGCCTTTGTCAATCAGCTTGTGCAGGACGCGCTGAGAAAAGATAAGACCGTGCAGGTTATCCAGGTTTTTTAGCATTGTGTCAGGGTAGACAAGCAAATTGTCCAGTACATTGCTCAAGCGGCGGGTGGCGTAGCTGGCCAGGGTGGTGCTGTCTGGCAAGATGATGCGCTCAACGCAAGAGTGGCTGATATCGCGTTCATGCCAGAGGACGACATTTTCCAGAGCTGCCTGCAGGTGACTGCGCAGTAGGCGCGCTATGCCAGTGATGTTTTCTGTAGCGATGGGGTTTTTCTTGTGAGGCATGCTCGAGCTGCCTGTCTGACCTTTGCTAAAGCCTTCTTGTGCCTCGCGCACCTCGGTACGCTGAAGATGCCGCACTTCGGTGGCAATGCGCTCGAGCGTGGTTCCCAGAATTGCCAGGCTACTTAGGACTTCGGCATGTCGGTCTCTGGCAACCGTCTGATTGCTTATGGGATCAGCTGTCATGGCAAAGGCTTTGGCTACTTTCACCTCAATCTCAGGTGGAATGTGTGCATACGTGCCGACCGAACCTGAGAGCATGACGACGCTGATGGCTTTGCTTGCCTGCTTAATGCGTTCCTGGTCACGTTGCAGGCTAGCGTAGAAGTTGAGAAACTTTAGGCCAAAGGTCATCGGTTCAGCGTGGATACCATGTGTTCGCCCAATACAGGGACTGTATCTGTGGCTTACTGCCAGGCGCTTAACAGTTTCTGCAAGGTTGCTGACATCAGCAGAAATGATATCCAGTGCTTCGCGCAAGAGTAGATTTTGCGCGCTATCAACGACATCGGTGCTGGTTAGACCCAGGTGGATATACTTCGCATCATCACCAATGACTTCGGTCAATGCTCTGGTAAAGGCCACAATGTCGTGGCGGGTAATGGCTTCCAGCTCTGCAACACGTGCTGCGAAATGCTCATCGATGACTGTAGTTTGTAAAGTCTCCCGAATGCGGGCTGTGGTCCCGGCAGGAACCTGCCCTAAAGCTTCCCAGACTTCAGTTGTTGCGAGCTCGAGCTCTAGCCAGGTTTGTAAGCGCCTGGTCTCACTCCAGAGTGTCGTCATTTCGGGGGTGCTGTAGCGGTCAATCATGCGTTTACGGTATCACAGCGTTTTATGGAGAGTGGCAAGTGGCGCGCTCAGTGGCCTGATGCTCTTTGCCTGAGAGCTTTGATGGCTTTGCCTGCCTGACGGGGGAGAGGCAAAGCCTTGTGGCTGTCAAGTAAGTGGGCCAGTTTGGCAACAATGTTTTCGGGCAGATTGGCGGGTCGCTTCTCTGTTTGCCTGACGTGCAAAAACATCATCTCGCAAGTGGCACAGAGCTGTTCATCATGGTGCATGCTAAGAAAAATATGAATGCGCTTCTGGTCAAATCCTAAAAGCTGGCAGTGAATGGCAACCCTGTCATCCTGGCGGAGTTCTTTCAGGTAACTGATATGAGTCTCGAGTGTAAAGACAGTGTTACCGGTAGCCTCACGGTAGGCACGGTAAAGACCCATATGCTCGAGAAAGACTTCACTGGCGCTGCTAAAGACGACTGCATAAAAACCATCATTAAAATGCTGATTATAGTCGGTCCATTCTGGCGCGATGGTATGGCTGACGAGATGCATCAGTCTACCAGAAGTTTGGCGACCGCCAGATCTTCAAGTGCCAGGCCCACCGACTTAAACAGAGTGATACGTTGAGGTGTCTGGCGACCTTGGCCACCTGTGACCAACTCACTCAGCTCACCATAGACCATATCCCAGGACCAGCCCTGTGCCTGCGCTTGAATCAGGTCGCCAGCCTCTGTTTGGCAAGCGTCCAGATCGTCAACAAAGACATCAGCCACTTTGACGACATCTGCATCAACCTCGGCCATGTCCGCTGTAAATGCTCCAACGATGTCTATATGCTGACCAGGGCGAAGCCAGGCTCCCTTGAGGATGGCTGTTGACGAGGTGGTTGCCATGCTGATGACATCTGCCTGGCGCACAGCGGCTTCCAGTTCAACTGACACGCTAATGTTACGGCTCAGTCGCTCACTAATGTTTGTAGCAGTCACTTTGGCCTTGTTAATATCACGTCCCCAGACACTGATTGCTGCATAGTCATGCACCTGAGCGTGTGCTTCGGCCATCCAGGGAGCCAGGGAACCAGTTCCGATAATCAGTAGATGCCTGCTTAAGGGAGAAATCAGATGTTTGGCAGCAATAGCAGAAACAGCAGATGTGCGCAACCTGGTCAGCAGAGTTGCGCTACAGGAAATGACGGCTTGCCCATTGGGATTCATGAGCGTATACCAGGCTTGCACGCTGGGTAGGCTTTGTCGAGGATTGCTGGGAATGACCGAGACCTGTTTGACGCCAAACCAGCCGTCCTTATCTGCACAGGGCATAGTGAGATAAACACTTGCGCCAGAGTAGATGGCTGTTCGTTCGGGTACTTTGAAGTGACTACGATTTTGAAAGGCTTGCTCGAGTGCCTCAAGAACCTTTGGCCAGGCTAGTTTTTGCTCAATGCTAGCGTCATCCAGAACCTGCATACTCACGCCAGTTGAACCGGAGTGGCGGCGGCACTCGAGTCGTAGCAAGCCAGTGCTACGCGGAGGGCCTCATAGCCATCCTGCCAGGTGATAGCAGGGTCGCGCTTTTCGCGAACGCTGGCGATAAACTCTGTTACCATGGCAACATTAGGGTCATTGCCCCAGCCGAGCCAGTTGGCCTGCCGTGCGGTTTTGCGGCTGTACAGATTGAGATACTGATTAAAGCAATCAACGGAGGTCGCGCCTTGCTCACCAATGATGTCCATCTTTAAATGTCCCCAGCGCGGGTAGATGGCCTCGGTGCGACTCCAGGAGCAGTCGATGGCAGCAAACACACCATTTTTGAAAGTGACTGTTGCCAGACCAGCGGTATCAACTTCCAGCTCCGGGATAACTTTGTGACTGACAGTAGCATAGACTTGGGCAACCTCATCTCCCAGTAACCAGCGGTAGAGGTCGAGCAGGTGCACGGTATGATCCATCACAGCGCCACCTCCGGCCAGCGCCTTATCTGAAAACCAGGCACGGTGCCGCCTGGGAATCTCGGAGTGGTTGATGCCGTTAATCGCCTGCACGCGGCCCAGATCGCCACGCTCCAGTAGCGCTTTGATTGCCAGAATGCTCACGTCAAAGCGCATGGGAAAAGCCGTCATAAAGTTGATGCCAGCGGCGTCTATGGCAGACTTGATCTTCAGGGCATCTTCGGTGGTGGTGGCAATAGGTTTTTCGCAGAGAATATGAACGCCTGCTCGAGCAGCTAATTCGACATCAACCTTGTGCTGGGCGTTTTCGCTACAGATAACTACTGCGTCCAGACCTTCGGCCAGCAGCTTGCTGTGATCATCAAAATAACGAACGCCGTAGCGCTCGGCTGCTTGCTGGCCTTGCTTTGTGTCTGGGTCGGATATGCCGACAAGCTGAGTATCAGGCAGCGACCCCAGGATGCTGGCAAAGCCATCTGCATGAACATGTGCAAAACTCATGATGCCAAATCTCATCGTTGGCCTCCCAGGTTAACGGCCTGACCTGTGCGTAAAGACTCTTTGGCGGCCAGTGCGATGCGTAAAGCCTCGAGTCCGTCCTGTGGGTTTACCAGAAAGTCTTCGCCCGTCAGGATGGCGTTATAGGCATGTTTGATTTCGGTGGTATAAGGGTCTTCAGCCAGCACACTGCTCGGAACGGCGACCAGGGCCACAGTCTTATCCTGACTTTGAGGCAGAAATGTCTTGATTGTTTGGCTATCGTCACTCTGCCATTCAATAAGACCCTCGGTCCCGGCAATATCAAAACCAGTGCGGAAGTGTCCCGGTGGATAGGCCCAACCACCCTCGATAAGCGCCATAGCACCATTTTTAAAGCTTAGTGTTACCAGGGCATAATCATTGGGGGCGTCCGACTGTGTGCCACGAATAGATTTAGCGTAGACCCGCTCGACGGGTCCTGCCAGCCAGCGCGCATAATCAAAGTCATGAATCATCAAATCCACAATCATGCCACCAGAACGTTCCTCAAAGGCAAACCAGTTTTCATCTCCGCTAGGTGGATAACCGACGCGCTTAAAGCGCATCACGGCAATATCACCGATGCTTCCTGCTGTTACAGCTTGTTGTGCGGCGCGGTATTGCGGGAAAAAACGCACCACCAGAGCGTTGAAAAGCCTTACGCCAGCGGCATTACAGGCGTCAATCATGTCTTGTGAATCGTTTAGGGTCAGGGCCAGAGGTTTCTCGCAGATAACCTGTTTACCCGCTGCGGCAGCTTGCAGCACCATGTCCTTGTGTAAATCGGTAGGTACACAGATATCGATGATATCGACGTCTGCCAGCAGGCTGGGGTAATCGGGATAGTTTGTAACTTCATGGGTTTGCGCCAACTTGACGGCACTTTGCTGGTTTTTTGAAGTGACGCCAATGAGTGTTGCTGTAGTAGCTTGCCAGGCTGCTGCATGGGCGGTTGCCATGGTGCCTGCGCCAACGATGCCGACTCGCATTCTGCCTCCAGGGGGTTTGGTTTACCTGATACATTATCAGGACATTGTCGCAACGATACCACTTTTGTACCGCTTTTGCAGTGTGACATGGCCAAACCAGGTCCTTGGTCGATACTTATCTCTGGCTTATCTGGAAGGTCTTGATTGACTGTGATGGTTTCAGTAAATCTTAGAACTGAAGCTGCGGGAAGTGAAAGGAGAAAGAGATGAAAGGTATTCATTGGTTGACATTACTCGTTCTTGGTTTGGGGCTGGTTGCCTGTGATCTGCACTCGGCACCCGAAGAGCAACTTTTTGCTCAGGGTGACCGCGTGTGTCGGAGTTCACTAGGCAGCATCCAGGTCGATGGCAATGTGGTTGTGCCACGAGACGCAAGCTGTACGCTGACCAATACGAGGATTGATGGCAATGTGATTGTGAGACGCGGTGCGAGCCTGACAGCGCGAGGCGTTCTGGTTGATGGTAATATCCAGGCTGAGCGGCACGCGCAGGTCATCGTACGGGTTTCAAGCCTCAGACCCTCCTATATCAAGGGTGATATTCAGCTCAAGCAAGGTGGTAGTGCGACTGTTACCGATGTGCGCATTGATGGCAATCTGCAACTCGAGCAGAATAACGGCTTGTTTACCCTGTCACGTAACACCATAGATGGTGATTTGCAGGCATTTTCGAATACGGGTTCAGGTTTGGTCATCAGGAGAAACATAATTGATGGTAACCTGCAATGCAAATCCAACCAACCTGCACCAACGGGAAGTGGCAATCAGGCTGATAGCAAAGAGGATCAATGCCGGAACCTGTAATACCAGTTCGGGATAAATCATGCGGTTAATCCCAATGATTTATCCAGATTCTAACGGAGAGAGCTTGTTGGCTCTCTCCGTTATTATGTAGGCTCATGTGAAATTGAATTACTGCGCTTCAATTAAAACGACGGATTGAACAGTGCTGATGATTACTACGGGTTGCACAAGAAACTCTATGCGCAGGTCATTCGGGTCGCGCACGGGTGCTTCAGCCACGATCCCTACAGTGATACCTCGGGGGAATAAGCCGCCGCGGCTACTGGTTTCAACCACATCGCCAACTTCTACTGAACCCGTCTCAAGGAAATTGACGACCTGTAACCTGCCACCAGGCAAGCCTACCGCGACGCCCTGACCACCACGACCTCGGACTGTAATACCCACGCGTGATTGTGGATCGGTAATAGCCCGCACATTGGCCGTTAACGGCATGACATCGGTCACTATGCCTACTAGTCCTTCTGGAGTGGTTACCGGCATATTGGCTCTGACACCATGCTGACTCCCTCGACCTATAGTGATTTGACGCAGGACGGCCCCTGGGCTGATGCCGATAACCGGCGCAGTCATAAGGGCTCCGGGAGACTGGTCGGTACGTACCCGCAGGAGTTGTTCCAGTTCCTCCAGTTGTATCTCGAGTTGCCGTTTTTCTTGTAATAGCCAAGCTGTTTGCTCTTGCAGCAGCAGGTTCTCCAGACGAACATCGCGGCGCTCGAGCAGGCTTATAGTAATTGACCTGAGATTGCTTCCCGCCTGGTGTAAGAGCTGGGCTGGTAAGGCGATGCTGCTGGTGACAGGATAAGGAATCTGGCCGATGAAAGCCGTAAGGATGAAGGTAAGGAAGCCCAGTGCGAGCAAGGTATACCAGGCGCGCAGTAGACTAGACAAGGTTTACCCCCAGTTCTGTGGCGCTTTCAATGACAGTTCCCAGACTTAAACCCACTACATTGGTATAGCAACCTTCGATTCTACTGACGAGGGCTGCGCCAAGACCCTGAATCGCGTAACCTCCGGCCTTGTCTAGTCCTTCGCCGGAAGCTATAAAGTGGTCGATTTCTCTGGTGTTTAACTGGCGAAAGGTGACGTTCGTGCGTGTAATTTTGCTACACAATTGCCCGAGGTATACCAGGCAATGTCCAGTAAAAACCTGATGTGTTTGACCCGAAAGTTCTTCGATGAACTGACGGTTTTCCTGCTCATCTATTGGTTTATTAAGAATTTGCCCCTTCAGGACAACAACGGTATCTGCTGCTATGACCAAAGCCTGTGGGTGTAGTGCCGCGACGCTTTTTGCCTTTTGCTTAGCGAGGCGTTTCACGAGCTTTGCTGCTGTTTCGCCTGCTTGCACGGTTTCATCTATGTTGGCAGGTACAACCTCAAAGTTAAGGCCAAGATTGCTCAGGAGTTCCTTGCGCCTCGGTGAGCTGCTGGCCAGTACCAGGGAAATTATCTGCATCTGTATTTAGTCTACCTTGTTCTACCACTTTGGCTTTATAAAGTATTACATGTGAGTTGCCGGCGCGGTAAACTAACTGCCATG
This sequence comes from uncultured bacterium, assembly GCA_964655595.1. Taxonomy (GTDB): domain Bacteria; phylum Deinococcota; class Deinococci; order Deinococcales; family Trueperaceae; genus CAZZPQ01. Next base: position 14,074 of record CAZZPQ010000070.1, read on the forward strand.
ACTAGACTTCAAGCAGGTGACAAGGCCCCCGATTTTAATTTTGATACTACGGCTGGTGAGCGCTCTTTAGCTTCCTATACTGGTCAATGGTTAGTGCTGTATTTTTACCCTAAAGATGATACACCGGGCTGCACTACCGAAGCCTGTGACTTTCGTGACGTTTTACCTAACTTGAGTGCGGAGGTGCTGGGTGTGTCCGCAGATAATCTGAAATCACACGATAAATTCCAGGAAAAGTACCAGCTACCCTTTCCACTGGCAGTTGACGAAGATAATGCAGTTGCCAAAGCTTATGGTTCTTATGGAGAAAAGCAGATGTATGGTAAGACCTATATGGGCACACTGCGCTCTACCTTTATTATCGATCCAGAAGGGCAGATTGCTGAAGCTATGTATGGCGTCAACGCTAAAGGTCATGTGGACGCAGTGCGTGCGCGTTTAAAAGACCTGCAGGACTGAGATGTCACATGAAGGTTTGAAGCAGGTTGCAGCACAAAAAGCTATAGGGCATGTCGAAAGTGGAATGCTCGTGGGATTGGGTACAGGCAGCACGGCGTGGCACTTTGTTCAGGCTTTAGGCGAGTATCTTAGGGAAGGGCGTCTCCATAACATTATGGCGGTGGCAACCTCGAGAGTTACCGAGATTCAGGCGCAGCAGTTGGGTATTCCACTTATTGAGCTATATGGTCAGACACTCGATCTGGCAGTTGATGGCATGGACGAAGTCGATGACGATCTTAATGCCATCAAAGGTCTGGGTGGGGCGTTGACCAGAGAAAAGATTGTTGAGTCCTGTGCACGGCAGTTTATTTTGATCGGAGATGTGTCCAAGAAGGTATTATGGCTGGGTGAAAAAACGGCTGTTCCTGTTGAGGTTGTTCCTTTTGGTTGGAAGTCGACTCGGGCAAAGCTCGAGTCCCTTGGTCTGGACGTTATACTTCATTTGCAGGGTGAAACACCTTTTGTGACCGACAATGGCAACTATATTTTTCATGCCCGCCTGACTCAAAAGGTGGACATGGCTATTCTGGCACAGCATCTTTCATGTACGGTGGGTGTGGTTGAGCATGGACTGTTTTTGAATATGGCTCATCTGGCCTATCTTGCCGCAGAAGATGGCATTCAAACCTTGACAAAGGCCCAGGCATGATCGTTGCTGTTGGTCTTGATATTGTTGACTTGCTACGTATTAAAACTGTCTGGCAGCGTCACCCGGAGCGGTTTTTGTACCGTCATTTTACGGCTGAAGAAATCCTGTATTGCCGTTCCAAGGTCGATCCGCTGCCACATATCGCGGCACGTTTTGCTGCTAAGGAAGCTTTTCAGAAATGCTGGCCCGTCAATCATAGCTGGCAGGATGTATGGGTTGTGCATGAGGGTGTAAAGCCCGTTTTGCGCTTTGCTGAAAATATCGAGCGTGAAATGCTCGCTAGTAGCTGGCATGCTCACCTGAGTCTGACCCACGATAAGGATCATGCGGCGGCTGTGGTAGTGCTCGAGAAGCGCTAAAAAAGGCGCAGCCACGTGGGCTGCGCTACAATCCTATTTTAAGGTTGATTAATTCCCAGCGATGATGGTCGCGCGCGGTGTGCCGTTTAGGAGATCGGCAACGCTCTGACCGAACTCGAGCGCTCCCAAGTCGGGTGCTGTGCCGCCAAAAGGATGCCCTCTATCAAGACCACGGTTAATGGCTGGGCTGTTGGCTGCCAGTCTCAGAAAATCTGGTGAACTGGGATTGGTGGATATAAAGCGAGGATCATTCACACTCAGGTTCCATGAGTTGTTTCTGTGACCAGCACTGGTATTTGTGGGTTGTTCGCCAAAACTCAGGTTATTTTCAATGGTGTAGCCAGAACCAAAGAAGTCTGCAAAACCGGCCCAGCCATTATTGAAGCTGGTGTTGTTATACACCACATGACCACCGCCAGAGTTGCCATCAAAACCACGCAGGCCATTGTGATAGGCGATGTTGTAGCGCATAACAGTACGACCATCGGCAAGTTGGGACATTTTATAGCCGTTACCATCACCCTGATCATAGCCATTGGCAAAGGCGATGTTGTACTCGACAATAATGTCGCGCGCACCCCAGGCATCAAAGCCATCATCAGAGTTGCGGTACATGACATTGTGGCGCACGATGATATTGCGGCTCTCGAGTGTCTGGATGCCGTCGGCATTACCCCCCCGATTTTGCGGGTCATAGTTATCATAGGCAACACAGTGCTGGATGATGCCGCTATGACCACGGTAGTCCTGGATGCCAGGGCCACGGTTATTGCGGGCGGTAACACCGTCGATGAGGTAGTTGTTGGCGGCGATGATATTTACGCCTGTATAGGGGCTGCCCTGGACAATAAAACCTCTGAATACAATCCAGTTTGCCATGATAGCGACAGTCTGTCGAGTGTTAGATGACAGTCGACTACCGTCGATAATAACCTCTTCGCCTGGGTAAGGCTGGAAGGTAATTGGCGCTCCAGAGCGTCCTGAGGTAGTGATGGCGACCCGTTCGTAGTAGGTACCTGAGCGCACCATCACGGTTTGACCAGGCTGGACGACTGAGGCGGCACGCTGGATCGTGCGGAAGGGAGCGCTGATGCTGCGGCCGCTGTTGCTATCTGAGCCATTTGGTGCAACATAGAAGTCGGCTTGTACAGGATTTGGTTGAGGTTGTGGCTGCGGTTCGGGTTGTGGCTGCGGTTCGGGTTGTGGCTGCGGTTCGG
>CAZZPQ010000071.1:0-16620 GCA_964655595.1 uncultured bacterium
GTTAGGAAGCGGGGAAGTGTTTTTTGAATCTTTAAGCAATTTATTGGGCTCGGTATTAGCCGAAGCAATCCCGGGTTTAACGTCAGCCGTAAACCATTAGCGGCGAGGTTGCTTTGCGACGCATACGCTTCGCTCGCAACGACAAGGTGCCCAAGCTGAGTCATATAATGGCTTTTCATGATGACTGAATCTGCCTGTTCACCATTGCAGACTACAGCCCTACAAACTACAGCCAACCTCATAGGCTGCCTTATTCATTTTACAAAACCGCAAGGCAAGCAGGACGCCACCCATGGACTATGAACAAAGTCTCAACTGGCTCTTTTCGCAAACCAGAGCCCAAGCACCCCGAGACCCTGAGCGAATGCGGCGTTTGCTGCGCAAACTGGGTTTGCGCTTTCCGCCCCGCAGCATTTATGTCGTAGGTACCAATGGCAAGGGTAGCTGTGCACACACCCTGGCCTTTGGTTTACAACAAGCAGGCTACCGCCCGGGTCTGTTTATTTCGCCACATGTTGAGGACTTTTGCGAACGCATTTCGGTATCAGGCGTTCCTATAAGCAGGCAGTTCATCCGGCAATTTGTAGCACGGGCTGCTACCCAGGAAGCAGCCGAAGCCTCTTTTTTTGAGTGGACTTTTGCCCTGGCACTCGAGTACTTTGCTGAATTATCGGTGGATATTGCCGTCATCGAAGCAGGTGTCGGCGCACGCCATGACGCCACCAACGTGCTGGAGAATGTGGAAGCTGTGATGATTACCAATGTCGCCCTAGACCACCTGGAAACACTCGGTCCGACCCTGGAGAACATCGCTCTGGACAAAGCCTGGGGCATCCGTCCGGGAAAACCCGTAATCACTGCCGCCACTGGTAAAGCCCTGACTGTGATTAAGCGTATTGCCAACGAGCGAAACAGCCCACTGCACCATGTCCAGAATACGGTAGCCAGCGCAGAGCCTTACAAGGTCAATGCGGAGCTGGTGTCTACCTGCTTGCGCCTCCTTGGTATTCCTTTTACTGAAATACGCGCAGTGGCGCTACCAGCACGCAATGAGCGCTTTCATATCGGCAAGCGCCTGGTTATCCTTGACGGAGCGCATAATCCCCACGCAGCGCAGGCGCTGCTGGTGACACTGCCAACCCAGTATCATCTGCTCTTTGGCGCACTGCCGAAAAAAGATGGTGCGGCTTGTCTGGCAGTCCTGGAACCGCAGGCCCGGACAGTTATCATCACCGATGTAGCCGGACAGTCTAGCCGCCTGCTCACACCACATCGCAGCTATATCGCTAACGCCCATGATGCTCTTAGCCAAGCCCTGAGCCTGGCACCAGCTGATCTGCCCCTCGTGATTAGCGGGTCGTTTTATCTGGCAGGTGAGCTGCGCCCGAAGCTTCGCGAAATTGCATCTGGATGGCACGAATGACCTCGAGAAGATAATGCCCAACCTGAGAACTCTTGTTTCATAAGCACCAAAACTCCTATGGTGTCAAAAGCGCATACTCAGCTTTAAAACCAATCAGCCTTTTGGCATTGTCACTGCTGATTGGGGCCTCATCTGCATTTAGTTCGATTTTTTCTACCTCAGGATAAAAGGTTTCTAGCAGTGTCCTGCTGCTTAAACCCAAGGTATTGCGCGGATAATTAACAAAGAGCGCATGACTACCTTCATAGTTTGCTGTAATGCTCTTTTCCAGGGCTTGCGCCGCGTCACGATCGTCTAATACCACCCAAAAGTTAAAGCGTTCAAACATGTAAATAAACCATAATGGATCAGTATGTTCCTGCCCAAAGGGTGCTTGCTGCTGTGCCTGAGCAAACTCAAGAGGGCGGGTTTTGCGGTAAGCAATCACTTCCTGCTGCAAAGGTGCTAGCCTGGCTTGCCTTTGGGCAGGCTCCAGACTCAGGAGCTCTTCAATCAGCTTCTTGCCTTGCTTGAGACGTTCTAAATAGCCTGGGGTGATACTTTTCTCACGGTTATATACCCAGGGAAAGCGCAGTGAAGTTCCCGAAATGCCGTCACGGCGATAAAAGTAATCAGCAAGGTCTTCAGCCATTTGTTTGGATAAGGAGTAGGCATCATTCGTAACGCGGGGGTGAGCTTCATCCAAAGGGAAATACTGCGGGTGAATATCATCCACACTCCAGGCGCAGCCAATGGCATTAATCGAACTGGCCTGTACCACTCGCCTGATGCCAAGTTGCGCAGCCGCTTCATAAACATTAAAGGTGCCCGCCACATTGACCCGGAAAACCTCCTGATTGACTGCGAGCGTGGGCGCACGAATGGCTGCCAAGTGAATCACAGCGTCACAGCCCTGCATCTGCCTTTTGAGGCCCTCAAAATCCATGATGTCACACTGGGCGTAGCTAATGCCTGCTATACCTGGCTCTTTTTGATCAATAACGTGAATGTCATAGCCTTGTTGACTTAAACGCCTACATGTTGCCTGACCAATATCGCCCGTGCCGCCAGTGATGAGTATTCGCATACACCTTTATAACTCGAGAAGGGCCCGTAAATGGGTAATTTCGGTAAGCGTCAGCAATGAGTAATACCTTTTAGGCATCCTGATCCCCAGGAATGACGCCTTACAGGGATTGCCTACCTTGCTTAAGAACTTAAAAGCGCATTCTGACTGAGCGCTTGTAAACTTTCCAGCGCCCGTTCAGCCTCTGCGGCCGGCACAAAGACATAGTCATGATGAAAGGCTGCTACCACATTGGCACTGATGCCTGCCTGTGCCAGACAAGTCGCCACAGCGGCAGTCAGCCCCACTGCCTGCAGGCTCGAGTGCACCTGAAGCATAATCATGCGAAAGACGCCGCTGTAACGCAAACCTGCCGCGTCAGCATTCTGACGAATGGTAATGATGCTTAAACCTTCGGGCTCGAGCATGGTCGCCAGTGCAGGAACGCCAGCATTCGCTTCGGGCAAGGAACAAAACACGTAATCCGCACTGTCGAGATAGGGCTCGAGGCTTGCCAGGAGTTTTGCCAGGTCTGCTTCTGCCATCCGCATAGTTTACCCTGCCTTGTTTACAGGGTGCTACCTGTCTTCTCAATCATGTCCGAGTTCGTAGGAGCTTATACCGCGCCCAATAAATTGGTTAAAGAATTGAAAAGCAGTTCCTCTGTTCCTAACGCTCTGCTCGGGCTAAATCGTTGGGATAAACCCAACGATTTAGCCGGAACTGGTATTACTTCAGGGCTAAAACTGAAAAGGATAGACGTTATCCCAGCAGCTAGACGCTTAAGTGACGACAGTGTTGTCTCGCGCAAACTACTTTCGGGGCAAGACATAGAACAGTTCATCGCCCTCTCCCCTTTCGAACATTTCTTTCACCGAGAGTTTCATAGCGATGTCTTCAGTATCAAAAGACCCTCCACTACGGACAAAAGCTGTTAGACTGTGCAGTTGACAAGGTCAGGATATTCCCACTGGAGGCACAACATGACAAGAGTCACAATTTGGAACGAGTATCTGCATGAACTGGAAAAGGACGCTGTTAAAGCGCTCTACCCTGAGGGCATTCACAAAGCGCTTGCTGCCGGGATTGAGGGATTGGGCGATTTCAGCATCAAAACAGCCACGCTGCGCGAAGCCGAGCACGGCTTGACGGACGCCGTACTGGCAGAAACCGATGTGCTGGTGTGGTGGGGGCACAAGGCGCATGCTGAAGTGAGTGACGAGATTGTCGATAAAGTGCAGCAGCAGGTGCTCTCTGGTATGGGCCTGGTGGTACTGCACTCGGGGCATTTTTCAAAGATATTCAAACGGATGATGGGGACCAACTGCTCACTGACCTGGCGTGAGGCCGATGAAAAAGAGCGGCTCTGGGTGCTGGAGCCCGGCCATCCGATTATGAAAGGCATTCCAGCCCATATTGAATTGGCCCAGGAAGAGATGTACGGCGAGCGTTTTGATATTCCCACACCGGACAAACTGCTGATGGTGAGCTGGTTTCAAGGTGGTGAGGTCTTTCGCAGCGCCTGCACCTGGCAGCGTGGACATGGGCGCATCTTTTATTTTCGCCCCGGACATGAGACCTATCCCACCTACTATAATGAGCATGTACTGCAAATCATCGCTAATGGTTGCCGCTGGGCAGCACGCCGCGTGAGCATCGACACGCGCAAAGCTCCCAATGTCGAGGCACTCGAGCCCGTTCCCAACGCCCAAAAAGAATCTGTTTTATGAAAATAGGCATCATCGGTGTCGGGGGTATTTCGCAGCACCACTTTCTGGGTTATCAGGCAGCTGGCGCGGAGGTCGTGGCACTGGCTGATATCTCGGAAGCGCAGCTTGCCAAACGCCAAAAAGACTGGGACGTGGCGCGCATCTACACCGATTATCTGGATCTGCTGAATGATCCAGAGGTGGAAGCTCTGTCGATTTGCACACCCAACGCCACGCATCATCCAGCCACGATTGCTGCCGCCAAAGCAGGTAAGCACGTTCTGTGCGAAAAGCCCATTTCACTGAGCCTCGAGCAGGCCAGTGAAATGATCGAGGCTTGCCGCGACGCTGGGGTCGTCTTGCAAATTGGGCATCACATGCGCTCCAATGCCGCCGCGATTCATGCCAAAGCCATGATTGACCGCGGCGAACTAGGGGACATCAGCTTTGTTCGCCTGCGTCAGGCACATGACTGGGCAGGCGCAAAGGCAGTACGGGGCGTCTTTGGCTCCAAGGCAAGCTCAGGTGGGGGAACGCTGCTGGACAATGGCTGTCACATGTTTGATCTGGCACGCTATTTTGCTGGCGATGTTGTCGAGGTTTACGCCCGCAGTGCCCAGCGCAAGTTTGCCACCGAAGTTGAGGATACCTCGGTGGTCAGTCTGCTCTTTGACTGTGGCGCGCTGGGCAGCGTGGAAAATGCCTGGACAGCGACAGGCTGGGAGGAAGGCTTCTGGATTTATGGTACGGAGGGCTCGCTCGAGTACACGAACCGCTGGGAGTATCCACAGCTCAAGCACCGCTTTCGCCGTTCGCCAGGAACAACCTGGGGAGATACAGACATCGCCAGCTATGACTTTCACAAGGTCAGCAATCATATGGGACACGTAGCGAACTTTCTGGCTGCCATTCGCGGTGAGCGCGAGGTGATCTGCAGTGGTGAAGACGGGCTCGAGGCCGTGCGTCTGGTACTGGCATCCTATGAGAGTGCCGAGCAGAACCGTCCCGTTCCAATGCAAAAAAGCCTGGCTCAGTAGCTGGAACTGACCTGAACCCACCACTCCGGATGTGATTGGGCAAGCCTGCGAGTAAGCTGTTCAGCCTGCTGTCTATCCGCAGCGATACCAAAACAGGTTGCACCACTACCTGACATCAGCACGCCCTGAAGGGATATCACCCCAAGGGCGTTCAGTACACTGTTCATTTCGGGGTAAAGCGTTAAGACACCAGGCTCCAGAGCATTCAGATAATCGGGGTTTCGCCCTCGCTTTAAGTCGTTCACCAAGCCTGTGACATCAAGTGGTGGGGTCAAGCTATTCAGGTTTTGATAGGCATCCCTGGCACTGATGGCCAGACCTGGGTTCACCAGTACAAAATGGAGAATGGGTATTTCCACGACTGTGAGCTTCTCACCACGACCCTTGCCCTGAGCCGCACTGACCTGTTGTACGAAAAAGGGCACGTCACTGCCCAATTCAAGCGCCAGAGCTGGCAGGTCAACGGCTGCCGGATAGAGCTGCTGGAGTCCCAGTAGTACAGTGGCTGCGTCACTCGAGCCGCCCGCGAGTCCAGCAGCAATCGGGATGCGCTTTTTGAGAATCATCTGCACCCCGGCATCCTGCTGGGTAGCGCGAAGGTATAGTCTGGCAGCGCGCACCATCAGGTTGTCGTCACCCTCTGGCAGCTCAGCGTCCAGAACGCGCAATGTCACCTCGTCGTCTGGGCGCATGAGGATACTGTCATGCAACTCCAGGCGCACAAACAGGGTATCCAGCTCGTGAAAGCCATCGGCGCGTTTAGCGGTAACACTCAGCCCCAGATTCAGTTTGGCATGCGCCTTAAGCTCGAGCATGCCAAACTCCTGCCATAAGCTGCGCCATTTCATAATCATCCGGGGTCGTTATTTTAAAGAGCCAGGCATTGCCCTCAACCAGCGCCACCGAATGCCCCAGTCGCCGCAGCAAAGCAGCGTCATCGGTAGCTTTAAAACCCGTGCGGCTTGCATTTTCGTGGGCAGCCAGAATCAGCTCACGCCGAAATGACTGAGGTGTCTGCACTGCACGCAAGCTACTACGGTCAACAACTTTGCCACTATCAGCTTCAATGAGACTGTCAGGTACAGCTTTCACAACCGTAGCTGCGCCATGCTGTAAGGCAGCGTCAATACTACTTTGAATGACCGAGCGACTCAAAAAGGGGCGTGCTGCGTCATGAATCAGCACCAGCTCAGCTTCAGTTGCCTTGAGCAGCTCAAAGACGCTTTCCTGACGTGTAGCTCCGCCCTCAATCACCCGAATGTTTGTGTCAAGCCGAGTGGTTGCGCCCAACATGTCCCTGGACACAGCCACAATGACCTCATCTACCAAACCGGCAAATGCTGCAATACTCCACTCCAGGATACTGCCTTGTCCCAGCGGCAAGAGCGCCTTGGGGCCTTTGCCCAGACGCTCACCTTTACCTGCGGCAGGAATCAGAGCTGCGACTCGGTTCTTCATGCCAAATAGCTTAACGTATTGAATCAGAGTTTATTAACAAGCAGGATAGCGCTTGGGAATAGACTTAATATTCTTGGGTAACAATACGAAAAAAAGCCTTCCGCTCTTCCAGAGCTGCGGTATTGACAATCACTCCAGCTGGCCCATGCCACAAGTCCTGGTCTTCACCGTCCTGAGTCCAGACTTCGGTCTGGGTCTGAAACTCGCTCTGAGGGCTGATCGTTAAAAAGCTAACCTCGTGTTCAAACATCGCTGTATTGTCCATGCCCCTACTTAAGCACGCACATCCTTACAAAATGCTTACACAGGTCCAACGTGCCTTATTGGGCTGACACTGTGGCAATTTTCATAGGTTCTGATACCTCTCACAACTGTGAAGCATGTAGCGTCACCGCTAGAGGCTAAGACGTTAAACTACAGTAAGTTTGATAGGCATTGTAAGGTGACGCTTTGATAGACATTGTAAGGTGACGCTATGATACTTGCAGCAACGCGCATAAACGTGATGAGTAGGGATTGTCAAACGAGGCTGGAGCAATCAGCCATATCGGCGCCACACAGACCATACAGGACGATGCATGCTTAAACTCATGCTGTTATTCAAAAAACCCGAAGATGGCATCGAGTTTCGCAACAGGCTCGAGCAGGACTATTGGCCATTGGTCCTCAAGACACCCGGCTTGCAAAGTGCCCACATGTACTATGTGCAGGCAGACGCCTTTGGTGGCGAACCAACCTATTTTATGATAGCGGAGTTTGGCTTTGCCGATAAGGACAGCTTTCGCCATGCGATGCAATCGCATGAACACATGCTTGCCGGGCGAGAACTGATGGGGTTCGCACGCGGCTATGTATCTTTGCATGTTGTTGAACAACTGGATGAGTTTCAGTCTGTGTAGACTATCTGCATGAAACAACTACTGCTTTTTGATATTGATGGCACGCTGCTTCTCACAGGTGGCGTTGGCCCCAGGGCAATGGAACAAGCCGGGCTAGAGGTCTTCGGCGACGACTTTATTTTTGATGTCGATGTACGGGGTATGCTCGACCCACAGATTTTTCAGCAACTTAGCCTGCGCAATCCCCATCTGGAGCTGTCCGGACAGCACGAGCTATTTCGCGATACCTATCTCCGTATTTTAAGTGAGCAACTTCATGAAACAGAGGGAAAGAGCCTTGTTTTACCTGGCGTTATGTCCTTGCTTGAACGCCTGATGCCAGACGCGCGCTTTGTGCTGGGTTTGCTCACTGGCAACTACGCTGCCGCCGCACAGGCAAAACTGCAACACTGTGGCATCCGACCCGAGTGGTTTCCGGTAACGGCCTTTGGTGACGAAGCACCTACGCGTCCGGAGCTGGTGCCACTGGCGCGTCAGCGCTTGGCACAACTGGGTGAGGCAGCACTGGAGCGTGTAGTCATTATTGGCGATACCCCACGGGATATAGAAGCTGCCAAGGTCAATAACTGTCCCGTTATTGCAGTCGCCACAGGTCATTTTAGTATCGGTGACTTGCAGGCTGCCGGAGCCGATCTGGTGCTTAAGTCCCTTGAGGACAAAGACCGCGTGCTTCACTTCCTGGCCACTAGCGACTGATGAAGCAACCAACATATTGACATTTATCAATATGTTGGTTAGACTGGGAACATGCCGATCATGCTCAAGGCTCCCCCGTCAGATGAGTACAGCGTTCTCGAGTCCGCTGCCCCACGGCTTAAGGTACTCGGTGATCCGGCACGCTTAAAGATACTCCTCGAGTTGGCCAGGCATCCGTCTTGCTGTGGTGGTGGGGAGGGACTCTGCGCCTGTGATTTTGAAGCTATCACTGGCTTGTCGCAGCCAACGGTGAGCTACCACATGAAAGCGCTCACTGCCGCAGGTCTGGTGACGGCTGAGAAGCAGGGCAAATGGATGTATTACCGCATCGAGCCTGCAGGGCTACTGCCTGTCAAGGAGGTTCTGTTTTTGTTAAAGGTTTAATTTTTTTGGTTTTTTATATCGATAACCATCAATATGTTTGGTCAATTCAACACATTTTGGAGGATACACAATGACAACCCAGGAGTTTTTAACAACGCTTGAATCTTTACCCGAGCAGGCACTCATCTTCGATTATGGTTCAGGGCGCATCAGACCCGGTTACCACGTGACAGAAGTCATGACAGCAGCCTTTAACAGCGTGGATTGTGGTGCTGTAGCCAACAGCTGGCAACAAACCATCATTCAGCTCATGGGGCCAAAGGTTACCGATACACCTCAGTATATGAGTAGCCACAAGTTCCTGAGTATCTATGAGCGCGTGACAACGTCGCTGTCCATAGAACCAGAAACTGAGCTACGTTTCGAGTATGGAGACGCTCAGCTTCCGGCTATGCACTACCACATCGCAGCGATCACACAGGCCGAAGATCACATTGTGGTTGAGCTGACACCACCCGGCGTCACCTGTAAGGCAAGTGACAGGCGCCTAGGTGCTATCGCTTGCTGTGATAGCGCCAGCCAAGCAGCAACAAAAGCGCTCTGGGGCGATTCAGTGAGAAGCAGCTGCTGTGCCTGAACTGCGCCTTGCAACAGGGAATGACCTGTCTTCAATCATCAGGTTGTTGCAGGTCAACCAGCTCCCTGTTGAAGGCGTCACAGATCATCTGGACACTTTCATGATCATTTGGTCTAGTGGTCGCCCAGTCGCCTGTGCGGGACTGGAAGTTTACCAGGGCGCAGGGTTGCTGCGCTCTGTTAGCATTCATCCAGACTTCCAGGGGCAAGGGCTGGGACGCCAGTTGACAAGTGCCGTGCTCGAGCTAGCCAGGAAGCGAGGCTTGCCAAAAGTCGCCTTACTGACCACCACGGCAAGCGACTACTTCAAAGCACTAGGGTTTCAACCTGTGAACCCTGAAGACCTACCCGAAAGCTTACAGGCATCAGCCGAGCTTCAAGGGGCCTGCCCTGACTCGGCGCTAGCGCTTATACTGCATCTGTGAATTACTACGGCTGGCGCATTACCTGGGTACTTGCAGTCAGCCAAACCATTGGCTTTGGCGTGCTGTTTTACGCCTTTAGTGTGTTTATCAAGCCGATGGAAGCGGAGTTGGCCTGGAGCCGAGCGCAAACCTCAGGGGCTTTTTCACTGGCTTTGCTGATTGCCGGGCTATGCGCCTTTCCCGTAGGACAATGGGTCGATAGGCACGGTGCCCGTGGGTTAATGACTCTGGGCTCGAGTCTGGCAGCCGTTTTGCTTTTCGCCTGGTCAGGCGTCAGTGACTTACTGAGTTTTTATCTGATTCTCTCGGGCATTGGCCTGGCTATGGCGGCAACCTTATACGAGGTCGCCTTTACCGTGGTGGCAGTCTGGTTCTTGCACAAACGGTCACAGGCCATGCTGATTATCACGCTGGTTGCCGGCTTGGCTAGCACCATTTTTATTCCTTTGGCAACATTGCTTACTGAAACAATGCCCTGGCGCGACGCCATGCGGGTGCTAGCCATCTGCTATGCTCTGGGCACGATTCCTTTACACGCGATATTTCTGCGCCGACGTCCGGCAGATTTGGGCCTCGAGCCAGATGGCTCTGCAACGACTGCAAGCGGCCCCACTCCCAAAGAATCCTCCCTGACCTTATCAGAGGCACTACGGCAGGCAAATTACTGGTGGCTGACTATTTCCTCTGGCTTTGGTCGGCTCATTGCCACTGCCATAGCTGCGCACAGCGTGCCCATACTGCTGGAGCTGGACAACAGCCCGGCGCTGGTGGCTGCTGTCACAGGCAGCATCGGACTGATGCAGCTGGCTGGTCGTCTGTCTTATGGCACGCTGCTGCGCTATCTGCCGCTTGTTCAGCTTGCTGCACTGATGTATCTGTGCTATGGGCTGGCTCTGTTAAGTTTACTGCTGTTACCCGGAAGTTGGGGACCCTGGGTATTTGCTATCTTTTTTGGTGTAGCGAATGGCTCGAGCACCCTGACGCGAGCGGCCCTGCTGGCTGACATTTATGGTGCTAACAACTATGGCAGCATTTCAGGGAGCATGACAGCCTTAATCGCTGGACTTCAAACCGCAGCACCCATTGGCGCAGGTATTTTACACGACCTCACAGGTGGCTACACGGCACTACTGCTGATACTGGCGGCCTGCTCTGGTCTGGCAGCAGCGTTTAGCCTCCAAATCAAGCCTTCTGCGGCCCAAACAGTGTCAAAAGAGTAAACTATACAGCAGAGTCAGTGGCTCAAATGTGCTACAACCAAAGTAGGATGCTTGCGAACAATCCGCCAACAAGCATGTTTCACAACCTCATAAGCGATGAGAATTGATAGTATGCTGACCCAGTACAGAAAGGACGGCATCGTGCCGTGCAACTATGACAGACATGCTACTAAATAGCTCGAGTCTTGCCTTTGCTGAGGATATGTATCTGGATTACCTGAAAGACCCCAGCTCGGTATCAGAGGAATGGCGCAGTTTTTTTCAGGCCTTACCAGCCAATGGCAAAGTAAGCACTTACGGGCCGAGCTTCACAGCCAACAGCCTTTTTAACCCGCCCTCAGCCAGTCACAGCATGGCGTCGGTGCAGGCAGCTATCGCCGAAGACACCGATTTGCAGTACAAGATTGGCATGCTGATTCGCAACTACCGCGTGCGCGGACATATCATCGCCGAACTGGACCCACTTGGCCTGATCAAACACGACATGCCCATTGAGATGACGCCCGAGTTCTATGGCTTTACTGAAAGTGATATGGAGCGGATCATCGTTTCTGGAACCATGGCTGGTCGCAGCCTTCGTGACGCCTTGGAGCGCCTGCAAACAACCTACTGCCGCAGTATCGGAGTGCAGTTTATGCACATCGATGACTATGAGGTGCGGGAGTGGCTACAAGAACGCATGGAAACGAGTCTCAATCGCCTCGAGCTGAGTCGCACTGAACAGCTTCGTATCCTCACCAAGCTGACCGACGCGGTGGTCTTTGAGGACTTTATTCAGAAAAAATACGTGGGTGTCAAAAGTTTTTCGCTGCAGGGCGCAGAAAGTCTGATACCGCTCCTTGACCTTGCTGTGGAAAAAGCAGGCAATCAGGGCGTGGATGAAATTGTCTTTGGCATGGCGCACCGCGGACGGCTGAACGTACTGACCAATATCATCGGCAAACCCGCTCGGCATGTTTTTCGCGAGTTTGATGATGCCGATGCCAAGGAGTATCTCGGTCGCGGCGATGTCAAGTATCACCTGGGCTACTCATATGACATTGTGACCAGTAGTGGCAAGAACATTCACATGTCTCTGTCTTTTAACCCAAGTCATCTCGAGTTTGTCAGTCCGGTGGTCATGGGGCGGGTACGTGCCAAGCAGGATCGTTTTGGCGACCACGCAAGGCGCCGAGGCCTGGGAATAGTTATTCATGGTGACGCTGCCTTTATCGGCGAAGGCGTGGTACAGGAAACGCTCAATATGAGTGAGCTTGAAGGCTACCGCGTCGGTGGCATGCTGCACATCATCCTGAACAATCAGGTAGGCTTCACGACTGCACCCGAACAGGGTCGCTCGACAACCTACGCCTCGGATGTTGCCAAAATGCTGCACAGCCCGATTTTCCATGTCAACGGCGAAGACCCTGAAGCCGTTGCTCAGGTGGTGAGCCTGGCCATGGATTTTCGCGAAAAGTACCAGCGAGATGTGGTCATTGACATGTATTGCTACCGGCGCTTTGGTCATAACGAAAGTGATGAGCCAACCTTTACCCAACCTCTGATGTACGAAGCCATCCGCAAGCGACAAAGCGTCCGAGAAAGCTACCTCGAGCGCCTCCTGAGTCTCGGTGAAATTGACAAAGCCGAGGCCGATCAGATTGAAGCTGCGCGCCGTAACTTCCTGGAACAGGAACTCGAGGCTGCCAGAGCGCCAGACTATCAGCTAAGCTACCAGGCATTTCAGGGAATTTGGGGAGCCTACCAGGGTGGTCCAGATACGCAAGTAGCAGAAGTACCCACCAGTGCTGATGCCAATAAGCTGATTGATCTGCTCGAGAAACTAACGACCTTGTCTGAAAACTTTACTGTCAACCCCAAAGTCAAACGTATTCTAAGCTACCGCGCAGACATGGCAACCGCCGAGCGACCCCTGGACTGGGCAAGCGCCGAAGCATTGGCCTTTGCCAGTCTGGCCACCGAAGGTCACCGCGTGCGCATGAGTGGACAGGACGTTGAACGTGGCACCTTTAGTCACCGCCACGCCGTGCTGACAGACGTCAGTAACGGCGAGAAATATATGCCCCTGCAACACCTGAGCTCTGACCAGGCCCCCGTTGACATCATCAATAGCCCCCTGTCTGAAATAGCGGTAATTGGCTTTGAGTATGGTTACAGCCTTGACTGGCCCGAAGGTCTCGTTTTGTGGGAAGCGCAATTTGGTGACTTTGTCAATGCAGGACAGGTCTTGATCGATCAGTTTATCAGCAGTGGTGAGGACAAGTGGCGGCGTCTGAGTGCCTTGGTGATGCTCTTGCCTCATGGTTTTGAAGGACAAGGGCCTGAACACAGCAGTGCCAGACTCGAGCGCTTCCTGCAGCTTTGTGCTGAGGATAATATGCAGGTGATGAACCTCACCACGCCAGCCCAGTATTTTCATGCCCTGCGGCGTCAGGTGCTGCGCCCCTGGCGCAAACCGCTCATCATCATGTCACCCAAGAGCCTGTTGCGGCATCCAAGTGCTGTCTCGAGTCTCACCGAACTCAGTGAGGGTAGCTTCCAGAAAGTGCTTCCCGATACCCTAAACCCCACCAAGGTTCAGCGGATTCTGCTCTGCAGCGGTAAGCTCTACTATGAACTACTCAGCAAGCGAATCGAGGAAAAGCGTCAGGATATTGCCATCATTCGCCTCGAGCAGCTTTATCCCATGCCCGAAGCGGAACTCGCCCAGGCGCTTGCGCCCTACGCTAAACATATACCTGTACTCTGGGTACAGGAAGAACCGCAGAATATGGGAGCCTGGTGGTATCTGCGCGCCCACTGGGGCTTTTTGATGTTCGAGCGGTCCTTTATGGGAGTAGCCAGACGCGTTTCTGCCAGTCCCGCCACCGGCTCGAGTGGCAGCCACCGGCTTGAACAGCAGCAACTGCTCGAGCAAGCATTTACCACACAAGCGCAAGAGGTCGTGGTCTAGGAGGATGTATGCCTGTTGAACTCAAGGTGCCCTCAGTGGGCGAATCAATCAGTGAGGTTTTCATCGGTAGCTGGCTGAAGCAAGAAGGTGCCAGCGTCAGTCTCGACGAAGCCCTGGTTGAAGTTGAAACCGATAAGGCCACCCTGGAAATTCCTGCACCTGTCGCAGGTCGACTCATCAAGATACTCAAAAAAGAAGGGGATAGCGCCAACGTCGGCGAGACCATTGCCCATCTTGAAAGCGCTGCAGCTCAGACAAGTGAGGACACTGCAAAAGCCGCACCCGCCCCAGAGATACCTCAGCCAACTGTTGACAAACCAGCTGCCGACAAAACTCCCATCGTCATGCCGGCGGCGCAGCGCTTGCTTGATGAGCAAAAGTTAGAAGCCAGCGCCGTTGAAAGCAGCGGCCCAGGTGGACGACTGCTCAAGGAAGATGTGCAGCGGCACATAGACAGCCAGGCAACAACGCCAGAAACCCCTCCTCAGGAACCTGTAGCACAAGAGGACAGTGTCAGGCACGACCGACTCGAAGAAGCCGTGCCCATGAGCCCCCTGCGCCGTACCATTGCCCGCAGGCTGGTTGAAGCGCAACAAACTGCTGCTTTACTCACAACCTTTAACGAAGCAGACATGACAGCCATCATGCAACTGCGCAATGAGTACCGTGACGCCTTCGAGAAACAATATGGCATCCGCCTGGGCTTCATGAGCTTTTTTGTCAAGGCTGCCATCGACGCCTTAAAACGCGTTCCCCAACTCAATGCCGAAATCAGGGATAACAGCATTATCTACAAAAACTACTTTGATATTGCCGTGGCGGTCTCGACCCAAAAAGGGCTGGTCACCCCCGTCATCCGCAACGCTGAGCGCCTTAGTTTTGCCGATATCGAAGAGACCATTGCTGACTTTGGCAAGCGGGCACAGGCCAACAAGCTGAGCCCTGACGAACTGACTGGCGGCACCTTTACCATCAGCAATGGTGGAGTCTTTGGTAGTCTGATGAGCACACCCATCGTCAATCCACCTCAGTCCGGGGTGCTGGGCATGCACAGTATTCAGGAGCGCCCGGTAGCACGTGATGCTCAGGTGGTCATTCGCCCGATGATGTACCTAGCGCTGACCTATGATCACCGGATTGTCGATGGACGGGAGGCTGTCACCTTCCTAAAGCGTATCAAGGAAGCTGTCGAAGCCCCCACCAGACTGCTGCTCGAGGTTTAACAATGACTCATCATGACATCATTATCATCGGAGCAGGCCCTGGCGGCTATGTTGCTGCGATTCGTGCAGCACAGCTCGGTTTCAACACCGCAGTCATCGAAAAAGAGGCCAGCCTTGGGGGAACCTGCGTAAGGGTAGGCTGCATCCCCAGCAAAGCGCTGCTCGAGTCCAGCGAACGCTACACTCAACTAAGGCACAGCTTCAAAGACCACGGTATTATCGCAGAAGCAGTAAAGCTTGACCTGGCAGCCATGCACGAGCGCAAACATCGCGTGGTAAAAAGTAACACCGATGGTGTGGCTTTTTTGTTCAAGAAGAATAAAATTACCCATTATCAGGGTCGTGGCGAAATCCTTGCCCCTGGTAAGGTAAGCGTTTTAAACGATGCTGAAGCGCTCGAGCTGAGTGCTCATCACATCATCATTGCCACAGGCAGTCAGGTGTCCAGCATTCCAGGTGTAGTGCCAGATGCTAAGGTGATTACCACTAGCGATGAGGCCATAAACTATCCGGAAGTACCTAAGCATCTGGTGGTTATCGGCGCAGGGGTCATCGGGCTCGAGCTGGGTTCTGTCTGGAATCGCCTGGGCGCCAAAGTGACCGTATTGGAATATTTCGACCGGATTCTACCCGGCATGGACACTGAGCTGAGCAAGGAAGCGCTGAAAATCTTCAAAAAACAGGGGCTCGAGTTTCAGCTGGGCGTCCGGGTTACAGGGGCTGAGGCAAGTGGAGACGTTGCTACAGTTACCCTTGAAAATAAAGAGTCTATCAGCGCAGACAAGGTCCTGGTCGCCACAGGTCGCAAGCCCCATACCGAGGGTTTGGGTCTCGAAAAGCTGGGGCTCGATATGGACGGCCCGCGCATCAGGGTCAACGCAAAGTTTGAAACCAGCATCCCCGGTATCTACGCCATCGGCGACGTGATTCATGGCCCCATGCTGGCACATAAAGCCGAAGAAGACGGCGTCGCCTGTGTGGAGATAATCAAGACTGGCGTCGGGCATGTGGACTATAACCTGGTACCCAACGTGGTCTACACCGAGCCTGAAATCGCCTCGGTTGGCCAGACAGAAGAGCAGCTTAAGGAAGCTGGCATATCTTACAAAAGGGGGGTCTTTCCTTACCAGGCCAACGGGCGCGCCCGGGCGCTGGGTATGACCGAGGGCAAGGCCAAAATCCTGGCAGATGCCAAAACAGACCGCGTCCTGGGCGTTCATATTATCGGCGCACGTGCAGGCGACCTGATCGCTGAAGCCGTAGCGGCAATGACCTTTGGCGCTTCCAGCGAAGACATTGCCCGCACCGTTCACGCGCACCCGACACTTGCCGAGATCGTGAGGGAAGCCGCGCTGGCAGTAGAAGGCAGAGCCTTGCACAGCTAAAGTAAGGTCTGTTGGGTCTTCGTTTTTGGCAAAGCCTCTACTATTACTAAACCCAAAAACACCCTTGCGCTTCTACAAACCCCAGCCTCTGGGTGATGGTTCAAGCGTGGCTGACATGAATATACAATAGAGCCTGCAAGCCCTTGTAAGCATTCTCTTTTTCTGCTTAGCTATGGCGTTCAGCCTG
>CAZZPQ010000072.1:0-16327 GCA_964655595.1 uncultured bacterium
ACGTTTACCCTGAACACACAGCCCTTCTTTTTGTGGTCAGTGGTTCGGCTCATCTGTGGCTTACTTGAAAGGCCCTATATGATTGCCAAGGACTTTTTGGAACAAAAGGTATGTGCCGAGATTGACCGCCCGTTAGGGTCGCGGCATCCCCAGCACGGATTTCTCTGGTTGCTCAATTACGGCTACATTACAGGAACACTCGAGCCAGATGGCGAAGCAATCGACGCCTGTGTCCTGGGGGTATATGAAGCGCTCACACACTTCGAAGGGCGCTGTGTTGCAGTCGTTCACCGCCTTGATGATCAGGATGACAAACTTATCCTGGTACCGGATGGCAAGCACTACAGTGACGAGCAAATTCTGGCACTGACCGAGTTTCAGGAGCGCTTTTTCAGGTCGGTCATCCTTCGCAAAGCGTATTAGTACGCTTCAGACCCATAAGCTCCTGAGAACTTCAGAGCTGAAGTTTATGCTGCTGCACAATATTGTCCAGGAGCTTCTGGCAGGCTATCTCGAGCAGGTCAAGCACTTGCTCAAAGCCGCTATCACCACCGTAGTAGGGGTCTGGAACATCCTGCCGCCCCAGCTCTGGCGCGTAAGTTAGCAGTAACTGAATACTGGCTGAAGCAGTGCAGCTTCGCTTAAGCCAGTTGAGATTGTCCCCATCCATCGCCAGAATGTAATCAAAGACCTTACAGTCTTCGGGGCTAACCTGCCTGGCACGCTGGCTGGATAGGTCATAGCCTCGAGCCCTGGCTGCAAACTGAGCGCGTCTGTCCGGAGGACTGCCGCTGTGGTAGCCAATCGTCCCCGCAGAATCGATGCTGAAACGCTCCAGCAAGCCACGTTCCGCCACCAGTTTGCGAAAGACCCCTTCGGCTGTTGGTGAGCGGCAGATATTGCCCATGCAGACAAAAAGCACCCCTACTTTTGTCATCAGGCGGGTGTGAGCTGGCTGACCTCGGCAATGGCAGTATGAAGCTTATCGAGCAGCAACTTAACCTCTGCTTCGGTAATGATGAGCGGCGGTGAGAATGCCAGGGTATTGCCGATATTGCGGGTAATGAAGCTGTGTTTACGGGCAACTTTGGCAACAGCCGCAGCCATGTCGGGGTTGGGCTCTTTACTACTGCGGTCCTTGACGAACTCGATACCCGCCAGCAGACCTATGCCGCGTGGATTGTCTGCTTCCTGGAAGCTGGCGCAAATGCTCTCAAGACCCTCGAGCAGCACCTGACCCAATTGCGCGGAGTTGTCCGCAAGCTGTTCAGTCTCAATAAGTTCAATATTCTTGAGCGCCACCGCACAGGCCGTGGCGTGTCCGGAATAGGTGTAGCCATGGTTCCAGCTTTCCGCCATGGGCGCAGTATCTATGGCTTCTTTGATGGCGTCGCTGATCTGGATACCACCCAGCGGAATATAGCCACTGGTCACACCCTTGGCAAAGGACAGAATGTCTGGCTTCACGCCATAACGGTGCAGGGCGAACATCTCTCCCGTGCGACCAAAACCGGTAATCACCTCATCGGCGATAAAGAGTACTTCGTACTTGTCGCAAATCTGGCGAATCAGTGGAAAATAATCCTCCGGTGGCACAATCAGGCCACCTGCGCCCTGAATGGGTTCAGCAATAAAGGCAGCCACCGTATCCGGGCCTTCGCGCAAAATCGCCTCTTCCAGCTCCCGCGCTGCTGCTTGCCCTACTGTTTCACCGTCCCGCAGTTCACCTGCGTAGCGGTAGCTGTTGGGCGCGGGTATATGAGAAAATCCCGGAACACGCGGCTCGAACATCGTCCAGAATCTCGCACCACCCGTAGCGCTCATGGCCGCCAGCGTCACTCCGTGATAGGACTCCATGCGCGAGATGACCTTTGTTTTGCTGGGCTTGCCATGCCGCTTCCAGTAGTAGCGAGCGGTTTTGAAGGCACTTTCGTTGCTCTCAGCGCCCCCCGAGGTGAAGTAGGTCGTGTTGAGACCCTCATAGGCATAGCCCGCGAGTTTATCGGCGAGCTTTAGTGCTGAGAGATTGGTCATACCCGTATAGTTGTTGCAATAAGCCACATCCAGCATTTGCTCATAAGCAGCGTCCGCGAGCTCCTTGCGTCCATAACCTACGTTGACGTTCCACAGACCTGCCATAGCGTCCAGAATCTCGCGTCCGTCCGCCGTGTGTAGCCACAGTCCGCGCGCCTTACTGATGATCAGGGGTTCCTGGTGCATGGAGGGGTGATACATCGGGTGTAGCATGTGTTTGTCTTGCTCGAGTAATGTTTGATTCATTATGTACTCCCTAAAGATATATGCTGCATTCTACCGCACCAAGGCAGCAAAGAGGCAAGCATCTGTATAAAGCACCTTGTGAATAGTGTCACATAGGGCTCAGTCTTTATTCACCACTGCCTCTATGATGAAATTAGGAGGTTCAGGATGTCCCTACCCAGAATCATTATTATCGGCGCAGGCTTCGCTGGCCTGAACGCCGCCAAACAGTTTCGCAATCAAGACGCTCAGGTCTTGCTGATTGACCAGAATAACTACCATACCTTTCAGCCTCTGCTGTATCAGGTTGCTACAGCTGGTCTGGAAACCGATGATATTGCCCATCAGGTACGCGGCATCTTTAGGCGGCAAGGGAATGTGCGGTTTCTGAAAGCCAAAGTGACCGGCATCGATTGGGATAACAAACAGGTGCTCTTGCTGAATCAGGAAAGCAGGGGTTTCGATTATCTGATTATCGCGGTGGGTGCAGTCTATAACGACTTTGGCATTCCCGGCGTCCGCGAGCACAGCTTCATGCTCAAAAGCCTGACGGAAGCGACCACCATTCGCAGCCACATTCTGCAACAGTTTGAAAATGCCAGTGCCAAGAGCGACCACCGCAATGACGGCAGTCTGAACTTTGTAATCGTCGGCGGTGGCCCCACTGGGGTTGAGATGGCGGGTGCACTGCTAGAACTCTTTGAGCATCCCCTGAAAAATGACTTTCCCGAGCTTGACCTATCGATGGCCAAGGTCTTTTTAGTTGAGATGGCAACAGAGTTGCTGACAGCCTACAGCAAACGCTCGCAGCTATACGCTGAAAAGATTCTGCGTGAGCGCGGCGTCGATATTCGCCTGACTGAAAGCGTCACCGAGGTCAACCCCGACGCCGTGACGCTGAGTAGCGGCCTTCGCATTCCAACCCATACCGTTATCTGGGCAGCAGGCGTACGTGGTCACCCGCTGGCAGAACGTCTGGGGCTCGAGCTTACTCGTGGCTACCGTATCCAGGTCAATAATGACCTGAGTATCCCGAATTATCCTTATGCCTTTGTCGCTGGAGACTTGGCAGGTTTGCCAAATGCCCAGGGTCAGCTCTACCCACAGGTCGCTACTGTGGCCATTCAACAGGGCCAGCACGTCGGAAGGCAGATTCTTCAGCGCCTGAAGGGTCAAGATAGCCAAGCTTTCCACTACTTTAATAAAGGCAGCATGGCCATTATTGGCCGCAACGCAGGCATTGCTGAACTTTCAAAAAAGCTGGGCGGCTTTCACTTTCGGGGTTTTCTGGGCTGGCTAGCATGGCTGTTTATTCACCTGATTTATCTGCCCGGTTATCAAAACCGCGTCGTTGCTCTGGCCAACTGGGCGTATAACTACCTCACCTACGACAGGCACAAACGCCTGATTACCAGTGAGGCAGAGGACCTGCCAGTCCCTGAGAGCAAGCCTATCCTTCGGCCAACGAACGTTTTGTCTGAGCCAGAACGTCGCCCTGACAAACAGGAAAGCCGGACAGGCCACCCCAACTAACGAAACCTGTCCGCAAAGGTCGATTTTTGCCAAAGTGCCCTTGCTCGATTCCACACTTTCTTTGGGTAGGTGCTCGAGTGCCTGACCCCTGGAAACTTATACCAGTTCCGAATCAATCATTGGGATAAACCCGAGGATTTATCCCGAGCAGGGCAAGCAGGAAGCGGGCAAGGGCTGTTCAAATCTTCAACCGATTTATCGGGCCTGGTTTTAGGGTATTAGGGCTGTTATACCGATTCATCTCGCAGGCGTTCTCGCTGCGTTCGGAAACGCTCCGGTTATTTCTTAAGGAAATAACCGGAATTGGTATTAGGGCAGCGAAACGGGCGAACAGGGTATGATAGCGGTTCATGAATAAAGACGATAAGACAATCAGCCCAAAACGCATGTGGGGTGGGCGCTTTGGCGAAGACACTGACGCGCTGGTACAGGTGTTTAATGCCTCCATCGAAGTTGACCAGCACCTGGCCCTGGCAGACATTGCCGGCTCGCTTGCGCACGCCAGCATGCTGGCGCGACAGGGAATCATCAGTCAGGCTGAGGTCGCTGAAATTATCCAGGGACTGGAAAGCATCCGCGCCGATATCGAAGCTGGCAACTTTAGCTACAGTATTCAGCTTGAAGATATCCATATGAATATCGAGGCAGAACTCACGCGGCGCATCGGCAGCGTGGGGGGCAAACTGCACACAGCGCGCAGCCGCAACGATCAGGTTGCCACTGACTTTCGCCTGTGGCTGCGCCACCGAACACATGAGCTTATCGAGCTTTTACAGGAAAGCCGCCAGGTCTTCGTGACGCTCGCCGAGCAACATCTGGGCGTCATCATGCCGGGCTATACACACTTGCAGGTCGCCCAGCCCGTGCTCTTTAGCCACCACATGCTGGCCTACTTTGAGATGCTCAGCCGCGATCAGGACAGGCTCGAGGACTCACTGAAGCGTCTGAACATCTCCCCTTTGGGCAGTGGGGCGCTGGCAGGTACCGGCTTTCCCATCGACCGGCAACAAACTGCCCAGGCGCTGGGCTTTGCCGCCGCGTCGCGCAATTCGCTGGACGCAGTGAGTGACCGTGATTTCGCGCTCGAGTTTTTAAGTATTGCCAGCATCCTGATGATGCACCTCTCGCGCCTGAGCGAAGAGCTGATTCTGTGGTCCAGCCAGGAGTTTGGCTTTATCACGCTACCCGACAGCCACACGACGGGCAGCAGCATCATGCCACAAAAGAAAAACCCCGATGTAGCCGAGTTAATCCGTGGTAAAACCGGGCGCGTCTATGGCAGCCTGATGGCGCTGCTCACCGTCATGAAAGGACTGCCACTAACCTACAACAAAGATATGCAGGAAGATAAGGAAGGTGTCATCGACAGCGTTCAAACACTGAACGCTTGCCTGAGGCTTATCTGCAGTATGCTGCCCAAAATGCACCTTAACAAAGAACGCATGTACCACGCTGCGGGTCGGGCCTACAGCAACGCCACCGATTTGGCAGACTATCTCGCCAAAAAGGGACTGCCCTTCCGCGAAGCCCACGAAATGGTGGGTAAACTGGTCGCTTTGGGCATTGCGCAAGAAAAAGACCTGCAAGACCTGAGTCTAAGCGATATGCAAGAGGTATCCGTACTGATTCAGGATGATGTCTATGAGGTACTTAAGCTCGAGTCCGTAGTCAACAGCCGCAGCAGTTATGGGGGAACCAGTATCAGCGAAGTTAAAGCACAAATAAACGCAGCCAGACTCCTTCTGGGATAAACGTACAGCTTTTGCTATCATCACCAGTTTTGCTATCATCACTGGGACAAGCCAGCTGGCTATCAGACCCAGCCTATTTTTTACTCACTCTGCGAAAGGAAGACCGTGCCAATAAAGCAACATGACAGCCTCAAGCTCCTGAGTCGGGGAGCAGAACACATCGTACCAGAGAGTGGTTTAGAGGAAAAACTCGAGCAAGCCCAGCGCGAGGATCGCCAGCTTCGTATCAAGCTGGGCGTTGACCCCAGCAGCAGCGACCTGCACATCGGTCACGCCGTGGTACTGCGCAAGATGCGCCAGTTTCAGGACCTGGGTCACAAGGTTATTCTGATTATCGGGGACTTTACCGCCATGATTGGCGATCCCAGCGGGCGCAGCAAGACCCGCCCGGTCCTAAGTCTCGAGCAAACCCGCAAAAATGGTGAGACTTATGTTCAGCAAGCCACCCAAATTCTGGATAATGACCCGGACAAGCTCGAGATTCGCCATAACAGTGAGTGGTTGGGGCCCTTGGGTTTTGCCGAAGTCATTCGCCTGGCTGCCAGCTATACCGTCGCCCGTATGCTCGAGCGCGACGATTTCACCAAACGTCTGCAAACTGGTGTGCCCATCAGCATGCACGAACTGCTCTATCCACTAGCGCAGGCCTACGACTCGGTTGCCATCCAGGCAGATGTCGAACTTGGCGGCACCGACCAGCTCTTTAACCTGTTGGTCGGGCGCGATGTGCAACGGGAATACGGTCAAAGCCCGCAGATTGCCCTTACCACACCGCTACTCGAGGGGCTTGATGGCGTCGAAAAAATGTCCAAGTCACTGGGTAACTACATCGGTATTGCCGAAGAACCAGAAGCTATGTTCAAAAAAGCCATGCTGGTTCCTGATGATTTGCTGCTGCGCTACGTTGAGCTTTGTACCGAGCTGGATCTGGCCGAGATGCAGGTTTTGATCCAGGATGATGTCAAAACTGCCCACCGCGTTTTTGCTCGCGAGCTTGTGCGCAGCTATCATGGTGACGCGCCCATTGCCTACGCCGAGGAGCGCTACGACTACGTTGCCAGGGGAGGTATTCCTGATGATATCCCTGAGTTTCAGGTGCCAGCCGAGGAGCTCGAGGAAGGGCGCATCTGGATTTGTAAACTGGCCACGCTAGCGGGTCTGACAGCCTCTAACGGCGAGGCGAGGCGCCTGATTCAAAACCGGGGCCTGAAGCTGAACTCTGAAGTGGTCAGTGACCCACAGTTACAGCTTGATTTGCGTCAGAGTCCTGAACCGCTGGTATTACAAAAGGGCAAGGACCGCTTTATTAGGCTATTGCCGGCTATCAGCTAGCCATAGCAGGATTACGCAAATTATCGAGCCGCTCAGCCGCCGTATAGGGCAACCAGCGCTCTGCGGTTACCGTGTGCTCTAAAGCGACACCTATCAGCCTGCGACCCGAGGCTTCGTCAAAGAAGTGCAGGCGCGCACCGGCTGCCAGTTTGACGCCCGCCTCATCGCCATCACGTATACTGACGTGGCTTTCTTGCCGCAAGATGCGCAGCAGGTTCTTGCCAAGTGCGATGTTGTAAAGGGTTTCAGAGCCGAGTGGTTCCGCAGTGATACAGGGGCCATGGCCCAGCCTGAAAGTCTCGCCAGTCGTCGCAAAGTCCAGATCAAGGTCTTCGGGGCGTACCCCTAAAACCAGTGATTGACCCGTCAGGTTGCCAAGCGCCTGTGAAACAAGCTGACGACCTTCACCCCTCATGGTCAGCGACCAGCCAGCACCACTCAGCTGAACCAGGCCATCGGAAACCTGCGCTGTACCAGAAAGCAGATTCATCGCCGGACTACCAATTGTCTTTGCCACTGGCATACTGGCTGGCGTAAGGTAAACCTCTTGTGGTGTGCCAATCTGGGCAACTTCGCCACCATCCATCACCACAATCCGGTCACCCATGGTCATTGCCTCAACCTGATCGTGCGTCACATATATTGCGGTTGAGCCAATTGTCCGCTGAATGCGCTTGAGTTCAGAGCGCATTATGACCCGCAGCCGCGCGTCAAGGTTACTTAAGGGTTCATCAAGCAGCAATACCGAAGGGTTACGTACCACCGCCCGCCCTAAAGCTACACGCTGCTGTTGACCCCCAGAGAGTTCACCCGGTAGTTTGCTTAGCTGCTCAGTTAACTCGAGCATCTCGGCAACTTCAGCAATGCGCGTTTTGATCTCAGCTGATTTAACACCAGCTGACTCGAGCGGAAAGGCGATATTCTGCCAGGCGGTTTTGTGCGGATAGAGTGCAAAATTTTGAAAGACCAGCGCTACTCCCCGCTTGGATGGATGCACGGTATTGACAACCCGGTCACCGACAATAACCTCACCAGAAGTAACCCGCTCGAGCCCTGCCACCATGCGCAAAGTGGTGGTCTTACCACAACCCGACGGACCAACCAACACCATCAACTCACCAGGTTCAATACGGATATTGACCCCACGAACAGCATGAAGGCCCCCAGGAAAAGTCTTCCACAAATCTCTGGTTTCAACTGCAACTGTCATACCAGCTCTCCTTTAGCCTTTGGTGCCACTCAGCGCCACACCTCTGACGAAGTGGCGCTGACCGATGATAAACATAGTGAGTAGAGGCAAAATCGAAATAAGCACCGCTGCCATCAGAAGCGTCCAACGCACCGTCTCCTGATCAGAAAAGTCAGCCAGCGCAGTCTGTATCACACGCATATCAGCCGTACTGGTCATTACTAGCGGTACCAAAAATTCATTCCAGACTGCCGTAAAATTAAACATGGCAATCACTGCCAGCGCCGGACGCGCGAGTGGCAGGTAGATCTTCCAGAAAATCGCAAACTCATGCGCGCCGTCCATACGCGCCGCTTCTACAAGGTTATCAGGAAGCATCTTCATAAACTCGCGCATCAGATAGGTGCCGTAAGCCGTTGCTAGAAAGGGCAGGATGAGTGACGGATACGTATTCAGGATACCAAAGCCACCACTCCCCCAGATGTCGTTACCACCTGCCAGTGGAAAGTTGCGAAACATGATAAAGAGCGGAATGATGGTGACGTGTACGGGTACCATCAGAGTCGCCAGAATCAGCAGAAACATAGTGGTGCGACCTGGAAAACGCAACTTGGCAAAGGCGTAGCCTGCCAGCCCATCAATAAAAACGATACCGATGGTTGATACTGACGCAACAATAAAGGTGTTCAGCATGGCCCGCCCAAAGGCAGTGACCTCAAACACTTCACGAAAGTTTTGCCAGCGCGGCTCATCTGGAAACCAGACTGGCGGCCAGGCAAAAATCTCAGCCGGACTGCTGAGCGCCAGAACAAGGATAATGTAAAAGGGTGCCAGAATGATGCAACTTAGCATCACCAGTGCCAGGTACAAGAGTGTCTTGCGGCTGGCACGCAACAGTGGCGGACTGTAGTCAACGTCGTTCATTTGTTGCCTTTCAGCTGTCCTGACCACGCCAGAAGCGTCAGTGACAAAAGCATAATCGCTATAAATAACACCACAGCAACTGCCGCCGCGTAGCCCATAGAAAAAGACTGAAACGCCTGATTGTATGAAAAGAGCACTGCTGTGGTAGTTGCTCGCCCGGGACCACCCCCGGTCAAAACCACCACCTGATCAAAAACCTGGAGATTAAAAATCACCGCTGTCACCACTACAAACATGGTGGTTGGCAGCAAAATTGGCAGGGTAATCTGCCGAAAGGTTCGCCAGCTCGAGGCCCCGTCCATCATCGCTGCCTCCCTAAGATGCTGGGGAATACCCTGAAGCCCTGCCAGAAAAATCACCACGCTGTAACCAAGCTGCCGCCAGATACCGATAGCAATCAGCGTCGGTAGTGCCTGCGAACCATCATTCAAAAACCCTTGCCGTTCGATACCCACTTGCGACAGCAGATAGTTAAAAGGACCAAAAGCCGGATTCATAATGTAGAGCCAGGCCACCCCAATCGCCACCCAGGAAGCGACCTGGGGCATGTAAAAGACTGTGCGGAAGACCGCCATACCGCGCAAGCGGTTATTGAGCATCAGTGCGATTACCAGCGACAGAATCGTGGCAGGAATCACGGTACCCGCTGTATAAACAAGGGTGATACGAAAAGCATTAAGCGCTCTCGTATCATTAAACAAGCGAATATAATTGTCGAAACCAATAAACCTGGGGGGCTGCAAGAGTGAGTACTCTGTCAGACTGAGATAGCCACCATAAAATAAGGGGGCGAGCTTGAGCGCTATAAAAAGCGCCATGACTGGCAAAACCAGAATGAGCCCCCAGCGTGCCTCAGCAGGGGTGACCCAGTCACCCCTGAACTGAAACAGGCGCCTTAACACTGATACTTAGTCACTTTAAAACAATGCTTACTGACCCGCGGAGAAAAAGCCAATCCCCGTACGATCAATAATCTCAGCCTGAATCTCGGCGGCAGCGCCGTCCATTGCCTGTTGCGGATCCATGCCGTTGACCATCAGTTCATCAAGCCAGTTACTGAGAATGGCTTCGTATTCGGAAAAATTGGGGTGTGCCGGGTCGGCGGAGCCAGCCTCCAGAGCTAACGCCAGATAACGCGCAGCCAGAGCATTAGTCTCGAAGTATGAATGGCCTTCAGCGGCAATTGCCGCTGGAATCGAGCCGCCCAAACCAGCAAGCTGCACGATATTATCGGGCTCGAGCACCAAAAATTGCAGCAAGCGGGCTGCTTGTTCTGGATGGCGTGATCTACTGGTAATACCAATGACATTCGCACCCAGACCAACCCCTGACATTTCTGGTGAGCCAGACGGTCCCGCAGGTACCAGGCCCATGCCGCTGTACTGGAGCAAATCCGGGAAGTCATTCTGCCAGTTACGGAAGGCAAAATTGTTATAGATCATCGCTGTGCGCCCTTGACCCAAACCGACGTTATCGGCTTCAATCGCGCCGCGCTGGTCACAGCACTGGGCGAGTCGCTGGAAAAAGGCCGCCGCCTCGACTGCTTGGGGTGAATTCATGGTGGCGGTCATACCATCATCAGAGAACATTTGACCACCGTTACCCTCGACCAGTCGGGTAAAGAGATTCGTCCGGTTAAAGTTGAAGGATGATGAGAAAAAGCCGAGCCGCTCGACCGAACTACCATCACGAACGGTTGCCGCTTCTGCCCAGGCCAGCCACTCATCCCAGGACTGCGGAGCCATAGAGGGGTCAAAGCCAGCTTCTTCGATAATATCCATACGGTAGCTGAGCGCGTTAGCACTAAACCAGGTTGGCAGCATATACCAGGTGCCGTTCCAGGTTGTCAGGTCAACAGTTGCTGGTACAAAGTCAGCTGGATCAAAAAACTGTGAGTGATCTGCCAGTATCCCCCGCTCGGCAAAGCCCGCTACCACGTTACTAAAGCCAAAGATAATGTCTGGCAAGGTGCCTGCAGCTGCTGCGGTGGCAATCTGCTGCTGATAGGCATTCCAGGCAGTCAGTTCCCAATCAACCTTAATATCCGGATTCTGCGCTTCAAATTCGGGAATCAGGCGCTCGAGTACCACCCCATGGGCTTCCGGCGTACCGTTAAACCACATGCGCACGGTGACCTGCTGCGCCAAAACACTTTGCACAGCAGCAAGCAGCAAGCAAACAGCAAGTACAACTAACCAGTGCCGCGTCAAAAACAATTTTCTCATCATAACCTCCAGAGCCGAGTTCATCTCGACCAGAACCAGACGCTTAGCATAACAACCAGCCCAGTGAACTACAAGCCCAGCGATTCAAAAGCCGAAAAAGCCTGTGCGGTGCACGTGCAAACGCCAGCCTGATGCATCATGCTACACTAACCCATGTCGGAAGAACTATACTTTCGCTTAAACGGTCAAGCAGAACAAACCCAGTTACACCCGCATATGACGGTGCTCGAGTACCTCCGCAAAACCGGACGGGTCGGCACCAAGGAGGGCTGTGGCGATGGGGACTGTGGTGCCTGTACCATTGCCCTTGTCGGAAAAGACAGTCAGGGAAACCCACAGTATCAGGCAGTCAACAGCTGCATTATGCCACTTGGCGCATTAGCAGGACGCACCGCGCTGACGGTTGAGGGCATCGCTCAGAGCGGGCTGCACCCCGTGCAGCAGGCGATGCTGCAAGGCGGCTCGCAGTGTGGTTACTGCACGCCAGGGTTTATCATGAGTCTTTTTGCAGCCTACTACAGTGGTGAACGGGATGATGTGGCAGTCGAGGGAAACCTTTGCCGCTGTACAGGCTATGTGCCGATTCGTAGTGCGCTGCGCTCGCTGGCTGAGCCGCAGACGGATGATCCATTTGTGTTAAGCAGTAGTCAGTATTCAGTAATCAGTCGTCAGAATAAGCCTGAAACTCAGGCATTTTACCAGCCGACAACACTTGCAGAGGTCTTAGAGCTGTTAACCGCGCAGCCCGAGGCAACGCTGGTTGCGGGAGGGACAGATTTGGGACTCGAGCTCTCCCACAAAACCCGCAGCTTTGCGACGCTGGTGTCACTCGAGCACGTCACTGAGTTAAACATCATCAGAAATACGGAAACCGCCTTAGACATTGGTGCTGGCGTCACCCTCACCGAAATTGAGCGAAATTTAGGCGGCATCTTTCCGGCACTGGATGAGATGATTCACTGGTTTGCCGCTAGGCAGATTCGTAACCGCGCGACTGTGGGCGGCAATCTGGGCACCGCCTCACCGATTGGCGACCTGGCTCCGGTATTGCTGGCACTCGATGCCAGTGTAGTGTTAACCAGTGCTGACGGTGAGCGAACTGTGCCACTCGCTGATTACTTTATCGATTACCGCAAGACTGTCAGAGCACCTAACGAGGTCATCACCTCGGTCAGGATACCCAAAGGGATACATCCAGAGGCGAAACAGCGCCACAGCTTCGCCTACAAGGTCGGTAAACGCGGCACTGATGATATCAGCATTGTGGCAGCAGCCTTCACCCTGGATATGGACGACAATGATGTAATTCGCCACGTCCGCCTCGCTTATGGCGGCGTCGCCGCTGTGCCAATTCGGGCGCGTACCACCGAAGACTGGCTGCTGGGGCGACGTTTTGATGCCTCTACCGTAAGGCAGGCCAAACAGATGCTGCAAGAGACCTTTACACCGCTCTCAGACATGCGCGCCTCAGCCAAGTACCGCAATCGGCTGGTCGGCAATTTGTTTGAAAAGTTTTTTGCTCAGTTTGCCGAGGTCTCCGCGTGAGCGTCGGACAGGCAAAACCCCATGAGAGCGCCAGAGGGCATGTCACGGGCAGCGCCGTCTATACCGACGATCAGCGGCAACCCGTGGGGATGCTGAGCTGCTGGCCCGTTCTCTCTCCCTTTGCCCATGCCAAAATCACGCGACTCGACGTTGCCCCAGCGCTAGGTGTTCCCGGCGTTGTCACGGTGCTGACAGCCGATGATGTTCCTGGTGAAAACGATACTGGCCCCATCGTCCACGATGAGACGCTCTTTCCCACGAATGAACTTCTCTACTGGGGGCAACCGGTGGTGTGGGTTGTGGCCGAAACAGAAGATGCTGCGCGACTGGGAGCGAGCAAGGTGCTGCTCGAGTGTGAAGAGTTGCCCGCTATTTTAACGATTCAGGACGCCCTCAGACACAACAGTTTTCATGGTGAGACCATGCAGATGCGCAAGGGGGACGCTGCCTCAGCGCTCACTCAGGCGGTGCATACGCTCGAGGCTGACATCATGATGGGCGCTCAGGATCACTTTTATCTGGAAACCCACGCTAGTTGGGTCATTCCAGATGGCGAAGGCCACTATCAGGTTTACAGCTCCACCCAGCACCCAACTGAGACCCAGATTATTGTGGCTCGGGTGCTGGGTATTACGGCAAGTCAGGTGGTCGTCACCTGTCTGCGGATGGGCGGCGGCTTTGGCGGCAAGGAGACGCAGGCCAATCCTTTTGCTGCCGTGGCAGCACTGGCAACGCGCAAAACCGGGCGGCCCGTACGGGTTCGCCTCAAGCGCGACCAGGACATGATTATTTCGGGTAAGCGTCACCCATTTCTAGGGCGCTACCGGGTAGGTTTTGACACGTCTGGCAAACTGCTGGCGCTCGAGCTAGACCTCTTTAGCGACGGTGGCTACAGCACCGACTTATCGCAGGCGGTCACGCAGCGCGCCATGTTTCATAGCGATAATACCTACCACATTCCTCACATGATGGTACGCGGACGTGTCTGCAAGACGCACAAAACCAGCCAGACCGCCTTTCGTGGCTTTGGTGGCCCGCAGGGGATGGTCGTCATTGAAGATATCCTTGACCGTGTCGCGCGGCATCTGGGCTTAGCGCCCGAGCTGGTGCGTGAACGCAACTTCTACCAGAATGGCGATGAAACGCACTACGGGCAACAGCTCATGGACGTACGCACGCCTCATATCTGGCAAACGCTCCAGCGCAGCGCCGACTTTGCAGCGCGCAAAGCTGAGATTCACAGCTTCAATCAGGAAAGCCCCCATCTAAAGCGCGGCTTGGCAATCACCCCGGTCAAGTTTGGTATCTCGTTTACTACCACCTTTCTCAACCAGGCCGGGGCGCTGGTCTTGATTTATAGTGACGGCAGCATTCAGCTCAATCACGGTGGTACCGAGATGGGTCAGGGCTTGCAGATCAAAATGTTGCAAGTTGCCTCCCAAGCCTTAGGCGTAAGCATGACACGCTTTCGCATGATGCCCACAGCCACCGACAAAGTACCCAACACCAGCGCAACCGCCGCCAGCAGCGGCACCGATCTAAACGGTCAGGCCGTCAAAGATGCCTGTGAAACCCTGAAGGCTCGCCTGGCGGTCGTGGCGGCAAAGCTCTTAAACCTTGGCGCACCCGAAGACCTAGGCTTTGAAGATGACTGGGTCTTTAACCGCCATCATCCCAAAGAGCGCGTCAGTTTTGCTGAGGTGGTGGGTCGGGCATATCTCGAGCAGATAAGCCTCTCAGCCACCGGCTACTACCGCACACCCAATATCTACTTTGACAAGCTTAAAGGAAGCGGCAAACCCTTTTACTACTACGCTTATGGCGCAGCAGTCAGCGAGGTGGAAATCGACGGTTTTACCGGGCAGTGGCGACTGCGCCGCGCCGACATCCTGCACGATGTGGGTCAGTCGCTTAATCCCCTTATTGACCGTGGCCAGATAGAAGGCGGTTTCATTCAGGGGCTGGGCTGGCTGACCATGGAAGAGCTGGTCTGGGACGACGCCGGGCGGCTGCGCACCACCGCGCCCAGCACCTATAAGATACCGACAATAAGCGAAGTGCCAGAAACTTTTAACGTGCAACTCTTGGAGCACGCCCCACAAGACGGCGTGATTTATGGCAGCAAGGCAGTCGGTGAACCACCGTTTATGCTGGCAATCAGCGTGCGCGAAGCGCTCAAGGATGCGATTGCCGCCTTTGGCAAAGCAACCGAAGTCGCCCTGGCTGCACCAGCGACACCCGAAGCGATTCTTATGGCAATTGAGGCCATCAGACATCCTCTCACTGAGTCCGTCAGCGGAGATTAGCCCTTGCTCAATCAGCGAATCGGGAAAGGTTCTGTAGAACTGCGCAAAGCCAGGTTATCCCGAGCCCGATGAATTGGTCAAAGATTTGCAAAGCCCTTGCCCGCTTCCTAACGCTCTGCTCGGCACTAATCATTGGGTTTAGCCAGATGATTTATCCGGAACTGGTATTACACCGTTTCGGTGCTTGAGTGACTCAAGTCACTCAAGCACCCGAGCGGACGGGAGAAGAAATCATGAGATCAAGTATGCGGCACTCTTGCATAGAATTGGTATTAGTCAGCCAAGTGAATTTCGCAGTCAAGTGTTTTAAAATTCTCCTTAAACCCTACTGAGGTATAGAGATTTTTGGCAGCAGGATTATCACTTTCATATAATACAACTGCTTTTTCCATGCCAGCATTGACCATTCGCTGCATAGCTTCATATATAAGGGCTTTGCTAAGACCACGTCTTTGAAAGTCTTTGTGGCAACCAACTGGCTCAAGTAAGCCAGACCTACTAACCGGGTCAAGCCAATAGATTAGAAAAGCTGCAAAGCGCCCATCAGGTGCAACCACAACCAGCTCATGATCAATAGAAAACCCGGGCGTTCGCATTACCTTCAGGTATTCATCGGAGGTCCAAAGCTTGCCAAAGGAACCTTTGTGGACTTCTACCAATAAATGGGCTTCATGTTCACCTGAGGCACTGCGTATTTGAAATCCTTCTGGTAGCACAGGACTAGGTATCGGCATATCAAGCGACCTGAGTGTTTGAATGTAATTACCGGGTTGAAGCTCGTAGCCAAGGTTGCCAAGACAGTCAATGGTCTTTTCATCAGAAGCAGATGTGTTTGTTGACAAGACACGCTTATCTGGAGGATTGTCCTTCATCCGTTTGCGCATGATGCGTTGACATTCAATATGTAACGTAGCTTCTCTATCACTGTCGCCATAGCCTGGATGCGTAACAAGCACATAGTTTGCCAATTCTGATTTTGATAATTCAGCAAACGCAATCAGCGTGTTTTCCTCCTCAAAAAGCCAAAAATACTGACCCAAATCAGTTCCCCTGTAGCGGCTACTCATAGCGTGGAGGATGTCGCCTGGATGATAGTCACTGAAATTCCTATCCAGAAAACACTGTCCCAGGAATTGCAATACTTTGGCTAGATCAGTGGGTGTGTAAGGACGTAGTTTTAACATGCCAACTTTCTCTCCTTTCTGGCAATTCATACCGAGCCCGATAACCTGGTTAAAGATTTGAAAAGCACGCCCCCGCTTC
>CAZZPQ010000073.1:0-8983 GCA_964655595.1 uncultured bacterium
TGAAATCAGCGAAACCGAGCACTACTACCGCATCCTTACACCCAGCAACCCCAACTTTCACTATGGTAATTATCTTGTTTTCAAATCACCACCAGGCCTGGAAACCTACTTGGCTTGGCGGCGTGCTTTTCAGCAGGAGGTTGCTAGCGGCTACACTCGTATTCATCATGAACTTTATGGCTGGGACAGTGATGACCTAGGCGATCCCAGCGCGTTTTTGGATGTAGGTTTCAGGCTTGATTATTGCACTGTCATGACACTACACAAGCTGACAGAGAATTTTGCGACACCTGAAGGAATCAGCCTGCGAGCCTTGCAGACAGAAGCTGACTATGAGCAAACTATCGAACTGCAAACCCGGATTAGTATTGAAAATGGCTACGAAGAAGAAGGTTCAAAAACGTATCTACGGCAAAAAATGAGCAGCTATCGCAGCATGATTGAAGCGGGACACGGTCAGTGGTTTGGGGCTTTTCGGGGTGAAGAACTCGCTGCCACTATGGGCTTGTTTTGGAATACGACGGTGGGTCGCTATCAGGAGGTTGCTACCGCCCCTGAGCACCGCAGACAGGGTCTCGCCAGAACACTTACCCATTTTGTGGCAGACTACGGACTTAGGCACGGAAAGCTCAAAACACTCGTGATTGTGGCAGATATAAACTACCATGCCAAAACCCTCTACGAATCGGTTGGGTTCAGGCATGGTGGTTATCAGTATGCGCTTTACTGGCATAGTGAAATGCCAGAACTGAGGGATTAAAAGCCAGAGGCGATGTCCTCGAGCTCTGTGGTGTCGAGCAAGACGATGCTTCGGTAGCCTGACTCAATGAGACCCTCAGCGCGGAGTTCGGTGATAATCTTGGAGACACTTTCGCGGGTACTGGCAGTTCCTTCGGCAATAAGTTCGTGGGTTGCACTGACTACCGGATGTCCGGCTGCATCGTAGGTACAAAGGGGTGTTTCAGAAAGCTTGACGAGGTAGCGTGAGACGCGCTGGCGCAGGTCGCCGGTTTGCAGGTGGTACTCGTAGTCCATCAGGCGTTGCATCTGTACCGATAATGACTGCGTGATGGTCATAAGATCGCTGTAGTTGATGAGTTGTGGGTCAATCGCCTCAATCTGGGCGCTGGTCAGTGCCTCGGCAATCTCCTCGCGCTTACCGTCCATAAACGCCTCCTCACCAAAGAAATCACCGGGCATGAGGTGGCGTACTGTCAGTATGCGACCTTCAGGGGTCATGCGGGTGATACGGATAAGCCCATCGCGCACGCGGAAGATGGATTGGGCTGGGTCACCATTGTGATAAAGCGTTTGCTTGCGCTGAAACTTCAGGGTTTGTGAGGGTGCTTCGAGTTGAACGGATAGGTTTTTAGTTGGCATAACTTTCCTCCTGTTGTGGAATGGTTGAGGGTTTCTTGTGATGGATGAGTTGCCGCGCAGCACTGCGGGCAGCGTTGTGACCGGATACGCTGACGCCTAAGACGCCCTGACCGGGGAAGATGGTATCTCCAGCTAAAAACAGTCCAGGAATGGAACTGTGATGACTGGGGGCTTGGAAATTGGCAGCAGCGAGCGTTTGAGGAAAGCCGCCTACTGTACCCCCTGCGCGAAGTGTAAAGTTTCTGAAGGTGCGGGGGCTGCCGCTGTACAAGAGCTCAATACCATCCCGTATTTTTGGAATGGCGCGCTCAACCTGATCGAGAATCCTGCTTTCCATCTTCGCTTTGGCTGTTGCATAAGCCTCCTTGTCCTGCGCGAGTTTAAGCCAGGATGCTGCAGAAACATGCGTACTGATGGTAATCGCGCGTTTACCTTCAGGTGCTCGAGAATGATCATAGGCGGGGCTAGTCGAAATCAGCAGGTTGCCTGTGCCATGGGTATCCAGGTCAGTGATCTGCTCGTAGATGTGATGGTCTTTGGGTAAACAGCGCTCGTCGATACCCAGGTACAGTGTAAACGCGCCCCACATGTTGGCCCCAGACTCGGCTCGAGCACTCATATCGGGATGGCGGGGCCCTAACAGGCTGCTGGTATTTTCCAGTGGGATAGCGCTGATGACGATAGTTGTGTCAATGTCACCTTGATTTGTGCTGACAGCCTTAATACCTGTCTTATCATAGTGAATGGCTTTAGCCTTGGTAGCGTAGTGAACGCTGCCCCCTTGTTGTTTGATAAAGGCTGCATAATCCTCGGCAATGCTGCTGAGAGCGCCCATCTTATACTGACAGCCATAGCGGTAAATACCCAGTGCCAGAGCGCCATTGGCAGCAACGCAGTTTTCAGCAGTTGTCTGCATGGCGTCAAGGAGTTGCCCATCGATAAAGGCACGGTGGTGGGGGTCGTCGATGCCATAGTGGTTGAGTCTATCTTCGACGTTGCGGTGCAGGTACAAAAGTGCTAGTAGGGCTTGGGGTCGCGCAGCCATGGCGGTATTCAGCAGGTCGCGCAGCCTGCGAAAGGGCATTACAGGAAAGCGGCGTGACACGCTGTGCATGGCACTGGCCAAGCGGCGCACTTCATGCCAGAAGGCCAGCTTGCGCTCTGCTTGCCCAGGGAAGGCTCGCAAAATTTCTGCTTCCCAATCAGACTGTGTAGTCGAGATGTGAACCTTGCGGTCTGGCAAATGAACGCGAATGGCAGGGGAGACGTCGTGGTATTCGGGTTTCAGATCAAGACGCTCATATATTTGTCTGACCAGTCCGCCAGGCTCGAGCCCCATAGCGACGGTGGCGCCCACAGCGAAGCGGTAGCCCTGTTTTTCAAAGCTGGCGGCGCAACCGCCCGGGTGAATGTCGCGCTCGAGCACAGTGACCCGGTGGCCTTGCTTGCTCAGCAGCGCGCCAGCAGTGAGTCCTGCCAGGCCAGCGCCGATGATGACGGCATCAGCTTTGGCGGTTAGCCTTGCCATTAGGCTGTTACTCCGTGAATAAGCTGCTTAAGCTGCTTGAGAGCTTCTAAGGTATTGCCACTCAGAAAATAGCCTCCCAGCTCCTGGGCAGCCTGGGGTTGTTGATTGAAGGCCATACCACCAAAGATAACCAGCGGAGCCATACCATAGATATGCTCCTTGTTTTCAAAGAGGCGCTTGAGTGAGGTTGCCACTGTCGCAGAAATCATTACCGCAGCTGGGCGGATGTCCTGCGCCATGGCTCGCAAATCAGCAACAGGGGTGTTGGCCCCCAGATAATAGACCATAAAGCCCTGGCGGCGTAGCAAGACTGCCAGAGTGAGTGCGCCCAATTCATGCTGGTCATCTGGCGCACAGGCCACGATGATGGCTGGGGCAATACTGTCACCACCTGTCAGTTGTAGCAAAGAGCGCAAACGCCCTTGGGCGTAGTTGCTGGCAAAATGTTCGGTAGTGGTTTTTATCTTGCCATCATGCCAGAGCTGACCGATTTCAATAATGCATTTTTGGAGAATGTCAAGTAGCACGGTTTCTACCGGGTGAAGTGCGTGGGCTTCGCTGAGGATGCGATCTGCCTGCGCCTGATCCAGATTTACTAAAGCCTCAAGAAGACCTTCAAAGAAAGTTTCAACCGATTTTGGTTCAGCTTGAGTAGCTAGGCTTGATACGACTTGAGCATGCAGGCGCTTGACCAGATCAGCTGCACGTGAGGCTGGGACCCCATCTTCAATATGTCGCCGCATGGCTTCAATGAGAGCGATATCTTCAGGGCTGTACAGGCGATAACCAGATTCTGATCGGCCCGGCATGGGAAAGCCGTAGCGCCTTTCCCATTGCCGCAAGGTGCTAGCCGGAACGCTGGTGCGCTCTTCAACTTCGTTGACAGTGTATTTACCGTTCACGGCTATCTCCTTGTTCAAACCTTTTACAAACCTGATACAAGTATAGTGACTTGGCATTCAATCTGTCAAGGGTGAGGGCGATGGGGGCTTATTGAAAGTGAAGTAGTATCCTGATAAAAAGCGATGGTGACGCAAAAAACCGAACCTTCATCAATTTGGCATGTATCGTCAAGGAGTAAGCGACCTCGTACAACCTTGTACAGGCATGTAGTTATTTGGGGCTAAACTATTGCCAATACTGCATGACTTAAGTGCAAGCTGCATTCTTCTTTTCCCGCCTGGCCATGGCTGCCAGCCTGCGCTGGCACGATGCTCTGCGACCGTGAAGAGTTTTTCGTGGAAGTGCCTTGAGTATCAAGACTCCCGGCTGTTCAATCAAGCTTGACTCGAGCCTTTGATGCAAGGTACAAGCTTTGTTATGAAGCAAGTCTATGTCTATACTGATGGTTCCTGTAATACCCAAAGTGGCGATGGTGGCTGGGCTTATCTCTTGCGGCACGGCAAGTGCGAAAAAGAGCGGGCTGGCTACGAGGCTAATACAACCAATAACCGCATGGAGCTTACTGCTGCAGTCAGGGCGCTGCACGCTTTGAAAGAGCCCTGCAAGGTCATACTGACGACAGATTCCCAGTATCTCAAACATGCTTTTACCAATGGCTGGCTTAAAAACTGGCAAAAAAACGGCTGGAAAACTGCCAACAAACAGGCCGTTAAAAACAAGGACTTATGGCTCGAGCTTCTCGAACTGAGCAGGGTTCATGAACTCAGTTGGGAATGGGCTAGAGGTCACGCGGGTCACCCTGAAAATGAGCGCGTAGACCAGTTGGCCCTTCAGGCGCGCCTTGACGGTCAGTCACCCAATATCTGACGCTAACGCCAGCGCACCAGGAGCCGCTCGAGCAGGCGCATACTGCTGTCTGATAACACTGCCAGAATGGCAACTGGCACTGCACCCTGGATAACAAGCGCAATATTATTGGTGCTGAGCCCAGCAATGATAGGCACGCCAAGACCACCCGTGCCGACGAGCGGCGCAACGGTTGCTGTGGCAAGTATGAGAATCAGGCTGGTGCGTACACCGGACAAAATGGCAGGCAGCGCCAGGGGTAGCTCGATTCGCCATAGCAGTTGCCGGGCGTTCATGCCGCAGCCAGTTGCGGCGTCCTTAAGTGTCTCAGAGACGGTTTCTATACCCAGCAAAAAACCCCGTACGGTTGGCAGCAGACCGTAGAGAAAGAGCGCCAGAACTGCCGCCCTGGCACCAAAACCAAAAATGGGCAACGCCAGAAATAAGACGGCTGTGGGAGGAAAAATCTGTCCGATACTTACAGTGTCGCGCAGCAGAGGTAAAAAAGGCTGCCCCAGTGGACGGGTACATAAGAGTGACAGCGGCACAGCTACCAGTAGTACCAGCAGCATCGCCAACAACGTTAGCGATACGTGC
Source organism: uncultured bacterium (assembly GCA_964655595.1). Classification (GTDB taxonomy): domain Bacteria; phylum Deinococcota; class Deinococci; order Deinococcales; family Trueperaceae; genus CAZZPQ01. Next base: position 5,255 of record CAZZPQ010000073.1, read on the forward strand.
TGCATGACCAGTTGCCAGAGTGTGTTGCGCTCGTAAATAACTGTAGCGCTCGCAGGTACCAGCTTGCCCAATACGCTCTTCCAGATAGCCTGTTGCTGAAACAGCCACAAGGACATGAGCCACAGCAGCAAAAGTCCCCAGCCCTGGGCCTTCATTTTTGTAAATCCCCCAGTCGCAGACTGCCAATGATTTTACCTGAGTCATCTGCGATATTCAGTGCAGGGATTTCAAGCAGGCGAATCAAAGCGTCCCTGGCACTTTTGTCACTTGTGATGATAGCTGCGCCTGGGATTGCCTGTGGCTGCATAAAGGTCGTGACAGGCAAGCGGCTTAAGCGCTTGAGTTGACGATCCTCACCCACAAAGCTGGCTACAAAATTATTGGCGGGCTGTTTCAAAATCACATCCGGTCGGTCATATTGCTGTACCCGGCCTTCATTCAAAATGCAGATTCGGTCAGCCAGCTTAACAGCTTCATCGACATCGTGTGTGACGAAGACAATGGTTTTGCGGATTTCCTGTTTCAGTTTGAGAAAGCTGTCCTGTAACTGTTCGCGGGTGATTGGATCGACTGCGCTAAACGGTTCATCCATCAGCATGATTTCAGGATTGGCTGCTAATGCCCGTGCGATGCCAACGCGTTGCTGTTGTCCACCGGATAGCTGCTTGGGATAGCGTTGGGCGTAGTTTGCTGGCTCGAGCCCAACCAGATGCATAAGCTCCCTGGCCCGCGCACGGCGCTTGTCTTTCGCGTCACCCAGGATACTGGGTACGACTTCAATGTTTTCCGCAATGGTCATGTGAGGAAACAGACCAATGCTCTGAATGACGTAGCCAATCGAGCGCCGCAGATCTACCGCGTCGCGCTGCATGATATCCTGGCCCGCTACCCTGATAATGCCCTCACTGATGTCTGTCATGCGGTTAATCAGGCGTAACAAGGTGCTTTTTCCGCAGCCAGAAGGACCTATCAGGACCACCAGCTCGCCAGCTGCTACGCTCAGGTTGATGCCACGAAGCACAGCCTGTTCTCCATAGCGTTTGTATACAGCCTCAAGGTCAATCATTTTCTCAATCCTTGTGGGGTCATGAGCCACCCCAGAGCTCGCATCAGTGCGTCCAGTGTCAGAGCCAGCACCACGATGGGCAAAGCGCCTATCAGTACCAGATCCGGCGCGGCATTTTCGACCCCGCGTAAAATAAAAAATCCCAAACCACCAGCGCCAACCAGTGCTGCTACGGTAGTGATGCCAAAGGTGAGGACCAGCGCTGCCCGCAGGCCCTCGATAACAAAGGGCAAGGCAAGAGGTAGTTCTACCTGCCAGAATAGCTGCCTGCTATTCATACCCATACCAAGCGCAGCGTCTCTGATACCCTCGGCAATGGAGCGCAGACCCACAAAGGTATTCACGACAATGGGTAATATGGCATAAAGCGTTAAGGCAATCAGAACGGGTGCGGCGCCAATGCCCCTCAGGCCCAGATCGGCAAGCCGTGAATCAAGGCTAAGCCAGTTTGTCAGCGTGCGTCCGTCAGCACTTAAGGCAGCGACTAGCCAGATGCCCAACAGTGGTATCAGGGTGAGGCTCAGACCGATGAAGCCAACATAGCTAAGCAGGTGCAAGCGGCGCAACTTGCCCAAGAGGCTGATGACAGCCAAAATGAGCAAGAGCATTAAGACTTCGCCCAGATTAAAGGAGCGTCCCAACCAGGCCAGGGGCGGTAGCAATAGACCAAAGAGGGCGATGGAGGGAATGGTTTGCAGCAAGCCTGCGCCTCCCAGAATTGGGGTCTCGAGCCACGGCCTGGTGGCTGCCAGATAGCCCAGTGGCAAAGCCAGGAGGGCAGCCAGTAGCAAGCTGGTGATGGCCAGAGCAAAGTGGCGCAGGCTTTGCTGGGCAAAAATACTCTGAACATTGCGAAACTCGGCAGCAGGACCCAGCAGGTCATAGCGCCCCAGCACCGCACCCAGCAGGATTAGCCCGAGCATCAGCACAAAGGCCCAGCGCCAGGTTTTAGATAGCGCGTAAATCCCCACATATAAGGCAAATAGAGCCAGCCAGATACTCGAGGAAAAAGAGACTCGAGCCAGGTTGCTAGCCTCTGCCAAACTCGCTTGTGTGGTGGCAGCAATACCGAGTTGCATGACTAACCAGGCGGCGCCGAGTCCCATGCCCAAAACAGTCGTTTGCCAACGAGACAAAGCTGCGCTGCCAAGAATCAGCAGCCAGGCCAGCAAACTAAGGTAAGCGAATGGCCCGGTAATGTCAGCAAAACCCAATGCCTCTCCCTGGAGCAGGCGGTTAGGCCGAAACTGCAACCAGGGCAAGGCGAGTGAAGTCAGCCCCAAAACAGCTGCCAGAACGATGACCGGATTAAACTGAACCCTCATGCCGTAAGTTTCAGTAACATGGCTCAGTCAGGTCAAACCAGCGGGGCAGGGTGGTCCCCGCCCCACGGTATGGCGTGTCCGGGCAACAAGTTACTGCAAAACACCAATGCTGCGCAGATAGTCGGCTGCCACGGCCTCCGCTGATTCACCACCGACGCTGATGCGACCATTCAGATTAGACAGAGTGATTTCATCCAGGGTAGCAAAGACGGGTTCGATCAGTTCGGCTAGGTTCGGGTAGGCCTCGAGCACTTCCTGGCGCACGGTAATCGATGGCTGATAAACTGCTACTGCGCCGCTTGGGTCGGTGAGTGGCACGAGTCCGAGTGCGTCAAGTGCGCCATCGGTGCCATAGGCCATGGCTGCATTGACCCCGCTGGTTCCCTGGGCTGCTGCCGTGGCTGTCTGGGTGGTATTGCCACCGGGCAAAATGACCAGTTGCTCAGCCTGCACCTCGAAACCATAGACACGTTCAAAGGCTTTTAGAGCGTCATCACGGTCAACAAATTCCTGGCTGGCGGCCAGCATAAATGTGCCACCGTCATTGATGTAACGTGCCAGGTCAGCTAGGGTCGCTAGCCCCTCGGCTTCTGCAAGTGTCACGGGAACCGCAATAGCCCAGGTGTTATTGGCGGGTGCGGGCCTCAGCCAGACAATGCCATTTTCAGCGTCCAGCTCATTGGCTTTGGCAAAAGATGCTTCGGCGTCGTTGGCAATGTCCTCAGCCACTCCGTCAAAAAGATAAATCACGTTGCCGGTATACTCCGGGTAAAGGTCGATTTCGCCCTCCAGCAGCGCTGCGCGCACAACGCTGGTTGCACCTGTTGAGCATTTGTCATCGACGGTAATAGCGGCATCCTCGAGAATCAGCTTGACCATCTGACATAGAAGAGCGCCTTCAGTATCGATTTTAGACCCAACACTGATGGGCGCTTGTGCCAAAGCCAGTGATAAAAAGCTGGCAAGCAGCATGTTGATAAACAGTTTCATATTTCCTCCCTAGTGCAACACACATGATTAAATGTGGCTACCGACTTCACTATAGACTGCCACCAGACTGCGGTTTGTACCCCTATTTACTTACTCACCGTATACTGAGCCCGATAAATTGACAGATTTGAAAAGCACGTCCCCGCGTCCTAACGCTCTGCTCGGGATAAACTCAACGATTTATCCGGAACTGGTATTACACACCTTTTCGTTGCGAGCGAAGCGAAGCAGCCTCTCCGGTTATCGCTGAGTATTTAAGCTTTCAGCGAGATGGCTTTGGCTAGTGCCTCGTTGGTGCTCAAAGCGGCCATAGCACGGTGCTTGACTAAGGTGAGTTCCTAAGGTGAG
>CAZZPQ010000073.1:9083-15952 GCA_964655595.1 uncultured bacterium
CTAAGGTGAGGTTCTAAGGTGAGTTGCCTATGATGGTGTGCAACTTTGCTTATTCCAAATCCTGCAGATGACCGCAGCAGCGCTAGAGCTGGGTTAGGCTGGCAGTATGCATTTCATTCTTTCCTGTCTGTGCTGGTGTACGCTATGCCTGATGTTAACAACAAAGGCTCAAGATACTTTTGTTTTTGGTGACCCCAGACCCGACGCACCTGAGCTGGCGCAGCGCGGCCCTTTCAGTGTGGGTGTGACAACGCTCGAGCTTATCAACCCCGAGCAGGTCAACATCCTGGTCTCTGCTGAGTCACGCTACGACCGTCCCCTGACCATCGAACTTTACTACCCTGCCATACTTGCTGAGGGCGATGCTGAATTAACCAGCTATACCGACGCCTTTGGTCGCTCAGATGACCCAAACCGTGGCACGACCCCTTTTAATTTTACTGGACGCGCTGCGCGGGATGCTGCACCTAATTCTGACGCCGGACCATACCCACTGGTGATTGTGTCACACGGCTATCCTGGTTCGCGCTTTATGCTCAGCTACCTGAACGAACATCTGGCGTCTGTTGGTTATGTGGTTGCTGCTATCGGGCATACCGAGAGCAGCTTTGTAGATGTAGCTGCTTTTAGCAGTACGCTTCTCAACCGCTCGCTTGACCAACTCTTTGTGCTGGATGAGCTGGCACGGCAAAGTGTTGGGTCGGAAGGCTTGCTTTCTGGACTCATTGATGCCGATAATAGCGCCATTATCGGTTACTCGATGGGCGGCTACGGCGCCCTTAACAGTGCGGGCGCTGGCTACAGCGAGACCATTGTCAATACACCCTTTGTGCCTGGCAGGGCTCTGGCTGTTCGGCAGGCAGGGAACTTTACGGTTGATGCGCGTATCAAAGCGGTTATCGCCTTTGCGCCCTGGGGCGCGCCAGCAGCGCTGGTTGCTATCAATGTGCCGAGTGACTTGGCTTTTTGGGACGCCGAGGGTCTGGCAGGTCTGCGCGTGCCCAGTCTTTTCATTGCGGGTAGCGAAGACGATATTTCAGGCTATGAGGATGGCGTTAAGTGGCTGTTTGACCATGCAGTCAACAGCGAGCGTTACATGCTGGTCTATGAGAATGCGCGGCACAACGTCGCTCCTAATCCACCGCCAGTTGCTGCTACCAGTTTTCTGGATTTTGAGCGTTACGCCGAGTTTGCCTGGGACCCCGCGCGCATCAATAACATCAACCAGCACTTTGTCACCGCGTTTTTGGGTTTGCATCTTAAAGCCGAAGATTATAAGGCATATCTCGAGTCTGCTGTCAGCGGGGAGTACCTGGGCTTTTTGCCACGCACTGCTGTGGGACTCATGATGTTCGGAGCAGATACCCCCTCGGTGACTGACTGACGCATAATCAGCACTTTGTGTTTGTGCTTGTGCTTGTGTTAGGCTTGCTAGTGGAACACAATTGTTCACTGATTTGGCACGCTGCTGCCCCGAGCAGTTTGACGTAAATATTTTGCAAATCAGTAAAAGGAGGAAAGATGATTCACTTCGCCCGACCCTATGCTAACTTGTTCAGCATCATCTTGATGCTGAGTCTGGTTGCTACTATGGCGTTCGCTCAGGAAGGTCGTAGCGGCGGTACACTGACCATCGGCTACCACAACTCGCTGCAAACTGCGGACGTTATGGGCTCAACTGCCACCCGCGACGAAATCTGGCAGTTGGTTTATGAACCTCTGATCACTATGGATGAAAACCTCGAGCCTGCCCCGATATTAGCAGAATCCTGGGAAGTGGCTGAGGATGGCCTGAGCTGGACTATCCGCCTGAGACAGGGTGTGAAGTTTCACGATGGCACAGATATGACGGCTGATGACGTTGTGGCCTCGTTTGATCGCCTGCAGCGTGTGGGAGCGCGTCGCAGTGAGTTTAGCCGAATCGAGCGCATCGAAAAAATAGATGAGCATACAGTTGTCTTTCACACCAATGGCCCCTGGGGAGCGCTGCCTGAAACCTTTAGTATGCCTTCGGGTAGCTTTGTCGTACATCCAGCTTCAGTCGTTGAGGCATTGGGTGATGAGTTGATTACCGTTACTGATTTTGAACTGATGATTGGCACAGGGCCATATCGTATCGTCGAGCTGATTCCAGGCGAACGCTACCGCTTTGTTCGCTTTGAAGATTACAGCCAGCCTTCTGGTGAGGCAAGTGGCTGGGCTGGGCCTCGTGCCAACTATGCGGACGAAATTGTGGTCATTCCTATCACTGATGATGCTACTCGTGCACTGGCACTCTTTGCCGGTGAAGTGGACGTAGCTGACCAGCTTCCGCCAGAAGACTTGATCCGCCTCGAGGCTGATCCCAATACCATTGGCCTGATTCAGCAACCCGGTCGCCGCGTTTACCTTAAGATGAACTCCCAGGAAGGTCCTTTTACCGATCCCTTGCTGCGCGAAGCTGTTCGTACTGCGATTAACCTCGAGGATGCCATGTTTGCCCAGGGTCCCGAAGGCTCCTGGCGTGTTAATCCCTTTGTTCGCTTTCAGGAAGGGCAATGGATGTGGGATACCAGCGTTATGGAAGATTACTACCCTAACGACCTGGAGCGCGCACGTGAGCTGGTAGCAGCGTCTTCTTATAATGGTGAGACCATTCGCTACCTGACCAGACAGGATATACCGGACTTCTTTAGGCCAACTCCGGTGATTCTCGAGTTACTTCAGGATATCGGTCTGAACGCCGAATTGCTTGTTGTCGACGGTGCTACCTTTGCACAGATCCGCCGCGATATGGGTGCCTGGGATATCAAGGGGGCGGGTGGTGGATCAGTCGTACCGCTGTCTTACCTTGATGCCAGTGGAGTCGATCGCAATAACGATCCCTGGGCCTGGGTTGATGAGCGCTGGACTGAACAACTGGAAATCATTGCCAATGATTTAAATGATGAAACACGCCGCAACGCGGTACTGGAAATTAACAGGCTGAGCGCCGAGGCTGCCGGTGAAATCTGGCTGGGCGATCTCTTTGCAGTTAAGGGTCACCTGACTGACGTCATGAACGTTGGTAGCTGGCACTATATGCGGGCCTTTGACATCTGGCTTGATCGCTAAGGCATATTGTGAGGTGCTGCAAGTTGCAGCACCTCAACAAGTATTGAAAAGCGGCCTTCGATTAACTTTATACCGGTTCCAGATAAATCATTGGGTTTATCCCAATGATTTATCCCGAGCAGGGCGAGGAGGAAGCGGGGATTGCTTTTCAAATCTGTATGCAAACTATTAGGCTCGGTATTGCATGTTTCAGGGCCGGTTCTTGAAGCTGCCGTATCATGACAAAAGCTTTCAGTGACTAATTTGTGGTCACAGAGGCGGTTTGCAGAGGCAGCCAGTTGACCATTCATGCACAGGTGATAAACGTCAATTGCAGGTATCGGCTGTATAGAACCTCAGCAAATAAAAAGAGCTTTTCAGAATGGAAGCCTACAGGATTCCTGCGTGAGTGACGTACTCCTGAGAAATGCTGGTTTTTGAGAGTCACTTTATTAACCGTACGATGCCAACACTGATTCTGGTTAAAATCTGGGGTTTATCTGGAGCAGGCTGTGTAGGAACCGAAGAACTGCTTTTTAAATCGGCAATCAATTTATCGGGCTCCGAATCAACTGAGCAATCTTAAGACTGATTAGAATCGCTATCAATCTGGACTTTTGCAAGAGGTCTCATTTTTCCTTGTATAGGCTTTGATATAAACTATGTAAGCTATACCAACGATATAAAGCACAAGGTGAAGCATTTATGACTAGTTATATTATTCGTCGAACCATCGCAACACTACCTGTGGTGCTGATTGTTGGCGTCATTGCGTTTTTGCTGGTTCATCTCACGCCTGGTGATCCGGCAGCTTTTTTTCTGGACGCTGACTCACCGCCTGAAGAAATCGAGCGTGTGCGCGAGCGCCTGGGGCTTGACCAGCCCATACCTATTCAGTTTGCACTCTGGTTTGGCAATATCCTGCAGGGTGATCTGGGGCGCTCATTTCATGAAAATCGGCCAGTCATTGACATGTTTGCTCGAGCCTTTCCGCCTACGCTTTATCTTACCCTCAGTTCCCTTATTCTGGCGCTTGTGCTGGCGATACCCATTGGTATTCTCTCTGCTATTCGGCAGAACAGCTTTATCGACCGCTTTGCCACAGTTTTTGTACTACTTGGTGTTGCCACCCCCAACTTCTGGTTGGGACTGTTGCTCATCCAGCTTTTTGCAGTTACGCTCGGCTGGCTACCCGCTCAGGGCTTCGTGCGACCTGAGGAAAAGGGTCTTTGGGCAAGTCTGCGAACTCTTATTTTACCTTCTATTGCGCTGGGGTACTCGGGAGCTGCTCTGATTGCCCGAATGACACGCTCGGGTATGCTGGAGGTCTTGCGCCAGGACTACATCCGCACCGGGCGTGCCAAGGGAGTCCATGAGCGCAGCATCAACTATAAACATGCACTGAGCAACGCTTTCAATCCGATTCTTACGGTCATCGGACTTACGGTTGCCTCACTGATTTCTGGCAGTCTGGTAGTGGAACTTGTCTTTAACTTTCCAGGTGTTGGGCGGCTGGTGGTAGACTCCGTATTTCGCCGTGATTATCCGGTTATTCAGGGAAGTCTTTTGCTGATTGCTGGCATAACGATTCTGGTCAACCTGATTGTTGACCTGTTTTACGCGTTCACTGATCCGAGGATTCGCTATGACTAGTCCAACAGTCTCACAAGCCAGGCGTAGGGGTATCCTGTGGCAGGCGTTTCGCACGCTTTTCTCGAGTCAGCTTATGACGCTCGGGACGCTGCTTACGGCCGTGACGCTGCTCGTTGCCGCCTTCGCCCCTTTGATTGTCACGCATGACCCACTGCGTACCAATGTTCGCAACCGATTGCAGCCTCCGAGTTCGCAAAACTGGATGGGCACTGACGAAGCCGGACGCGATATTTTTAGTCGCGCGATATACGGTGCTAGAGTGTCTGTTCGTGTTGGCTTTGCCGTTGTTACCTTAACGACCCTCTTTGGTCTGGTAATCGGCGTGCTGGCAGGCTACTACCGCAGGCTTGACGGTATCCTCATGCGTAGTATGGATGGCTTGATGGCCTTTCCTTCTATCTTTCTGGCAATCGCGATTCTGGCAGCCCTGGGACCCAATGAAAATAATGTCATTATCGCACTCACCATAACAATTACGCCAAGTACAGCACGCATTGTTCGTGGTAGTGTACTTTCTCTTAAGGAGCTCGAGTACGTGACCGCCGCCCGGGCTTCTGGTGCGGGTGACATCCGTACCATGATCATGCACATCGTTCCCAACACACTTGCCCCGGTGATTGTGCAGGCGACCTTTGTTCTGGGCGTGGCTATTCTATCAGAAGCTGGCCTCAGCTTTGTCGGGGCTGGTACGCAACCTCCAACGCCTAGTTGGGGTAACATGCTCGCGGATGCCAAGACCTTTTTGTTCGTTGCTCCCTGGATGAGCATCTTCCCTGGCATCTTTATTGTTCTGATTGTTCTGGGTTTAAACTTACTGGGTGACGGCTTGCGTGATGCACTGGATCCCCGCATGAGAGGGCGGAAATGATGACACACCTTGATACCCCCGTTCCTGTTATTGACTTAACGCGCGTGGAGCGCAACATTGCCAAGGCGCAAGCCTACTGTGACCAGCATGGTCTGCTCCTGCGCCCGCACATCAAAACCCATAAGCTACCTGTGTTGGCCCACAAGCAGATGGCGGCTGGGGCAGTCGGCATCACCTGCCAGAAAATAAGTGAGGCGGCGGTCATGGCGGCGGCTGGTATGGCTGATATCCTGCTGACTTACAACATTGTCAGCGAAAGTAAGCTAACCGCGCTGACCCAGCTTGTCTGGGCAACTGAGCGCTTGAGGGTAGCGCTTGATAATAGCGTTGCTGTAGACCTCGCTAGTCGCGCCGCACAGCAAGCAGGACGCGATATTGACATTCTCATTGAGTTTGAATCGGGTAAGCTGCGCACCGGGGTACTGAACCCTGAGCAGGCACTGGCACTTGCCAAGGAAATACTGGCGGCAAAACGTCTAAACTTTTCTGGTTTTATGACCTATCCGGTCAGTCGGGTTTCTGGTGACTGGGTCGGCCGTGCTAAAGACCTGTTTGGCAGACATGACATTCCCATCAGCGCCTTTTCGGGAGGTACGACCCCCTTAATGTGGCAGGCGCACGAGGTGGCAGGACTCACTGAACTGCGTCCTGGAACTTATATCTACCATGACCGCGCTACGGTGGCTGCCGGGGCTGCCACGCTGGATGAGTGCGCGCTGCACGTTCACGCGACGGTTATAAGCAGCCCGGAAAAAGGGCGCGCGGTGATTGACGCTGGCTCCAAGACGCTCTCGAGTGACCGTATTTCACCGGAGTATGGGGAAGGTTATGGGTTGGTGCTCGAGTACCCAGAAGCCACCATTACCAATCTCTCCGAAGAGCACGGCGTGCTGGACGTTTCTGCGTGCCCAACGCAACCAGAAATTGGTGAGCGCGTACGCATTGTGCCTAATCATGTCTGTGTGGTTACCAACCTGCATGATGAGGTCGTCTTTCAGCGAAATGATGTGATTCAAGGAGTGTATCCGGTGTGGGCGCGGGGTAAGACGCGTTAGGAGTTCTACGCATTCAAACAACTCTTGGTTCATAGGAATCAGGCATCACCACTCCAGGAATTGCCATGCTGTATTGAACCACTACCCGCAGCTATTTCTGAACGACTTAGTCCAGGTTATACCGGTTCCGGATAAATCATTGGGTTTAGCCCGAGCAGGGCGTTAGGAAGCGGGGGCGTGCTTTTCAAATCTTTAACCAGGTTATCGGGCTCGGTATGAAT
>CAZZPQ010000074.1:0-15754 GCA_964655595.1 uncultured bacterium
GTTTCACAACTGGTACTAGAAAAACTCGCCCAAAAAGCTTAGCTTCTTTTGTATAAAAAGGCTGCCAGACTAGGCATTTATTTTTCGGCTTCATGATATGGTAGGTTTGATGAAAACCACGCCATTACATAGTGAACACCTGGCTCTGGGTGCCAAGATGGTTGATTTTGCAGGCTGGCACATGCCCTTGCAATACCCCAGTGGCATCAGTCAGGAACACCTGAGTGTACGCACTGCGGTGGGTTTGTTTGATGTCAGCCATATGGCTGAACTGACCATCATAGGTGAGCAGGCACTCGAGTTTCTGTCTTACACAACACTGAATGACCCAGCCAAACTCAAAGTGGGTCAGGGACAGTATTCCATGCTTCCCAATGACACGGGTGGCCTGATTGACGATATTTATCTGTACCGTGAGGACAACGACGAGTTTTTAATGATTGCCAATGCAGCCAACCAGGACAAGGTGGTCAGACACCTGATGCAACTGGCCGAAAATTACCGCGTTGACGTCATTGACGCCTCAGACAGTTGGGCGCTTCTGGCGTTACAAGGTCCTGGTTCGGCCTTGTTGCTCGGTCGCTTGGTCAAGGATGACCTGTCACAACTCAAAAAAAATCGTAAAATGGTAGCGCGATATGGTACAGGTATGATTGATATTGCCCGCACGGGCTACACCGGTGAGGATGGCTTTGAAATACTGGTACGCCCCGATATGGCTGTGACGCTGTGGCGTGCACTTTTGACTGCTGGCGCAAAAGCCTGTGGACTGGCTGCACGGGATACACTGCGGCTCGAGGCAGGTTTTCCGCTCTATGGGCACGAACTCACCGAGGAGACCAACCCGCTGTGCACTGACTATGCCTGGGTTGTCAAAGACAAGAACTTTTTTGGTCGCGAGGCCATGTGGCATGCTGAGTGTCCTAAGCGGCTGGTTGGTCTGAAACTGCTGCAACGTGGCATTGCCCGCCAAGGGCATAAGCTCTTTGCCGCTGGCAAAGAGCTTGGTGAGGTCAGTTCAGGCACCATTTCGCCCTTTACTCGTGACAGTATTGCCCTCGCCTGGATAGATGCAGCTTACAGCCAGGTAGGGCAGGAGCTTCAGATTGAGGTACGCGGCGAAAGACTGGCGGCAACTGTCAGCAAAACCCCGTTTTTTAGTCACTAAAACGATTAGGCTGGATATACAAAAGGAGAGAACCTTGATACCAAAAGATCTGAAATACATAGCTTCACACGAGTGGGTGCGAGACCATGGTGATGGCAGCGTCACGATTGGCATCACCGATCATGCCCAGGACGCCTTGGGAGATGTGGTCTTTATTGAGCTGCCAGCCGTAGGCAGCACCTTAGCCACGGACGAGGGCTTTGGCGTCGTAGAATCCGTTAAGGCAGCCTCTGATCTTTATGCGCCTGTTGCCGGTGAGGTTATGGCTGTCAATGAAGCACTCGAGTCCTCACCCGAGCTGATCAACGCCTCACCCTATGAAGATGGCTGGATGATCAGGCTAAAACTCAATGACCCGGGCGAACTGGACCAACTGCTTGACGCTACTGCCTATACAGCCGTAGTGGAGGCGGAAAGCTGAAATGGCCCTGGCTGATTTAGTTCAACATGACGCATTTATCAGGCGGCATCTGGGGCCGTCCCAGGCTGAACAGGCAGCTCAGCTTGAACTGCTGGGACTGGAGAGTCTCGAGCAACTCATCGCCGAAACCGTACCCGCTGATATTCTTATGACGGATGAACTAAGCCTGGATGGTCCCCAGAGTGAAACGGCTGCACTTCAGGAACTCAGGACCATGGCAAAACGCAATACAGTTGCCAGGTCCTATATTGGTATGGGCTATTACCCTAGCTTTACCCCTGCTGTGATTCAGCGCAACGTTCTGGAAAACCCGGGTTGGTATACCGCCTATACACCCTATCAGGCAGAAATCTCGCAAGGTCGCCTGGAATCCTTACTGACCTTTCAGCAAATGGTGATGGACCTAACCGGTATGACGCTGGCAAACGCTTCTTTGCTGGATGAGGCCAGCGCTGCTGCCGAAGCCATGACGCTGCTTAAGCGTGCCAGCAAATCCAAGAGTAACAGCTACCTGGTAGCTCCTGATGTTCACCCGCAGACCTTGAGCGTCATTCAGACCAGAGCCCGTTATCTGGGTATTGAAGTCATCATTGATGACCCGCAGACCGCCTTGAGCAAACACGAAGTCTTTGGTCTGCAATTGCAGTATCCCGGTAGTACAGGCAATCTGTCAGACATCGCCAGCTTCATTAAAGAAGCGCATCATCGCGGGATACTTGTGGCAGTTGCCAGTGACCTCTTGTCATTGGTGCTCCTTGCACCACCCGGTGAACTGGGAGCAGATGTAGTGCTGGGCAGTGCCCAGCGGTTTGGCATACCGATGGGCTATGGTGGGCCACATGCCGCCTTTTTCGCCACCCGGGACGAGTACAAGCGCATTACTCCAGGTCGCATCATTGGAGTGTCGGTAGACGCACGTGGTGAAACCGCCTACCGCATGGCGATGCAGACCCGCGAGCAGCATATCCGCCGAGAAAAAGCCACTTCCAATATCTGCACAGCGCAGGCACTGCTAGCCAATATGTCAGCCTTTTATGCTATGTATCACGGTGCAGAAGGCCTAAAGATCATTGCCAGCCGGGTTCATATGCTCACGAATATGCTGGCAGCAGGTTTGCAGCAGCTTGGTTTTGAGCTCGAGCACGCTCACTGGTTTGATACCCTGAGTATTCATACACAGAGTGCTGACATCATTTACCAGCGTGGGCTGCACCGGGGCATCAACCTGCGCTATGACCGCAAGGATTACCTGGGCATCAGCCTGGATGAAACGACTACCTTGCAAGACGTGCTAGAGTTGTGGACGGTTTTTGCTGGCGAAGACAAGCTGCATCCTGAAGTGCCCGAGCATGCCCCCAGCGGCATTCCGGCCAATTATCAGCGGCAAAGCACCTTTCTAAACCATCCAGTATTCAAGCGCTACCACTCCGAAACCGAGATGTTGCGCTACTTGAAAAAGCTCGAGAACAAGGACTTTTCCCTCACGCATGGCATGATTCCCTTAGGCTCCTGCACCATGAAGCTCAACGCCACCAGTGAAATGATACCAATAAGCTGGCCTGAGTTAGCCAACGTTCATCCTTTTGCACCCCAGGAACAAGCCCAGGGTTACAAGCAGATGACTGATGAGCTCGAGTACATGCTAAAAGCCATTACAGGTTACGACGCCTTCAGCATGCAGCCCAATTCTGGTGCCCAGGGCGAGTATGCTGGTTTACTGGCCATTCGCCGCTACCAGGCAAGCTTGGAACAAGGCCACCGCGATATCTGCCTGATTCCCAGCTCCGCCCACGGAACCAATCCAGCCAGTGCCATTATGATGGGCCTGCGGGTGATTGTTATCAAGACGGACCATGAAGGCAACATCGACCTGGATGACCTGCGCCAAAAAGCCAGTGAGCACCAGAATAATTTATCTGCACTGATGATCACTTACCCATCGACACACGGTGTCTTTGAGGAAACGGTGGTCGAAGCCTGTGACATCGTCCACCGCAACGGTGGGCAGGTTTACATGGACGGTGCCAATCTGAATGCACAGGTAGGTATCACCCAACCTGCCGCTATCGGCGCAGATGTCAGCCATCTGAACCTGCACAAGACTTTTTGTATTCCCCATGGGGGTGGCGGACCAGGTATGGGCCCCATTGGGGTCAAGGCGCATCTGATTCCCTTTTTGCCCGGACATCATCAGTCAGGTAGTCCAGATGGGGCAGTGACTGCTGCGCCTTATGGCAGTGCACTCATCCTGAGTATTTCCTGGATGTACATCCGTATGATGGGCGCTCAGGGCCTGAAACAGGCCAGCCAGCTTGCTATTCTGAATGCCAACTACATTGCCAAGCGGCTCGAGAACCACTACAACGTACTCTACAAAGGGCAAAATGGACGGGTTGCCCACGAGTGCATCATCGACATTCGTCCCATTCGTGAAAGCTGCGGCATCACCGAAGAAGATATTGCCAAACGCCTGATGGACTACGGTTTCCACGCTCCAACCATGTCCTGGCCAGTTCCAGGAACCATGATGATCGAGCCAACCGAAAGTGAGTCTCGAGCCGAACTCGACCGCTTCTGTGACGCCATGATTCAGATTAGGGAAGAAATTCGGCAGGTTGAAAATGGGAAACTCAGTGCTCCTGAAAGCCCTTTGCGTTACGCACCCCATACACTCGCTGACCTGGTAGCTGAGAACTGGCAGCGGCCTTACAGCCGTGAGCAAGCGGTCTTTCCCATGCACAGCTTGCGTGCCAATAAGTTCTGGCCCAGTATTAACCGCATTGATAATGCCTATGGAGACCGTAATTTTGTCTGTAGCTGTCCCTCCATGGAGGTTTATGAGGCAGACGAAGTGATCGTTGGCTAATACCAGTTCCGGAAAAAGCACCACGCTAACAGACCTAAGTTTTAAGAAAGATTTATGACACAGCCTATATTTGTGTGAACACACAGCAAGAGGCTGTGTTTTTTTGTTATCTGATACCGAGCCGGGTACATTGCTTAAAGATTTGATAGCATTTCCAGGCTTGGTTGAGACAAGCTGAATGAGTTGATTTCAACTCCCCCAGGTCGCATGGGTCATTGAGATGTCTCAATCACCCATGGAAACGCTATGAAAAGCACCTCCCCGCTTCCTAACGCTCTGCTCCGGATAAATCATTGGGATAAACCCAATGATTTATCCGGAACTGGCATGAACCTTCACAGCCTCTTGACAGGGAATCGCATATCCTATATGATTCCCCTACGCAACTTTTGACTTAGTCATCAGAACCATCCTTTACGGTTTTGATAGGCCAAAGAGCTTGAATGAGGTGAAACTGACTTTCATGTGTTTATCTTTTGTATCTGAGTGTAACACTTTTCCAGTCAAAACCCACTTTGGCTCTTGATCAACGTCATTATGAGGAGGTTAAAGTTTAACGTCGAACAGTCAAAACGTCATTTCAAATTCGTAAGGAGAACACCTGAATGAAACGCCTAAGTGTAGTTCTAAGTCTTAGCCTGCTTGCAAGTTTGCTCTTGCCCATGGCTTTTGCCCAGCAAACTGAGCTGCGCGTTAGCTGGTGGGGCTCACAAAACCGCCATGACCGCACTATTCAAGTTATCCAAATGTTTGAAGAGCTCAATCCAGATGTCAAAATCATTTTCGAACCTGCTGGCTGGGCAGATTACTGGGTCAGGATGAACACCCAGGCCGCTGGCGGCAATCTGCCAGACATCATGCAGCATGACTATGCCTTTTTGGCAGAGTGGGCCAGCCGTGGTCTGATTGTACCCCTTAATCCGTTCATGGGCAGCGTTATTGATACCACTTATATCAGTGACGCAGCGCTCGAGGGTGGCATGATTGGTGACAGTCTTTACGCGATTAACCTGGGCACCAACTCACAAAACTTTATTATCGATGTTGACGCTTTTGAGCGTGCAGGCATCCCCCTCCCTTCACCAGACTGGACCTGGGCCGAGTTTGAAGAGACTGCCCTCGCACTTCATGAAGCTCTGGGCATCTGGGCCATTGGACCAGGACTCTATGGTGATCAAATGTGGAAGGGTCTCTATCTGGGCTATGAACAGTGGGCCTATAACGATGAAGGTACCGACCTGGGCTATGAAGATGACCAGCCATTTGTTGACTACCTCAAGATGATCCAGCGACTAATGGACGCTGGAGCCGTACCCACCAGGGCTGAAGACATCGCCGAGTTTGATGGACAATCCGTTGAAGCACTGCCTGTTGTTTCCGGACGCAGTGTCATGGACAGTTTCTGGAGTAATCAGATCATCGCTGTATGGGGTGCTGCGGGCGAAGACCGCAACTTCAAACTCTGGCATTTGCCCCGTACCGAAGGTGGTCAGTCCCAGAACTACCTCAAGCCTTCCCAGTTTTTCTCCATCACCAAAGATGCCAAAGACCCGGAACTAGCTGCCAGATTCATTGATTTTTTCAGCAATTCCATTGAAGCCAATGAAATTCTGCTGGCTGAACGCGGTGTACCGATTTCCGGTGCTGTACAAGCCGCTCTTGTGCCTTTACTGACCCCTGCACAGATCGAAATGTTTGAATACATCGCTCGAGTGGAGCAGGATAACAGCCCCATTCGTCCACCCGATCCCCCTGGACACTCAGACATCGTCAACAATGTTTATATGCCCATCATTCTGGATCAGGTCTTCTACGGTCAGATCACACCTGAACGTGCCGTGCAAGCCCTAAGACAGGAAGCTACGCGCATCCTGCGGCAAAACCGCTAGAGATTTCAACCAGGGTTGGCCAAGCTGACCCTGGTCCTTTATTTTATGATCAAGGGACTCAATACAGCCAAGCGCAAAAATGAAAACTGGGTAGGGTATTTTTTTATTTCACCCTGGCTTATCGCCTTCTTTTTATTTACCCTTTTTCCCATGCTCGCGTCTTTTTTTCTCTCCTTTACCGATTATGATCTGCTGGGGGGCTGGAAATTCATCGGGCTGGAAAACTATGATCGCATGTTTAACTGGGACTTCCGCTACTGGAGTTCAGTCAAGGCAACCCTTTATTATGTTGCTTTTGCAGTCCCCTTAAGGCTGGCATTTGCCTTGTTTATTGCCATGCTTCTTAACACCAATCACCGTGGGGTGTATTTTTATCGTGCTGCTTACTACGCCCCATCGATCGTCGGTGGCAGCATTGCCGTTGCCGTCATGTGGCGAGAGATTTTTGGGGCAAATGGACTGATTAACGCCCTGCTCCAAACCAAGGTTTTGTGGTTGGGTGACCCCCGCTTTGCCATCTGGACGCTGATTATTCTGGCAGTCTGGCAGTTTGGTTCACCGATGCTGATCTTCCTGGCTGGCTTAAAACAGATACCTGCTGAATACTATGACGCTGCTGCTATTGATGGGGCTGGCACGTTTTCCAAGTTCTTCCGCATTACCCTGCCACTCTTAACACCAGTAATTTTATTTAACCTGGTCATGCAGACCATCAGCGGTTTTCTGGTCTTTACACAGGCTTTTATCGTGACGGGTGGTGCGCCACTTGACACGACTCTGTTTTATGCGCTTTACGTGTATCGGCGAGCTTTTCAGACCTTTGAGATGGGTTATGCCTCGGCAATGGCCATTGTGCTCTTATTGGTCGTGGCCTTTATGACCGCACTGATTTTCTTAACCTCGAGACGGTGGGTTTTCTATGCTTCGGAGAATGGTTAAATGAGCATTGTTAATCGCAGCACCAGTGGCGAACTCGGCAGCCATAAACGCAGCAGTCGCAATAGAGCCATCATCAGCAGCGTGTTTTATCATCTGATGGTGGGCTGTTTTGCCTTTGTTATGCTCTATCCGATATTGTGGCTTTTTGCCAGCTCGCTCAAGGACAACACCGACATATTTACCAATATGAGCTCACTGATACCCAGAGCCATCAACTTTCAAAACTACAGCAACGGCTGGAAAGGCTTTGGTGGTATTACCTTTGCCACCTTTTATAAAAATTCCTTTATCTATGCAGGCTTAGGAACGCTGTTTGCCGTCACTGCCTCGGCGCTGGTTGCTTACGGCTTTGCCCGCGTCAACTTTGCTGGTAAGCGCATCTGGTTTGCCATCATGCTTACGACCCTCATGCTGCCCATTCAGGTACAGATCATTCCGCAGTATATTGTTTTTAGTCAACTGGGTTGGCTCAATACCTTTTACCCTTTGCTTTTGCCACGTCTGGGAGGCGACGCCTTTTTCATCTTCATGATCGTGCAGTTTATTCGCGGCATCCCTGTCGATCTGGATGAAGCTGCCAAGATTGATGGCTGTTCAAAAATTGGGATCTTTTTCAGGATTATCCTGCCGCAGCTTAAACCCGCACTCATCACCGCCGCCATTTTTTCCTTCTACTGGACCTGGGATGACTTTTTAACCCCGCTGATTTATCTAAATAATCCCAATCTTTATACAGTTTCACTCGCCCTGCGTGCCTATGCTGACCCATCAGCAGCGACAGATTGGGGAGCGATTTTTGCCATGGCAAGTCTGTCACTGATTCCTGTTTTTGTCATTTTCATCTTCTTCCAACGCTATCTGGTTGAAGGCATCTCCACCACAGGTCTTAAATAGGAATTGATTGTGCATTTTATACGAAGTGATACAAAGCCAGGCAGGTTTAGGCTAACTCACCCATCTCTCAGCACCTTGACTCCAGTCAGCTTGACTGAAATACCCTTTATTCACAATCAAGTCAATGAGGTATCTATATGAAACGCTATGCTTTGGTTGGTACTGGCAGTCGCGCTGGTATGTTTGTGCAGGCCATTGGCGAAACCTACGCGCAGTATGCCTCCCTGGTGGGGCTTTGCGACTTGAGCCAGACACGTATGGACTGGTACAACAGGCAGCTCGAGGCCCGTGGACACGCAGCCTTGCCCAGCTATAAAGCCAGCGACTTTGACCAGATGATTGCAGAAACCCAGCCCGATGTGGTGATTGTCTGCACTATAGATAAAACACATCACAGCTACATTATCCGAGCTATGGAGCTGGGCTGTGACGTGATTAGCGAAAAACCCATGACCACAGATGAAACCAAGGTTAAGGCGATTTTTGAGGCCATCGCCCGCACTGGCAGGTCACTGCGGGTCACCTTTAACTACCGCTATGCCCCAGCTTACACCGCGCTACGCCAGGTCATTATGGACGGGCTGATTGGCAAACCCTTAAGCGTTAACTTTATGTGGGTTTTAGATACCAGCCACGGTGCAGACTACTTCCGGCGCTGGCACCGCGAGAAAGAAAACTCTGGCGGACTTTTGGTCCACAAAGCGACACATCACTTTGACCTGGTTAACTGGTGGCTGGCGTCATACCCCAAAGAAGTCTTTGCTATGGGTGACCTGATGTTCTACGGCAAAAGCAACGCTGAGGCTAGGGGTGAGCACTATGCCTACAGCCGCTATACGGGTGTCACCGAGGCGCAGAGTGACCCATTTGCTCTCTTTCTCGATAAAAACAGCGCTATGCAAGGGCTATACCTCGAGGCCGAAGCCGAAACAGGCTACCTGCGTGACCGAAATGTATTTGGCGAACCGATGAATATCGAAGATGTGCTGAACGTGACGGCGCGCTACCGGAATGGGGCGCTGCTGTCCTATAACCTGGTTGCCTTTAGCCCCTGGGAGGGGATGAAAGTAGCCATTACCGGTGACAAGGGCAGGGTTGAGCTTGAAGTTATTGAAAACGTTGAGCATCTCAAAGCCGATGAGGAGCGCGAGCTATCTGCCAGTAAAGGCAGCTTCAAGCACAGTACCCTCACCATGTTCCCCATGTTCCAGGCCCCCTATGATGTTCCGATTCCTCAGGCCGAGGGTGGGCACGGTGGCGCTGACCCACAAATGCTCGAGCAAATCTTTCACCCCAGTCCACCCTTTGACCCGTTTGGCAGAGCAGCCTCCCATATCGATGGGGCAGCGTCTGTCTTACTGGGCGCCGCAGCCAATCAGTCTCTGGCGAATCAAGCGCTCGTTCGCATCGATGACTTATTCAAGCTTTAGGAAAGATCTTATGACTCGTCTTGCGGCAAAAAAACCTCTCATTCGGTCCATTTCCAAAACCGAACAGGTATATAAACACCTCTACCAACAGATTATTGAGTGTGAGCTTGCCCCTGGCTCACGCCTGGTCATCGACCAGATTGCCAGCGACCTGGGCGTGAGCCAGATTCCCGTGCGCGAAGCAGTATTTCGCCTGGAACAGGCTGGCTTTGTGACCTTTGAACATCATGTCGGTGCAACGGTCACCGAACTGCATGCTGGGCACATCAGGGAGATTTTTCAGCTGCTCGAGTCCCTGGAGGTCATCAGTGGGCGAGCGGCCTGCGCCCGCGTCAGCGACCAGGATATCAGCTATCTGGAAGCGCTCACTCAGGAAATGGCTTGCCTCACGGAGCAAGCCAGCACCTGGTCAGGCCACAACATGCAGTTTCACGAGACGATTTGCGATATCGCAAAGACCCCACTAACCAAAAAAGTGCTCCACGATACCCTAAGTCACTGGGACAGACTGCGTCACTACTACCTCAAGGAAGTCTTTGCCAAGCGCATTGAGCTAGCTCAGCAGGAACATGTTCAGCTGCTTGAAGCCCTTCGTATGCGTGATGCGGACGCTTTTGAAAGCATCATCAAACAGCACAACCAAGCCTCACTTCAGGCCTACACGTACTACCTCGAGCAGCAAGGAAAACTTCATGCCGCCTAAATTGCGCATGCCAGGAGCGACCTTAACCACGCGGCTCAAGGTCTATGACACGACAGGACCTGATGGTCAGCGCGGCGGTACGCCACATATGCACCTGCTTTGCAGTGAGATGTACTTTGTACTTTCTGGCAGTGGTTTTGTAGAGATGATTGACTGGCAGGGCTTTTCCCGACATCCTCTGCAAGCCCATACCGCCCTGATTTTTAGTCCTGGTACGCTGCACCGCTTAATCAATCCTGAAGCTGACCTCGAGCTCTTTATCATCATGCAAAATAGCGGCTTGCCTGAACGAGGTGATAACGTGGTGAGTTTTAGCAGTGATATTTTAAGCAGTCATGCCAGGTATCAAAAAGCGATGAAGGTTTCAAACCTAGAAGAGGCGCTTTTTCGGCGTAACCAGGGCGTTGAAGGATTTCTCGAGTTGAAGGCTGCCTTTGCAACAAGTCTCGCAGAAGGACAACAAGCCCTTAAAGCCTTTTTTGAGCTGGCGACGGCTCGCACCAAACATTTATTTACCTTCTGGCAACAAACCATCAAGCACGGTGCTTTGCATGAAGCGCAACTATCCTTAGAGCATCTCAGCGATTTGGCAAATGGAAAGTTTGCTTATCTCGAGCAAGCCCAACATTTTGGCATCATGCCAGGTGACTTTAAAACCCCAGGCTTTTGCGGCGTCTTGAACCGCTACTTTGATCCGGCAACCTTAGAGCTCGAGGGTGTAGCTAAGACAAGTAAAGAGCCTGACCAAGCATGAGGTCGTATAACGCGCATTGTGATGCTATCGATACCAGAACCATTGCTCCTAAGGACTCTCAAGATGAAACTGGCAATTTATCCGGAGCAGGGCGAGTAGGAAGCGGGAAAGTGCTTTTCATATCGGGCTCGGTAGGAGGTGATATGTGAAATCCACAGAGGTCTACCAGTATTTACAACAACTCACCCGGCAGGAAAGCCAGAAGTTATGCAGACTTGAACACCCCTGGCAAGGCGCGTATATCAATCCAGAGAGTCGCTTGGCTGACCCTTCACATGGAGCCAGCAGCCGTTTTGTCTTTGCTGGAGGCTTGCTGATTCTGGCGAAGCACCAGCATCCTGAAGCGCTCGAGTTTGATTCGGGCAAGCTTTATGAGGATGTCCTGCAGGCAGCAAAGTTTGTCTGTCAATCCCAGCGAGAAACTGGGCTTGTTGATTTACACAGCACCAACTACGACTCGAGCCCTGATACTGGCTTTATCATTCAGCAATTTGCTGCCTTGCTCGAGCTAACACGTGAACAGCCTTTTTTTACCGAATTAAACGAGGTACTCGAGCGCTTTATCCGCAGGGCCTTGTCAGGAGTCAGAGATGGGGGCTTTCACACCCCTAATCACCGCTGGGTTATCTGTAGCGCTTTGTCTCAGAGCAAACGTCTCTTTCCAGATCTGGAAGTGCAACCCGCTTTGGATAGGTATCTGGATGAAGGCTTTGATATTGACGAAGATGGGGCATATCTCGAGCGCAGCTCCACAATTTACGACACGGTGGCGAATAACTCGCTGCTGCTTTACGCGCTGAGTGCTGAGCGCGAGGATAAACGGCAACAAGCGCTGGCAGCGGTGCGGCAGAATCTGCTGTGGAATCAGCACATGCACCACGCAGATGGCAGCTCTGAAACCAACCTCTCCCGCAGACAGGATTATGGCTTGCGGCATGTGGCGCTTAATTTAATCTCGAGCTATACCCTGGCTTACTTTGTGCTGGCTGAAGAGCGTTTTTTGGAAACAGCCGACTGGTTGTGGCACAAACGCTCAGATAACATTCCAGAGTCAGTGACCTGGCTTGCCTACGTGCATTTAAGGTTTGGGGAACCACAGCCTGTTGCTAGCAAAGCGCCCACGGATGTTTCGCGCCTTTTTTCCTATAACCGTGTCTGGCGGCATCGTCAGGGCCAACTGAGTGTTAGTGCCTATGGTGGACAAAGCCATTTGCTCAACCTGGTTTACGGTCAGGCTGAGCTTAGCGCCCTCAAGATTGCCCAGACCTATTTTGGCGTGGGAAAGTTTAATGCCGAAACGCTTAAAGAGGAAAATGGTTCGCTCATCCTGCACTCCTCTGGGCAGCAAAAGCCCCGCTTGCCCGGCTACAACTTTCCTGTGGGACGCCCCGTTGCCCTTGAGGAATGGTCAAGGCTCGAGCGTGACCATCGGCCTATTCAACCCGCCGAGAGTCAGCTAAGTTTACACGCCCAGGAAAACGGTGTTCATCTCCTCTATCAAACACTTGACGGTCTGGATAAGGTCGCTGCGCAAATCTCGCTTGACTTTCCAGTTGGCGGTATCTGGGAATCAGAAGACGCACTTTTTGCCCCTGCTGCTGGGCAAACCATTTTGCACAAGCGTGGCAAGGCCAGGATGATCTATAATCAGGATGTCATTGAGCTGAGCAGCGGGCACTATCAGCAAGGCTATCTGGCAATGCGGAACAGTGAACCTCAAAAAGCCAATCAGGTCCGCATTTTACTTACTTTTTTAACACCCATTGATTTTCGCCTTAGCCTCACCTGCTATCAGGGTGTTGTTAAAGATACATTTCCATTTTCGAAAGAGGTCAAGCTATGAAAGTTCGCGTTGCTATTATTGGTACAGGGGGCATCGCTGGCAAACACGCCGAAGTCTTGCAGCAGGAAGTCGACGATGCGGAGATTATCGCAGCGGTCGACGTGCGCGAAGACGCTGTTAAAAGCTTTGCTGAGCGCTTCGCCATTCCTGCCGCCTACACCGACGCTAAAGACATGTTGGCAGCAGAAAAGCCCGACATCGTGCACATCTGCACACCACCCCATTTACATACTGACTTGAGTATTCAGGCTTTGGAAAGTGGCAGCTGGGTCTTGTGTGAAAAGCCACTGGCTGCATCCTTAAGAGAGCTGGATATGCTGGCTGAGGCCGAAAAGCGTACCGGACGCTATGTCAGCAGCGTCTATCAGTGGCGCTTTGGCAATGGAGCACAGCATCTGAAACAACTCATTGACCAACAGGCTATGGGCAAACCCACCATTGGTATCTGCCAGACCACCTGGTACCGTGATGATGCCTACTACGCTGTACCCTGGCGCGGCACCTGGCAAAGCGAACTGGGGGGTTGCAGCATGGGACATGGGATTCACCTCATGGATTTATTCCTGTGGCTTTATGGACCCTGGCAAGAGGTCATCGCCAAAGTTGCTACGCTCGACCATGATATCGAGGTCGAAGACGTGTCAATGGCGCTGGTTAACTTTGAGAATGGTGCCATGGGTACGATGATTAACTCCGTGGTGTCACCAAGGCAAGAGACGTACCTGCGTATGGATTTTCAGGAAGCTACGGTCGAACTCAAGGGGCTTTACGCCTATAACAATGATCAGTGGGCGTACTCGAGCTATGACGGCCATCCACACGTCGAAAACCTGAAAGACTGGGGAACGATACCGACTGAAACCCGCAGTATTTCTGGCAACCAGGTCAGGCATCATATTGATTGCTTTAAGGCAGGTAAGCAACCTTTAACCAGTGGCTATGGTGCGCGCATGACGCTGGAGTTTTTGGCCAGTATGTATAAATCGGCCCTGACTGGGCAAAGCATTAAGCGTGGCTCAATTCAACCGGGTGACCCTTTTTATGAAACGATGAACGGAGGTCAGGCATGATTCCATCCGAACTGCAACCCGCAGGCATTCCCAAACCCGTCTGTCAGGTGGGTGAGTTTTCCTTTGCAGCAGCCTATCTGGACCACCCACATATCTACGGTCAGTGTGAAGGTCTGATTGAGGCGGGCGCTACGCTGAGATACGTTTTTGACCGTGAGCCAGATAAGATCGCAGCTTTCTTGAGAAAGTTTCCTGAAACGCAGGTTGTGAGCAGCGAACAAGAACTCCTGGACAAAACCGACATTCAGTTGATTGCTGCCGCTGCCATTCCCAATGAGCGTGGACCTTTGGGGCTGCGAGTGATGGACGCTGGCAAGGATTACTTTACTGACAAGTGCCCTTTTACCACTTTGGCTCAGCTCGAGGCGGCCAAGAAAAAAGTGGCCGAAACTGGCAAGAAATACATGGTCTATTACAGCGAGCGCCTGCATGTGGAGAGCGCCATTCATGCCGGTGATTTAATCCAGGCAGGCGTCATTGGCAAGGTGATTCAGGTCCTGGGTTTAGGGCCACACCGCCACGGACACAATCCGCGCCCGGACTGGTTTTATCAAAAAGAAAGGTATGGCGGCATTCTCTGCGATATTGGCAGCCATCAGATTGAGCAGTATCTCTTTTATGCTGCTGTCAAAGACGCCACCGTGCTGAGCGCCAGAGTGGATAACTTTAATCATGGGCAGTATCCAGAACTCGAGGACTTTGGCGAGGCCACCTTACAAGGCGATAATGGCTGCTCCAACTACTTTAGAGTAGACTGGTTTACGCCGGATGGGCTGGGCACCTGGGGCGATGGTCGCACCATCATTTTGGGTACTGAGGGCTACATCGAACTGCGCAAGTACATTGATGTAGCCAAAGAAGCCAGCGGCAACCATCTTTACCTGGTCAATAGCCAAGGGGAATATCACTTAGACCTAAATGGCAAAGTGGGCTATCCATTTTTTGGTCAGCTCATCCTCGATTGCTTAAACCGTAGCGAAACTGCCATGTCGCAGGAACACGCCTTTAAAGCCGCTGAACTTTGTCTAAAAGCGCAGGCTTATGCAGATCATGCAAGGGAGCAACTATGACACAACGTATGGGCATTATCATGAACGGCGTGACTGGGCGCATGGGCAAAAACCAGCATTTAATACGCTCTATCCTGGCGATTCAAAAGCAGGGAGGTTTGGTCCTTCCCAATGGCGACAGGTTGATGCCTGACCCCATCTTACTGGGGCGTGACCCCAAGAAGATGGCGGCTTTAGCCAGGGAAACCGGCGTTGAACGCTGGAGCACCAATTTAGAGGAATGCCTGGCGAACCCCGATGACAGTATATATTTTGACTCAGTTTTGACCCAGCAGCGCGCCGAAAATATCAAAAAAGCCATCGCCGCAGGCAAGCACATCTACACTGAAAAACCGATTGCCGATAGTTTAGAGGACGCGCTCGAGCTTGCCCGACTTGCTACAGAAGCTGGCGTAAAAAACGGTGCGGTGCATGACAAGCTCTATCTGCAAGGCTTGCAAAAACTCAAACGCCTGGTGGATGGTGGCTTTTTCGGGCGCATCTTGAGCATTCGTGGTGAGTTTGGCTACTGGGTTTTTGAAGGTGATTGGCAACCAGCCCAGCGCCCCAGTTGGAATTACCGCAAAGCCGAAGGTGGTGGAATCATCGTCGATATGCTCTGTCACTGGCGCTATGTGCTGGATAATATCTTTGGCGCTGTCAAATCTGTGAACTGCCTGGGGGCAACGCATATTCCTAAACGCTGGGATGAACAAAGCAAAGCCTAT
>CAZZPQ010000075.1:0-15651 GCA_964655595.1 uncultured bacterium
TTGAATGAAGGTTACTGTGAGCCAGTTGCCAGGTATAATCAGGGTGACTGCTGATGGGCGCTATCTCATCCTAGGCACTTTGTCGTTTTAAGCAAAGTGTATGCGTAGCGATTCCCAAAGAACACTAAATACGTTCTCCCAGTCATCCCTTCGGCAAGCTCAGAGCTTGTCCTGAGTTCATCGAATGGAACAAGTCTGAATGGAGCATAGCGCAGTGAAGAATCTCTATGAGGTTACGGTTCGATGCCTATTTAGTCGTTCACAAACGGCAGTTCGGGGTGACGGCAATTATTGAAGCTGCACCCGAAGGCGGTTTCTGGGCAATTTGTCCGGAAGTGCCGGGTGCCAACGGGCAAGGTGAAACCTTGGAGGAAAAGAATACTTTTCGCCAGGCGATTGAGCTTATTTTGGATGATTCCAGGGTGGATATCAGGTTGCCTGAGCGTCAGATAGTGATAACAGCTCGATAAACCTGCTGGCAAGCTGACGCATTTGTGCAGATACCTTGCCCTGACTGTCAGCGTCTGCCTTCGCAAGACTTTCTAGTATGAACTGGTGTTGCGTCGTTGCGTTCGGGTGATCCAGCACAGCCCGGATGAGGTTTTGACCCAGTTGGTAATCGCCTTGCGCCTGACAAAGCCTAACGAGAGTTTCGGCTGAAGCCATCAATAAAGGAATATAACGCTGATCGATAGCCTGGCTGTAGCCTTTTAAGGCGTAATCCTCTGCTTCCTGGTACTGGCCACTCGCCACGCAAACCGTCGCCATGTTCATCTGGCTTAGGATAATGCCGTGTTTGTCCTGGGTGCTTTCTTTGATGCGCAAGCCCTCGAGCGTATAGCGCTTGGCATCTTCGTAGTTGTCCATCTTGTAGTAAATTACGCCGAGATTGGTTTTAGCTGCGGCTATTCCTCTGATAAAATTGATTGCTTCAAAAATCTCAAGGCACTCGAGGTAGTGGCTTTGCGCTTCCTGATAGTTTTTTTGTGCCTCTGCCAGATTCCCCAGATTATTCAAAACGACGGCTTTACCCATGGGGCTTTCAACATGACTGTAGCTCTCAAGGCTTTTAAGATAATAGTCTCGTGCCGGATCGAACTGTGCCTGTTGTCGATATAAATTGCCCAGCATGTTGTAGGCTCTGGCGAGCCCCTGCCAGTCTTCTAGCTCTTTGAATAACGTACTGGCTTTTGAGAGATACTCCTGAGTTGTAGAAAACTCTCCAATCGTGATGTAGCAGTCTGCCAGATAACTGAGGGCTATTGCTTGTTGTTTGGTCTGATCGAGGCTTTCAGCCAACTGTAGAATCTGCTGATAGACTGTGGTGGCCTTAGAAACCTGACCCAGATAAAACAGAAATTGCCCCTGGGAGAGCCTGAGGTCTGCAAGTTCCAGACCCTTATCTGCTTCTTTAGCGAGCTCAAGTGCCTTATCAAAGACCTGCAAACCTTCTGCTAATCGCCCTGAAACTGAAAAAAAGCCGTACATAGCTTCATTAAATGAAATAAGTTCTGTGACATTCTGTTGCTGCGCCCTGGTATGAAATGCCTTGACGAAGTTTCCCAAATCCTGACCGATTAACTCCTGGTCGGCTTTATTTATGCTGTTGTAAGCAGCCTCTAGGGACTTGAGTACTGTACTGAAGTAGCTGGCATGTTGTTCTATCGTCTCATTACGGGTGATAGGGGATAGTGTCAAAACTCGAGCAGCATATTCACGAGTGAGTGGGTGAATATCAAACCTGTCGGGAGGGATACGCCTGAGCAATGATTCATTAACAAGCGAAAGTAGGATGCTGAAGTGCGTTTCAGTCACAGCCTCAGCGGCTTCCAGCGTCGCTCCCCCTTGAAAGACGGAGAACCTGGTCAGAGTTTGTCTTTTTTTTTCTGATAAACCGGCCCAGGTGGTTTCAAAAATCGCAGTGATGTTGCGGTGCCTCTCAGGTAAATCACTGTGCTGGGCAGTGAGTAACTCATAACCGTCAGCTAATTCTTTGGCAATGCGGGAAACAGGCATAACTCGCGCCCAACTGGCAGCTAACTCGAGCGCTAAAGGTAAACCCTGCACCTGCTGGCTGATCATGGCAAGACGAATGATGTCGTCATCACTAAAGTCCAGCCTCGGCGCTACCCGCTTGGCACTGCTCATAAAAAGCTGCACTGCGTCATAAGACTCGAGCTCTTGCCGAGAAAGAGAAAG
The DNA here is from genome assembly GCA_964655595.1 of uncultured bacterium. GTDB lineage: Bacteria > Deinococcota > Deinococci > Deinococcales > Trueperaceae > CAZZPQ01. The sequence continues at coordinate 2,200 of CAZZPQ010000075.1, forward strand.
GTCTGTCGGGTAGCGTAAGCCCTCCAGATCATAAAGCCACTCGGCACTTATCTTGAGACTCTCACGACTGGTGACTAAGAGTTTTAAACGCTCAGTAGCCTCAAGTAAGTCAGCGAGAATAGGGGCAGCCGTTAGTAGATGCTCAAAGTTGTCAAGTAATAAAAGCAGGCTCTTGCCCTGTAGAAACTGGATGACCTGAACCTTGGGCTCCTGCTTGGGTGCCAGGGTGATGCCTAGCGCCTGGGCAATGCTGGTTATAACAGCCTCAGGCGTAGTTAGAGGCGCTAGCGCAACAAAACAGACACCATCTGTAAAGCCGCCCTGACTGATGCGGGCCAGCTCAATAGCCAGACGACTCTTGCCCGTACCCCCTAAAGCAATCAGAGTGAGTAAACGACAGCTGTCATCACGAAGCTGCTGACTGAGCTCGCGCAGTTCGCTCTGCCTGCCAATAAAGCGGGTGCTTTGCTGGGGCAGGTTCATGATGATCTGGGCACCAGAGACAGAGGTAGATAAAAGCGCTTGCTGCCTGGAAGATAAGGCCGTGTTAGAGCGAATGAGCGCTATAAGCTCCTGCGTGGTGTCGCTGGGCTCAGCATCATACTCATCCAGTAATTGCTGACAAAAGCTCTGATAGGCCCTTAAAGCCCGGTCACGCTGGCCTGCCAGATAGAGATTCTTGAGATAGACCTGTAATACCTCTTCAGCCAGCAGGTCCTCCTTGAGTAAGTCGTAAAGCACATCTGCTGCACCAGCATGATTGCCCTGCACCTCCAGGTCGCTGGCGTAGTGGCTTAAAGCCGCCTGATAGCTGCTCTCTAACTCTGAACGCTCGAGCTCGAGCCAGGCCGTGTAGGTTGGTAAATCGGGAGCACTGTAGTCTGCTAAAAAGGCGGCATGATAAAGCTTGCTTACCTCAGGCCAGTTCTGCTCCTTTAGGGCATGCTGAAAGTTGGCAAGGTCAGTCGCCACCTTGAAACGAGCGCGCTTGGGGTCGGTCTCGAGGGCTTTCGCCCAGGGGATTTGCCTGGCACGGTAGAGTAGTAACCTGACTTGCTTTAAGGCACTGACTTCATCGTCGTCGGGTCTGAATAAAAAGGCCAGCTCACTGCGGGAAACCCAGTCGCCTTTGACAGCCAGATAAACCAGTAACAAGGTCGGGCTGTTTAAGCGAAAGGCAACAAAGTCGTCCTGATGCCTGACTTTGGGAAGACCGAAGAGCTGGAGGTAGACAGACATTTACGGGCAGTATAGCAAAGACCCCCGAGTAAAGCGGTGCGAGTTGTCGCCGAACCCCCCTGCCTCTGGCTGAGGAACAAACTCCTACTCAGCAGATGCTGGTGAGTTCAAGACTAAAATCGCTCCCGGATAAACTTCAACATAACTGCGCCTTTGCCTGTTCGTCGAATAGCGTTCATCAAAATCCCGATAATCACCCGCGAAAGGTACGTAGCGCTCAACAAGTGCAGCGTCTCGACTCAGGGCGACCGCTATCTGCTGACCATCAGGGGAAGCACTGATATCGCTGATGCGCCTGCGAAACTGCTGAGCGCTTTGCTGCTCGAGTGTTTGCGTATTCCAGCTGATGAGCTGACCCGAGGCGTGCGCTGTAAAGAGCTGGGTTTCTCCCCCAAAGGCCATGGCGCTCACATAACCATCTTCCTGCTGAAACGCGCCAAGCAGCTCTGCCGAAACAATATCCCAGAGGTAGATGTCACCCTCTTGTCCGGCTGCCGCCAGCAGCCCTTCGTGGCTGAGCGCTAGTGCGGAAAGCCTGTCACCGCTGGGTTTAAACTCGCGCAGATCATGAAAGTCCTGCATATTCAGTACCAGCAAGCGTCCATCAAACATCGCCAAGACCAGGTAGCCCAGTCTGGAACTCGCCATTTTCCAAATCGTGCCGTCAAAAACCTCCCCTGGCAAATGGCTGACCAGACGACCATCGCGGGTACTCCAAAAGGTCAGACCGCCCTCACGACCGCCAGGAATCACCAGCAGGTCAAAGCCTGGGGCAAAGGTCATATGCCCGTGTTGGCCCCCAGCATTGACCTCTTCGTGGACAGTGGAGAACTTGAGTCCCTTGCTACCGTCTGCGTCAACGAGTTGGATATCCCCCTTGGCATTGGCGACCGCATAACTTCCATCCGCAGCTACAGCCAGGCGGCGCACGCTGCTCATACCGACGAGCGATTCACGGTAGCTTTCAGCCGGCAACCAGGCTTTGGCACCACTTGGGCCAGCCGCCAACAGGCGCGTTCCATCCTGGGTAAAGGCCAGCCTGTTAGCACCATTTTCACGGATAAACAGGCTCTTGACGCAGTGTTTTGCCTCGGCACACAGGCGCGCAGCAGTGAGGCGCGGGTTGAGGTTGTAAAACCACAGATTCCACAGGGCCAGACCCATAATGATGATGGCGAAAAACATCTTGGCGAGCTGCATAGCTAGGCGTCCCGCACGCTCAGAAAGGCTAGCAAGTGGCGCAGGCCAAGCAGCAGCACAAAGCCGCCCATCAGACGCATGCCAAACCTGATATAGACAAAGAAATCCGCAAAGAAAGGGCTTGTGAACTGCGTCATACCCAGTTGCGCCAGATTTGGCTGCGTGACAAAGTAACTGCCGATGAGTAGAGCGAAAGCAATAATGAGGCTGCTCACAAAGTCGCTTCTCGGCGGGATGCCGCGGCTGATGTTCTTATAGCCCCAACCGTGCAAGGTCCCCAACCACATAGGCCCACTTATGGCGACCTCGTCCCCTTCTTCAATGTGTTTGCGCTGATTCGAGGTAAGCTGGGCTGGCTGACCGTCCACTCGCAGTCTCATGGTGTAGGAGTAGGAGACAGAACGACCATGTGTTTTATTGTAACTGACATTTCGCTGTTCTTTTTCACTTACATCCGTTGCGATTCCTTTGATGACTGGCAGCATACTAAATCCTCCTTATACCGAGTCTGATTGATTGCTTAAAGATTTGAAAAGTGCTTCCCCGCTTTCTGGTTGCTCTGATGAGGGTAAACCCAACGATTTATCCGGAATCGGTATTAACGATTGCGGCTACTCAAAAAAGTCCTATGCCACGCATGAGCTGAACCATGCCCAGAACCAGCGCTACGCCGATGACCGCGAAGCGCACTGGCTTGTCATCGACTGACAGGCTGGGGGCAATGCTGACGAGTGCCAAAAGCACCGCTAACCCCCCACAAGCTAGTGCCACGTAGTCTCTGGTGACCCCGTTTTGGGTGATGGTGAAATTGGCGAAAAAGGGTACTAAGCCCATAATGACCGCGATTCGAAGTGTTCCTGTGATTGACTGTATTATCTGTTGCATATGTCCTCCTTTGAGTAGACCTCTTGCAAAAGTCCAGATTGCTAGCGATTCTTATCGGTCTTGAGATTGCTCAGTTGATACTTTCGCAAGAAGTCTGATTTATAAACCCAGTATGCGCAGCCAGCGTCGCAGTAACGTCGCAGTTTGCCTGACCCCAGGGACGCCTGTCTTAAAGCAATAACTTAGAGTAGGGCAAGGTCAGCGGATGAAACAAAGCTTGAATGGAGTCTGGTCTAATGTGTCTGGGGAAAATGTCATCAACTCTGCGCATGGGATAATAGCAAAACATGGGTCCTCTATCAGACTTAAGCTGGGCGATATTACAACCCAGCGGAATCATCCTGAGTTTTTTGTTTTTGAGTTTTGTGCTGCTGTTTTTTGGTGCACAGCGTTTTGTCAGGCGCCTACTGGGACTCAGTCTTATCCTGCTAGCCATGCCCGCCCTGCTACCTATTGAGGAGCTGCTTGCCAGACCGCTCGAGAACCGCCTGAGTGCGCCTAGTCCGCTGCCCCAGCGAGTCGATGGCATTATCATTTTGGGTGGTGCGGTCAACTGGCCTGTCAGCCAAAGTCGCCAGATTTTAAGTCTGAACACCGCCGCTGAGCGCATGATTGCGGCGCAGGCACTGGCCAGGCGCTATCCTGATGCCCGACTGGTCTTCACGGGCTTGTTCCGTGAGATTATCCCACATGACATCACCAGCACGCCCTCAGAGCAAAGTCTGCTCTTTGGGCCCGAGTTTGCCAATCGCCAGATTACTTATATCGGGGCAGCTCGCAGCACCTATGAGGAAGCGCTGCTGGCACTTCAGGTGTTGCAGCCTGGTGCTGGTGAGACCTGGTTGCTGGTCACCAGTGCCTACCACATGCCCAGGGCCTATCTCACCTTTCAGCAGCAGGGCTGGACACTGATTCCCTATCCGGTGGACTACCGCAGCTCTGGTCAGCTGGCACTGAGGCCCAGCCTGAGCATCCTGGGGAAGCTGGTCGATCTGGATGATATTGCGCGAGAATGGGGGGCACTTTTTGTCTATCAGCGTCTGGGGCGCACTCCAGCTCTGCTACCTTGAGATAGTTGAGAGGCTGGTAGCTGTTAGCGAGGAGCAGTTGGCCGGCAGTTCCGAGCAATGAGTAGCGAGTGTCTTGCTCCCTATAGCTGCGATACCTTCCTGCCTTTTGCCTTCTGGCTTTTTATACCTTTTCCGGATAAATCGTTGGGTTTATCCCAACGATTTATCCGGAGCAGAGCGTTAGGAAGCGGGTAAGCGTTTTTCAAATCTTTAACCAATTGATCGGACTCGGTATTACCTGCTACTGCGCTACTGCTCTAAGCGAAAATCTGGAACTCGGTTTGTGCTAAACTGTTCTTGTGAAACTGCTTCTTACCATTGTGCAGGACGCCGATGCGCAGAAACTGCAGCAGGCTTTGACTGAAGCTGGCTTTCGGGCCACAAAGCTGGCGTCCACCGGTGGCTTTTTGCGTCAGGGCAATACGACGCTGCTGGTAGGTGTCAACGACCAGGATGTGATCACCATCAAGGAAATTGTGCGTACTACCTGTCGTGAGCGCACCCAGATGACCCCGATGCAGGCACCCTCCGAGAGTTTGCCCGAGCCATTTTTGAATCAGGTAACTGAGGTGCTGGTGGGTGGCGCAGTGATTTTTGTCCTGAATGTTGAAGCCTTTGAGCGCTTATAGCTGACCGACTCGAGCGATGATGTCTCGAGCAATGGCAGTGGCTCCGCCAGGTTTACCCATACGCTCTGGCCCCACTTTTGCAGCATGCTGGTATCTGGCAGAATCACGGTAGAGTGCCATGAGGGCGTCAGCAATCTGCCGGGGGTCTGCTGCACAAAGCGTCAGCGCATCTGCCAGCAAGCGTTTTTGATTGTGCAAAAATGCCTGAGAATATAGAGGTTCCACCGGAAATGACAGCACGGGTTTACCCAGCGCAGCGGCCTGTTCGTTGGCAGTACCCGATGTTCCCAGAACCAGGTCGGCGCTGTGCAGACAGTCGGCAAAGCGCCCCTCCAGAATCAGCACCTCCGTATCGCCATAGCCAAGTTTCTGCAGCAGGCCCTCGGTTTCATCGTGTGGCAGTTCCTGCCACTGTGCGGGCAGGCTGGGTAGGCTGCTACCCGCCCAGGCCACCAGTGCTGTCACCGCGGGAAGGTGCTGCAGGCTTGCCAGCATCAGGCCGAGGGCTTGAGCAGCGTACTGGCGCGTGCCGGGCAACAGCGTAATAACGGGACGCCGTTTGACATTCAGAGCCTGTCCCGCAAGACTATCCAGCATCGGGTTGCCCAGTGCGCTTACTCTTGCCACACCTCGGGCGCGCAAAAACTCAGCAGTCAGCGCATCGCGCACGTAGATATGTGAGGCTAGCTGGCGCATTAAAAACCGCTCAGGGTAAGCAATTCTCTCCATGAACAGGCGATGGGGGAGAAGCCTGTCGGGTTGATGATGGGTGGATACCAGGCTTTGCAGGAAAAAGCGGTACTTGCAAGGCACCAGACTCGAGAGTAGCAGAGCGTAAGCGTCACCAACCACCAGCAGTATATCGGTCTTAATCTGGCTAAGCTGCCAGACTTGCTGAGCGGTCATGGTCACAAAACCCGCGCGCATGTCTGCTTTGAAAAGCTCCCAGTTATGAAAGAGCAGGCCGCCACTGGGCATGATGCGGCGCGGTCCCAGGACAGACATATGTCCTTCGTAAGACCTGCCTTCATCCACAGTGGGAAAGGCCCGCATCTGCCAGCTGACCCCCTCCTGACGCAGGGCTTGGGCGAGCGACACCGCAATGCTGTCTTCACCATAACCGTTGGAGAGGAAGGTAAGCGTGGCGCTTTGCTGGGTCACGGCTCTAGTCTAGCGTGCTCAACGATAATTCACTCACGGCATGCTGCCGAATCGTTTCCTGATACCAGTAGTAGGAGTCTTTGGGAATGCGTTCCTGAGTGGCATAATCGAGGTAGATAAGCCCAAAGCGCTTGCTGTAGCCCTCTGACCACTCAAAGTTGTCCATCAGCGACCAGACAAAATAACCCTGTACATTGGCGCCGTCCTCTAGTGCCTGCCACAGAGCCTGCAAGTGGTCGTGCAAAAAGCGTAGCCGCTGGGTATCCTGTACGCGCCCTTTGGCGTCGGGGCGGTAATCAAAGGCAGCGCCATTTTCTGTCACAAAAATAGCTGGATTGCCGTAGTTATCGCGCAGATCGATAAGCTGTTCATAGAGTGCTTCGGGGTAAATTTCCCAACCCATGGCTGTTTGCGCAGCATCTTGTGGTACGGCTGCCTGAGCGATGCCAACCAGACTGGCAGGATCGGCCTTAATGAGCATACGTGTGTAGAGATTCAGACCCAGAAAATCGAGGGGCTGCCGAATCAGATCAGCGTCCTCGGCTTGCTGATGCATCATAAACATGCCCTGAGTGAGTTCAGGGTAGTGACCTTTGAAAAGAGGGTCAAGGCTCGAGCGGTTCCAGACAGCATCAAAAAGCCTGGCTGCCTGCAGGTCTTCTTCACGGTCAGTTTCCGGATGTACCGGCTGCAGATTGAGCACCGTGCCGAGTTGCCAGTGGCTACTCATGCTGCGCAGGCGTTGCGCGGTGAGGCCTGTCGCCAGGTTGAAGTGATGCAAAGCCGCGCTGAAAGCCATCAGGTCGCTGAGTCCTGGGGCGTGGACGCCAAAAAGATGGCCTAAAAGACTGGCGACATTGGGTTCATTGAGGAGCACGAAGTGCCGGACACGGTCACCGTAGCGCTCAGCTACATAGGCGGCGTAATCAGCAAAATAATAGGCGGTGTCGCGCTTGGTCCAACCACCTTTATCCTGCAGTGCCTGGGGCAAATCCCAGTGGTAAAAGCACAGCCAGGGCTGGATGTTATGTTGCAGGAGTTCATCAATCAGACGATCATAAAAGGCGACGCCTTTAGAGTTTGGCTTGCCGTGGCCCTCGGGAAAGATGCGGGTCCAGGCGGTGGAAAAGCGGTAGGCCTGCAAGCCGAGTTCATGCATCAGCCGCACGTCTTCACGGTAGCGGTGGTAGTGGTCGCAGGCGACGTCGCCGGTTTCCCCACGCAGCACCTTACCGGAGCTGTGACTGAACGTGTCCCAGATGCTTAGGCCTTTGCCATCTTCTCTGGCAGCGCCTTCAATCTGATAGGCCGCAGTTGATGCTCCCCAGATGAAGCCTTCAGGAAATGGGTTCATACAGCGTACTGTACCGCAAAATTCAGTTGAAACTCAGCAAGCACCATTGCAAAGTCACAGAACGCGGTAGGATAGCGTCATGCCGCCTGTTTCAAGGGTCGTTCCTGTTTTGGTTGTTGGCGTAGTTGCAGTTAGTCTGGCAGCCATATTTGTGCGCTATGCCGACGCACCGGGTGTGGTCGTCGCTGCTTACCGCATGGTGATTGCCAGTCTTGTGCTGCTGCCTGTGAGTGTCATGGCCCTGCGGCATACACCACCGACACGCCGCACAGCGCTGTACGCCGTTCTGGCAGGACTATGTCTGGCAGTACATTTTGCCACCTGGATAACCTCGTTGTCCTATACCACTGTGGCCGCCAGTGTCGCCATCGTCTCATCACAAGCGCTGTGGGTAGCGCTCTTTAGCTGGTGGTTTCTGGGTCTGGCACCCAGCTTCATGGTTCTGGTAGGAATCATGCTGGCGATTGCCGGAGGTGCACTCATTGGTTTTGGGGATTTTTTTGGTGGGTCAGCGCCACTGCTTGGTGATGGTTTAGCACTGATTGGCGCGATCTCAGCGGCGCTCTATTTTCTTTTGGGGCGGGCTGCCCAGCGTCAGGGATTGGGGCTTCATGCCTATACCGGGCTGGCCTATTCGGTGGCGGCGCTGCTGCTTTTACCCTTGCCCGCGCTCTTTGGCTATTCTTATTTCAGCTATAGCAATGAGATGTTTGTCTGGGTTTTGCTGCTGGCACTCATTCCGCAACTGCTAGGACACACCAGCATCAATTACGCCATGAAACACCTAAATCCGACGCTGGTGGCAACTGTGGCCTTACTCGAGCCTGTAGGGGCCGGTGTGCTGGCGCTGCTTTTGTTTCAGGAAGTGCCCAAAGGGTTGACCCTCCTTGGCGCAGCCATTTTGCTGATGGGTGTCCTGATTGTGTCCTACAACAGCCGCAGCCATCCACCCATCAAACCTTCCGAATCCTGATATGTTTTGTGGGCATTCATACTTCCGTTAGCGTTTTTACGCTATACTTTAGGTCGGAGATGTCAAGGGGCACGATATGTGATGACTTGCCAGCTAGTGGCGCGAACGTAATGCATACCCGGACAAAATAACAAACGATTGGCGAGATGATGCAAACAGATAACAAATGCCAGTCAGCTCAAGGTTTATATGGGCGTGAGCGTGGTGTTGCACTTGTGAGCGCACTGGTATTCTTGGTCATTACCGTGATTTTTGTCAGTACCAGCCTGATGGTGGCCGCCAGCAACCGCCGCCTTTCCAGCGAATCCGTGCGAACCATGCAGGCCCAACTGGCTGCCGAAGCAGGTATTGATTACATTGTTCATCAGGCCATTTACAGTCAGGCGGTTACGGCAGCAGCCGATGTGGTAACGCTTGAAAAAATGCGTCAGGCCCTCGATTTGCTGGGTATCGCAAAAAACACCAGCGAGACCTCTTTCGGTGAGCCACAAGCGTTCTCCCAAAAGCTGGAAGGGCAGGCTTCTTACCGCGTCATTGTGAGCCGCGCCGATACAGGTGACAGGACGATTCTGCGACTCGATTCACAGGGTTTTTTAGGAGACGAAACGAACCCGGCGGCTTTCAGACGAATTACCGAAGACCTGGTTTTTCAGCCAGCCGCACCGCCGGTTTCGAGTTTTGCGCTGCTCACCAACAATGCCAGTTGCATTTTTTGCCATGCTACGATTTCCTCGCTGGATGTCGCCTATGACGGTAGTAGCCTGCGTAATATTTCTCGAACGCAGGCAAGTGCTCATCTGGAAGACGCCTGGCGGGTCAGGGTAGGAACCTTGCAAGGGCTTTACAGCGACCGCCCTGATAAAATCGAGAGCCTGGTGACCGGAACTATCTATACCCGTGGCGACACAGAGGAAGTACTTAAAAATGACTCAACACTAAGGGCAGTTCCTTTTAAACTAACCGAAGACGGCAGCCAGGCTACCAGCCTGCTATCGGGCGGTGTACCGCAAGCGTTTCGTGTAAGCGACAGTCCTCCTGGTTTGCGAACGGTGAACTGCAATCCGGATTGTAGCGAGGCCAATGCAGGCTTTTATCTGAACTATCCGACCAGTAACTACCCTGATGGCGAATTGCCCAACAGCTTTCCCTTGCCGGTGATTGATGGCAATGGTGACCGTATCATCAGTGAGGGTGAGTGGCAAAAAGCCATTGCTCAGGAACTCGAGCCCGGTAGTTTATCGGGAGGTCGCAAGGAGCTTGTCACCACACAACTGCCGGGTTTAGTCAGCAGCACGCTGACAACCCGTGACTCTGGCAGTGGTATCAAGGGCAACCTGATTTTAGAAGGCAGCATCGGAGATCCTCTCAAGATTAACGGGACCGTCTATGTTGATGGCGATGTGGTGATTGATGGCTATGTTACAGGTGACGGCAAAATCATCGCGCGGGGCAATGTCTATATTACCGGACATCTGCGCTACGCCTGCGCCACTGCCAGTGGTGGCTACAGTAGCTGTACCTACGATAATGCACGCAGTTTGCCCAAGTTTGGCATCGCAGCAGTCAAAAATATCATGATTGGGCCTTATCAGAGCCGCTTTCACAGTGAAGCCTTTATGGCTGCGCCTGATGTACCAAACGACATCCTCAGTCGTACTGACATGAACATTGCTCTGGACGATATTCACCGCTATTATCACGACCCGGGCTTTCAACCTGCTGGCGCCAGTGGGGAACTGCTTACCTCGCCGGTCTGGCCCTGTAGCCGCTGTCCTTACAATGAGTGGGATCCTTACTATGAAGCCTATTGGCTGAGTTTTAGCATGACCCAAATCGGTTTTTTTAATCAGATGGAATATGAAAAGGCGCTGGCTGGCGGTTATACCCCGCGTTTTTACCGCATGCGGGAGACGAGCCCAGTCTACCGCTGTGGCTTGAGCGACCATCATGACTGCCGAGTCTACAGGCAACTCACCGAGATTCCCCAAAGCTTCCTGGAGAGTAGTGGTGCTGCTACTATCAGCCTGCAACCCACGGCGAACTGGTTGAGTAGCAATCCTGGTGCAGAGGCTGTGCTCGAGTCCGAGCTGTACATTCGTGAGCGCTGGATTCGCAATATCGAGCAGGGTAGTGAAGGTAGTCATTTGCAGGTTGACGGCATCCTTTACTCAGGTAATGCCATTTTTATGATTGCGCCAGAGACCTCACAGATACAGGGCAGTATGGTGCTAAACGGTTCGCTGATTGCTGCTGATACAGGTGTATTGGTTCCTGGCTATGAGCAGGCATTTTCCAGACGGGGTGGTCTCAGAATTCACTATGATGAGCGCTTAAAAAGCCTTCTGGGCATCAAGGACTCGCAGGCGATTACCCTGACGCGCACAGGCTTCAGACTCATTAACAAAAATGAGACACTGAGTTCCAGACTTAACTAGCATGAAGCGCCAGGCTTTTACCCTTCTCGAGCTGCTGATGGTTATCAGTATTCTCGCCGTGCTGCTGAGTATCGCTTTTATTTCTCTGGGACGCTGGCGCGCAAATCTCGAGCTGCAACAGGCGACTCAGGTATTCATGATGGAGCTTGACCGCGCCCGTAGCGATGCCCGTCGCACCTCAGCGAATCAGCAGATTACCTGGACGGCGGACAGTCTTACAATCGTCAGTGGTGGCAGTTCGCGCAACGTCAGGTTTTCCGAGGCTGGCAGCGTCAAGCTGAGCGCTGCGTCCGGTGGCTCGAGCCTGACCTATAGGGCGCCCTATGGCAGTCTGGCTGCCACCAATTATGAGTTTCGACTTTCCGGACGCTTTAAGCAGGAAATGCTGGTTTATGTTTATGGCGTTACGGGTAAGGTGGTAGCCGGTGCGCCGTGACATGGGTCTGACACTGGCTGAGGTATTGGTGGCCATGGTCATTGCTGCGATTGCCATCAGCATGTTTGTCTACTTTGCGGATGCGCTAAGGCTTACGCGCGTATCGAAACAGGAAACCGCTGCCGCCACCTATATGCGCAATCACCTGGACTATCTGCGCAACGCCTGGCGGATTTATGAAAACTACGATGACCTGAGTTATGCTTTGCCTGTTGAAGCCAATGTTCCGGCAGGTTTTACGGCTACTGTCACTGTCAATCATGAAGAAGTGAACGCGGGACCACTCCCTATAGCCCCCGCCAGTGCCAACTTGCGTACCGTCACTATTCGCTTAGAGGATGATCAGGGCAGAATTTACCAGATGTCCACCCAGATCAGCCGCCCACTCATTCCGGCAGATATGGTGGGCAACTGATGCGCCGCACTGCTGGTTTTAGTGTACTCGAGATGCTTTTGGCTGCGACTATTTTGCTGGTAATTCTGGGTCTGGTTTCGCAAGGGCTGCAAAGCAGCAGTGGCGCAGTGGCAACCGTGATAGCCGATAGTGAATTGCTTGATGAAACCCGCTTTGCCGGGCAGATTATCGCTGATCGGCTGACGCGGGCTTTGTATATCTACCCCCCCGGGGTGAGTCTGACGCTCAGCCAAAGTGGCTACACCAGCAGAAACCCAAGAACCGCTAACGGAACCTGGCTGGTGGGCACGGATCCGATTCTGGCGTTTATCGAAGTGCCAGATCATCCTGTGGGTATATGCAGTGATTCCAACCCCGATGCCTGCTTAAAGTTTGTGGCTTACTATCCCATTCAGCGCTCCAGCTTTATAAGCGGGAACTCGAGCTTTGGTAAATATCTCAAGGACCCCCGCAATGATGCGAGTTGGGTGATTATGGAATACCGCCGAAACCTCAGCAATATTCCCGAGGCCAGGCTAGACAGCACTATTCCACCACCTATTGACAGCAGCATCCGTGGTACATCTGCCAGAATCCTGGCTGACTTTATTGTGCCAGATACGGGTTTTCGCATCGTGCCAGACAGTCTGCAATGCCGCAGTCGCGATGGCAGTGACGACAGGCGACTGGCGGTGAATGGCACCATTTGTAAAACGCTCGAGTCCTCGCCAGTTCACTATCAGAACACGGTGGTGGGTGCGGTTGTGGAGTTACAGGCCCAGTACCATAAGCGGCAGGGCGTCAGCGCCACGCCAGTGCTGAGTTTTCCCATCGTGCCGCGCAGCCTCAACTGATACGCAAACCTCGTGCAAATCAGGATACACTCAGCCTTGTGACGAATCAGGAACACTCCCAGGCACTGGTCTGCGCTGCTCTTTTGGCAGCGGGGCGACCTGTCAGCCCCACGGAGCTTGGCAAGCTCTTGGGAAATGCGGAGCAGGAGCATGTTGCTGATATCATCACCATGCTGCAAACAACTTTGCGTGAGCACTCTCTGGGGCTTATTATTGAAGAGGTGGCAGGGGGGTATAGGCTGGTTGTTGAACCTGGCCTGGTGCCAGCGCTGGCAGATATGCTTTCGCCACCGCCGCTGCCGCACCTGTCTACTGCAGCACTGGAAACGCTGGCGCTGATTGCCTACAAGCAGCCGATTACACGGGGAGAGCTCGAGCTGGCGCGTGGTGCGTCCTGCGCGTCGACCCTGGATACCTTGCAGGAACGCGAGCTCATTAAGGTTATCGGGCGCAAGGACGTTATCGGCAAACCTCTCCTTTTTGGCACGACGGCGCGGTTTTTACTCGAGTTTGGCCTGCGGTCGCTGGCGGACTTACCCCCGCTGACCGATCAGCCTAGCGAGTTTTTGCGCTCTTGAACCAAGCAATACCCAACTGGTAGAGCCTCCTGGTCATTCTTTATTTCGTCATACTGAGGCGAAGCCCAGGTGTCTGCTTTTGGCAGTGATATACCTTTTTATACCGGTTCCGGATAAATCCTTGGGTTTATCCCAATGATTTATCCCGAGCAGAGCGTTAGGAAGCGAGGAACTGCTTTTCAAATCTGCAATCAATTTATCGGTCTCCGTAGTACAATTCCGTAGTACAATGAGGTACAGAGAC